>NZ_JBIVAX010000002.1:11623-404929 GCF_044745805.1 Kitasatospora sp. NPDC086801
GCCGCGAGCCGCGAGCCGCGAGCCGCGAGCCGCGAGCCGCGAGCCGCGAGCCGCGAGCCGCGAGCCGCGAGCCGCGAGCCGCGAGCCGCGAGCCGCGAGCCGCCTGAGCGGCTCTGTGGGATCCTGCGGTCAAGCGGAGGTACACGATGGATCCCGATGAGCGCATTCACGTCCCCGTAGGGCCGAGTGCCGACCGCTGGCGAACCTTCGATGGCGAACGGACCGTGGTCGTGGCCGCGCGGACAGTCACCTCTCTCGTGCGTGTCCTGGACGTGGTCCCCGAGATACTTCACGACGACGCCCGGATCACCGTGGTCTTCGCGTACGACCCGACGTCAGCCTTCAACGACGGCGTCCTCGACCTGCTCCGCTCACTGGGCTGCCGCACCATGCCCTGGCCGCAGCTCGCCGAATGCGCTCCCGACCTGGTGATCTCCGCTTCCGAGAACCTCACCGTCCCACCGGGCGAATACCCTGTCCTGGTCCTGCCCCATGGCATCGGCTTCCAGAAGCAAGTCCCCGACTCGGCCAGCGCAGGCACTCGGCTGTCCGGTCTGGTGCCGGACACGCTGCTGGAGGCCCGCCGGGCCTGGCTCGCGGTGTCACACCCCGCCCAGGCGGCCCAGCTGGCGTCCTTCCACCCCGGCACGGCGGGCAGAACCGTCCTGGTGGGCGACCCTTGCTACGACCGGCTGCTCGCCAGCGGCCGATGGCGCGAACGGTACCGGTCCGCCCTGGGCGTCCTGCCCGGCCAACGCTTGCTTCTGGTGACCTCGACCTGGGGCACGGAGTCACTGGCCGGACGCCACCCGGGCCTGCCCGCCGAGCTGTTGGCCCAGCTCCCGGTTGACGAGTACCGAGTCGCACTCGTCCTGCACCCCAATGTGTGGTCCGGGCACGGCGCTTGGCAAGTCGGAGTCCTCCAACGAACCGCGGTGGAGGCCGGGCTGACCACCATCGACCCGACGAACGGCTGGCAGCAAGCCCTCGTCGCCTCGGATCTGGTGATCGGGGACCACGGTTCGGTGACCATGTACGGGGCAGCGATCGGACGCCCCGTGCTGCTCGCTGCCTTCGGCTCTGAGGCCGTCCCCGGCACAGCAGGCTGGTCCCTGCGTACGGCGGCACCGCGGCTGGACACCGCGCGGCCCCTGCCCGGGCAACTTGAGGCGGCACTCGCCGATCACCACCCGGACCGCTACGAACAGGTCGCCGCTGAGGCGTTCGCCACTCCTGGTGAGGCACTCCCCCGGCTCCGTGAGACGGTCTACCACCTGCTCGGTCTGGCCCGACCCAAACAGTCCGCCCGTACCGCCCGTGCTTTTCCGCTGCCGGCGCCGGGCGCCGCACCGCCCCGCTCCCTGCTGGTCCGTACCACGGTCATCGGGCGCCGGGCCGACATGATCGAGGTGGACCTGCGTCGCTTCCCCGCCACACTGGCCAACGGGATGGCGGAGGCAGCGGACTCGTTCCGGCACCTGGCCTGCGACGTGGACGAGCCGGACACCCGGCTCACCGAGAGCGCGACCACCATCCTGGTCCGCTCGTCCGTCTTCGCCACCGTCGACGGAAGGCGGCGGATCGCAGAGCTGCTGACCGACTTTCCCGGTGCAAGGCTGGCAGCGGTGTCCGTGGAGAACGGTTGCCTGGTCGGCCTGCGCGACGGCAGGACGGTCGAGGTCAACACCACCGCCGGATCGTGCCCGGACCCGGGAACGGCCGCTGCGGCAACGTACACTTGTCTGCGCCTTGGGGTACCACCGAACGGCATCACGATGACACTGCGTTACGGAGTGCTCGGCCAGGAGTTGCGGCTCCGGACGCACTGCCCAGCAGCAGTCGATCAGCTCCCCGCGAGTCGAGACAGGACTTCCACCGCCCGGGGACTGCCGCCTTCCTCGTAGACCGCGAGCGCCCTGCGCAGGCAGTCCCGAACCTCGGCGGGGTCGTCCAGCAGGTTCGCGAGGTCCTCCAACGCCCGCGCTTCGTAATGGGATGCTTCCTCCCCGTGCAAGCGGGTGACCGCCTGTCGCAGGTCGGCCACCGCCCCGGCGCGGTCCCCGAGCCGCGCCCTCGTCCGGCCCAGGTCCGCCAGCACCCGCGCCGCCATCCGCGTGTCGCCCCGGGCGAGCAGGTCCTCCATCGCCACGGCAAGACCGGCCAGAGCGGCGGCGTGATCGCCGCCGGCGCTCTGGGCACAGCCGAGGAAGTAGCGGGCAAGGGCGGCACCGCGACCTTCCTCGGCCTGGAGGTTGAGCGCGAGCGAGGCACGGTACGCGTCGATCGCGCGAGCCGGATCGTGCCGGTCCCAGTATCGGCCCAGGAACTCCTGCACCGAGGCCTGGAGAACGAGGTGGCCCGACTCCACGGCCAGCTGGTCCGCGGCCTCCAGCTGCGTCCATGCCTCGTCGTCCCGGCCCAGGTCGAGCAGCGGCCGGGAGAGCAGGCTTCGCAGCCTGGCCTCGGCTGCCGGCTGTCCGTCGCGCGCCGCGGCGTCGGCCCCCAGTTCCAGGGACTCCCGCCAGTCGGCCAGATGTCGGTGGTGCAGGAAGAGCACGGTGAACGCCTCCGCCAGCTGCCACACCTGGCGGTCGAAGCCGAACGTCCTGGCAGCCCTGAGCACGGCGAGGATGTCACCGCGTTCGGCTTCCAGCCAGTCCAGGGCGTCTTGTCGGGGACTGCCCGACGTCCCGAACGGCCCGGCATCGTCGGCATGCGCTCCGGATCCACCGGTTCCGAACACCTCGGCGGGCTCGGTGATCCTCAACCGATCGGCCCGTACGGCGAGATCGGCCAGGAGAGTCAGGGCGCGGTAATGACCGCTGACCCGGCGGACCACCTCTCGCTCCGTGTCAGGCGGGTCGAGCCGACGGGCCATGTCCCGCGCGTGGAGACGGACCAGACCGTGCATCACGTACCGGCCGTCTTCGGTCTCCGTCAGCAGGCTCGCCGCTTCGAGGATGTCCAGTGCCTCCTGCGCAGCCTCCCGGGGGTACCCGGAGACCAGCGCCACCAGCGCGGTGTCGAAAGCCCGGTTGGGGAGGCAGCCCACAATCCGGTAGACCCCTGCCCCGGTGGCGGGGAGGTCCCGGTAGACCAGTTCGAGTGCTGCCGCCATGGTGCGCTCCTCGTGGCCGGACGACTCGGCGATCCGACTGAAGCGGCTCCGCTCGTCGGCCAGTTCACCGACCAACGAACCGATCGTCAATCGCCGGTGGGTCATCAAACGAGCGGCACACAGCCGCACCGCCATCGGCAAGCCGTCGCACAGCCCGACCAGTTCGGCCGCGGCCTCCGGCTCGGTCTCGACCCGTCGTTCCCCACAGAGCGCGGCCAGCAGTTCCAGCGAGCTGTCCTGGTCAAGCACGTCGAGCTGGAGCAGCGCCGCCCCATCGAGGGCCAGCTCCCCCAGCCGCCAGGTACTGGTGGCGAGCACCGCGCTGCCGGCTCCCTGTGGTAGCAGGGCTGTGACCTGGGCCGGGTGGCTGACATCGTCGAGCACCACCAGCATCCGCCGGTCCGCCGACAGGGTGCGGTAGAGCGCGGCACGGTCGGCGAGCTTGGCCGGCAGATAGGGGTCGTACACGCCGAGGCCGCGCAGGCACATTGCCAGCGCCTCCGAGACGTCCCCGCCGGCGCCTTCACCCAGGGCCCCGAAGTCCACGTAGAACTGGCCGCCGGGGAAGCGATCCTGATGACGGTGGGCCCACTGACAGGCAGCAGCGGTCTTCCCGATACCGGGAAGACCGTTGAACACTCCTACGGGACAGCCCGGGGCACCCTCACCGGCGGCTAACACCCCATCCAGCTCTGCGAGAGCCCACTCGCGGTTGACGAAGCGGCGCGGTGGCCGGGGCACTTGGTCAGGACGCCGGGGCTCCGCGCCAGGGGACCGCGCCGAGTGGTAGTTGAAGGTGATGCCGCCATGGACGCTGCCCACCTGGGCGAGTTGACCGTGCACGGTCCCCGGCAGGCTGTTGATCACGTGCGGCGGCACGGGGTGCTCCGCGCTCTCCCGCCCGTTCACGCAGCCCACCGCCTCTCCGGATCGCCTACGAGATCACGTTACTGGAAGGACCGCCCGGAAGACGACGGTTCGATCTATACGATCGGGACATGCCACACGAGGCCCACGAAGTTGAGTCCGCCGCACCTCGGCCCCCTTGCGTCGGGTCCATCCAGCCCGATAGTGTGGACAGTTTGCGGCAGCGGGCAGCGGGCAGCGGGCAGCGGGCAGCGGGCAGCGGGCAGCGGGCAGCGGGCAGCGGGCAGCGGGCAGCGGGCAGCGGGCAGCGGGCAGTCCTGGTCCCGGTGCGCTCGGCAGGGGCACTCCACCGGCTTCTGGAGGTGCTGCCGGTATTCCTCGGAGATCCACGCATCACCACCCGCTTCACCCTCGCCCCGGGCTCCGACTTCGACGCCGAGGCTCTCGCCGCACTCGACCGGTCCGGTGCCCGGACCGTGCCGTGGGAGGAAGCCCTCCGCGCCGACCACGACCTGGTCCTGGCCGCGAGTCCCAAGGGCGACCTACGTAAGCTCTCCGGCCCTCGGGTCCTGCTCCCGCACGGGGCGGGCTTCAACAAGGCCGTCGACGACGACGGTTCACCAGACGTGCCGTCCGGTCTGGACCCCGCCTACCTGCTCCCCGGTGGCACCCCCTGGGCCGATCTGCACGCCCTCGCCCATGACGACCAGGTCGCCCTCCTGACCCACTACTGCCCCTCC
Source organism: Kitasatospora sp. NPDC086801 (assembly GCF_044745805.1). Classification (NCBI taxonomy): domain Bacteria; kingdom Bacillati; phylum Actinomycetota; class Actinomycetes; order Kitasatosporales; family Streptomycetaceae; genus Kitasatospora; species Kitasatospora sp. NPDC086801. The sequence goes on from NZ_JBIVAX010000002.1 coordinate 16,349, forward strand.
TTGGCCAGCCGGGCCAGGGTGGTCGGGGATCCCACGCTCGACCGATTCCTGGCCTCCGCCGATCACCGTACGGACTACCGCGACGCCCTGAGGACCGGACGGCGACGACTGCTCGTGCTCACCTCCACATGGGGACCGGAATCCCTCCTCTCCCGACGCCCCGAGCTGCCCGGCGAGCTCATGGCCCTGCTGCCCCAGGACGCCTATCAGGTCGCCCTGGTCCTGCACCCGAACGAGCACAGCCGGACCGGCACGTTCGACCTGTCCCGCCAACTGGCCCCGGCCCTGGACGCAGGGCTGGTGCTGTCCCGGCCGTACGAGGAGTGGGCCGCGCTCCTGGTCGCGGCGGACGCCGTGATCACCGATCACGGATCCACCGCCCTGTACGCGGCCGCGATCGGCCGCTCGATCGTGGGCGCGTACGACGGCAGCAGCGAGTTGCTCCCGGGGAGCCCGATGGCGCGGCTGCTCGCCCTGGCGCCCCGGCTCGTCCAGGCGCAGCAGGTGGAGGAGGTCCTGCGGAAGGCCGCCGCGCTGGACACCCGCCCGGTGGCCGAGGCCGCCTTCGCTCGACGAGGCGAGGCTCTGCCGCGACTGCAACGGCTGCTCTACCGGCTGCTCGGTCTACGCCCGATCGCTGCGGCTCCAGAGGCCCTGGCGTTTGCTGCCCCCGTCAACGTGGGCCGCCGGCCGGTGGCGCACGCCGTCCGGGTGGAGACGGACGGCCATCGGATCAGCGTCGCGCGCTTCCCGCCGCACACCCAGGAGGTGGTGCACCACCTCGCGGCCGAGCATCCAGGGTCCGGACCGCGAGCGGTGCAGAGCGCGGCCGTGTTGTGGCGGTGCGCCCGACCGGCCGACCCGGCGGGCACGGCTGATCCGCGGCGGGCCCCAGCCACCTGGACGGCTGTCGGATGGACGGCTCGCATGCTGGAGGAGGCACCGCTCTGCCGTACCGTCGCCGCAGTCCTGACCTCTGAGCGGTGCCTCATCAGGCACCGTGTCCACGGCCTGTTCAGCGTCCAGGTGGAGCCCCACCGGGCCGGGGGTCGGGTGTCGCGCGTCGACCCGGTGACCGTGGTCTCGGCGGTGCACGCCTGGCTCGGTGCCGCGACGACCGCCACCGCGGTAACTGCCGTCCCGGTCGTCCTTGAGTGCGAGACGGGGCCGCTCACAGTGCGTGTCCGTCTGTGCCCTCCCACCGTGGAGGACCTCGACCACGAGCTCTGACCGCCCTCGGCCCCTCCTCAGTGTCCATCCCGGACCTGCCGGGCGGCGGCCCGGTGCTGCTCGGCCTCGGTGGTGTCGCCCCGCCCCTCCGCCAGGACCGCAAGTTCCTCCAGCACCCGGACCTCGTCGGTGCCCGAGCGCCGCGCGCGGGCACCGTCCAAGGCAGCGCGGACCAGTACCTCCGCTTCCTGCGCGCGCCCCAACAGCCGCAGCGCCCGCCCGAGTTCGAAGCCTGACCGTGAGGTCATCCGGCCGCGCCCCTGGTCCCGCGCCATGCGATGGCTCTGCTCCAACAGCCGAACCGCACTCTCGACATCTCCGCTTGTAAGGGCGGTTCGACCGAGCAGGTAGGTCTGGAGGAGCACGCCGTAGTCGTTCCCGATCTCCGCATGCACCGTCCTGGACGCCTCGAAGTCGGCGGAGGCCCCGCTCAGGTCGCCGGTAGCGGACTTCAGCAGGCCGCTGAACTCCACGACCGACGCCTGCAGCTTGCGCTCCTGCGCCCGGTCGGGGAGTGTCCCACCCAACATCCGCGAGGCTTGCAGCGCCTGACCGATGTGCCGGGCCGCCTCCTCGTGAAGTCCCTGTTCCCACAGCGGGCGGGCCAGCTGGCACCGCATACGGACCATCGCCGGGAGGAACTCGCCCCGATCGGCGGCGGCGGCCCCGAGCCGAAAGGCGTCGATCACGTCCACGTAGTGCGGATGGTCGAGGAAGTGGGTCCACAGTGGCTCGCAGAGCGCCCAGGCGTCCTCGTGGTGTCCGTCCTCGGCGGCGGTCCGCACACACCCGAACAGAGCGAGCCGCGCCGACTCCAGCCACCGGTAGGCCTCCGCCTCATCCGGGAAGTCCACGTCGGCCACCTCCGGGCCGATCGGGTCCACGAGTGGTGCGAAGGTCATCCGTCGGCCGGCCGCCGCGATGTCCGCACGGGCGGCCTGCCTTCGGTACCACCTGGCGACGGACAGCCGGGCGGCCATCCTGGCCCTGCCGTCCGGGTCGGTCTGCCGGGCTCGGCGTTCGGCGTGGCCACGCAGGAGGTCGTGCATGCGGTACCCGTCCGGCCGGTACTCCAGCAGGCCGGCGGCCTCCAGTTCCTCCAGTGCGTCCGCGGCCCGGTCGGGGGCACTGTCGAGCAAGGCGGCGGCCGGCAGCGCTCCGAGGGCGGGCGCGGGGTGCTGCGGCAGCAGCCGGTAGAGCCGGGCGGCATCCGGTGCCAACCCTTCGTACGCGGCGTCCCAGACGGCCTCGACCATGGGAATCCCCTTCCCGTGCAGCTCGGCGGTCAGCTCCTCTACCAGCCGGGACAGGCTCCGTCGACGGTACTTGCGCACCCACTGCCCGGCCACCTGCAACGCGGCGGGAAGGCCCCCGCAACCTCGGGCCAGCTCTGCGGCGGCATCCGGCTCGGCCTGCAGCCGCGGGTCCTCCACGATATTCCCGAGCAGGCGCACCGCGTCGTCCAGGGACAGCGGGCCCACGGCCACCTCCACCGCGGCCGTTCCGTCGAGGTCGTGCAGCGGCGACTGGCTCGCGAGGATCACCAGACTCCTGCCCGAGGCCGGCAGGAATGCCCGGACCTCGCTGCCGAACCGCGCGTTGTCGACAAGGACGATGAGCCGCTTGTCCCGGGTCTGCGACCAGTACTGCTTCGACCGCCCGGCGGCACTGTGCTCCAGCCACTCGGGCGGAATCCCCAGGGCCGTCAGCATGCCGCCGACGGCATCCGCGACATCCACCACGCCCTCCCGGCGCAGGTCGTCGAGATCGACGTGCAGCACCCCGTCCGGGAACCGGTCGGCGAACCGGCGCGCCAACTGGTACCCGAGGGCCGTCTTGCCAATCCCACCGATCCCGGTGAGCGCCACGATCAACGGACCGGCGTCCTCGGTGTGCTCCGCCACGGCCCGAACGACGCGCTCCTGCTCAACCTTGCGGTTCTCGAACCGCACGGTGACCGGCGGCAGTTGAAATGGCGTAGCCGACCTCTCCGGGCCGCCACCGTGCTGGTGGAAGTGCACCTCCCCGATGCTCCGGGCCTGGACGACCGTCTCCGCCCGCCCGTCCATGCTGTTGCGCGTCTCCTCAGACATAGGGCCAACACTAGGACCCATAAAGGAGGATGACGGCACGCTCGAGGCCGAGTCTCACCGATCCGCAGACCCGGTCCGGAGAAACCCATGCCTCCCCGGCAGGTTCTCCCTATGGTGTGAACGACCGACATCAATGAACGAAGGAGCACTGCTGTGGATCCGATCACCGCCGCTGCCCTCACGGCACTCGCCGGCAGCGTCGCCGGCGAGGCCGGCCGCCAGGCGTGGCAGGGGCTCTCCACATTGGTAAGGCGCCCCTTCCGCCGTGGCGGAGAGCAGGAGGAGGTGCCCGGGATCAGCTCTGGCGAGGTGGAACTCGCGGCCCTGGAGTCGGTGCCCGCCGACCCCGGGCGGGCCCAGGCGTTGGCGACCGCTCTCGGCGTACGAGCCGCCCTGGACCCGGACTTCCGCATGCTTCTCGATGAATGGTGGGCCCGGACAACGACCGATTCCGCTACCTCCGTCCACAACACCATCAGCGGCGGGACGCAGAGCGGCCCGATCGTCCAGGGACGAGACTTCTCCAACCTCACCTTCAACATGCCAGGCACCCCGCGAGGCGATGACCGCAGCCACTAACTTCGGCGCCTCAAGGTGATGGTGGGAAGTCATGCACAGGGGCATGAGCGTTCAACCAACCCCACACCAGTACGGTCGGGGCCTTGACCGGCTGATGGATTCCGTCGACCGGCCCAGCGTAATCGTGCTGCTCGGACAGGCGACGAGGTTCACCTTTGCACCCGCTGTGCCGTCGAAGCCGATGGCACAGCTGGGTCTGCGAGCCCAGGCACATCGCGATCAGCCCGGCGACCGAGAGCCATCCGTCGCAAACCTCCCGGGCCCTTCACCTCCACTCAGGTCGCCTCCTTCCATGCGGCGACGGCCTGTTCGCCGCGCTCGGCGGCGGGCAGAGTGGGGCGTCCGCAGTCGCCCCTGTGGCGAACCTGGAGCACGCCGTCCTCATTGCGCCGGAGGACCTCCCAGGCGTCGCCGTTCGCTCGACAAGGCGCGCGAAGCGGGCCCCTTCCAGAGGCGCATACATGCAGGTCATGGCCGTGTTCGAGCTGTACTACGACCTCTAAATCGCGGGCGTCGGCCTGGACATGACGTTGCCGAGGGCCCCGTCGTGCTCTTCTCGAGCGCGGCAGGGCCCTCTTGGTGGGGGCGGCCGTTCGGGTGGAAGTTCGTCGTTGTGCGTTGCGTCGCGGGAAGGACGGTCAGACGGTCGGATGAACTTCCGAAATGCGCATTCACTTCCGGACCGGGCGGATCGCCTCGGTGCTGGCCCTGCTGGCCGGATCGCTGCTCAGTAGCAGTGTGCTGGCACCGCCGGCCCACGCCGCGATCTCTTTCACCAAATCCGTCGACAAGGCGACCGCCTCCCCGGGGGAGAACGTCACCTACACCCTCCGGTACACCTGCTCCATCACCGAGTGCACCAACGGGCAGATCACCGACACCCTGCCGTCGAACATGCAGTTCGTCGGCTGGACGCCCGACCCCTCCTCGGTGGACCAGGCCGCCTCCACCGTGCCCGACGCGGGGGCGATGGGCGGCACCATGGACATCAGGCTCAAGGACCTCAGTCCGGGCACCACCGCCACCATCACGGTGACGATGAAGTACCCGAACTTCACCACCCCCGACGGGGCGGCCTCCACCAACTCGGCCACCATGACGGCCACCGGCGAGCCCAGCCAGAGCGCCACCGCCGACACCAGGGCCCAGGTGCAGCCGCAGTACACGGTGACCAAGGGCATCCAGACCTCCAGCAGCGACGGGCGCACCGTCACCTACCAGTTCAGTGCCTGCGCCACCGACAACGTGCCCAACGTCGACCTGGACACCAGCCGGCTGCTGGACACCCTGCCGCCCGGCGCCGTGGTGGACACCGGCCGCTCGCCCGGCTGGAGCCAGGTCGCGCCCGGCCCCAACACCTGGGGCTACGACATCGGGGAGTTCCGCTCCGGCAACGGCCGCGGCGGTTGCCGGCTGCCGGGCGTGCTGGTCGTCAACTACCCGGAGGCCGACTTCCCGGACGGGACGACCTCCGACAACACCGTGGACCTGTACGGCGACCCGATCGGCCCGGACGCCGAGCGCCAGCTCGACACCGCCGGCACCACCACCGGTCAGTTCCGGCCCCCGGCCACCGGTGTGATGGTGACCGCCAGCAAGGTGTGGCGCGACAGCGTCACCTCCGGCGACCTCAACTCCTTCAGCCTGTCGGCCACCAACACCTCCGGCCCGGCCACCAGCCTGACCATGACCGACCCCGGCGCCGGCACCACCGGCGGCCTGTACAACTGGCTCTTCCCGCAGTCGCTCCAGTTCGAGCCGTGGAACCCGACCGGCATCGCGCTCACCCTGCAGTACCGGCTCGACGGTGACCCGACCTGGCAGACCTTCAGCCCGTCCAGCCCGCTGGACGGATCCAGCGCCCGCCGGATCACCTTCGTCCAGGGCGCCGGCAACCCCGCCAACGACGAGCTGGGCATCCCGGCCGGCCGCTGGCTCGACGGCCTCAGGTTCACCTGGAACGGCCCCATCCCGACCGGCTGGAGCCCGGGCAACTCGGTGCAGGTGGTCACCCAGGTCGTCACCCCCGGCCACGACGGGCGCCCGGCCCCCAGCCCGCTGACCAACTGTCTGGACACCACGGCCAGCGACGGCACCAGCACCTCCGCCGCCAACGCCTGCGCCTCGACCACCGTCACCGCCGCGACCAACCTGGGCGCGGCCAAGACCACCGTCGCCGGCGAGCTGTCCGCGCCCGGCGGCACGGCGACCTTCCAGGTCATCCCGTACAACCGCAGCGGCCGCGACCTGACCCGCCCGCTCGTCCTGTACGACGTGCTCCCGGCCGGCGTCGTCTACGTCGACGGCTCCGCCCGCCCGGACCCGAACTACCCGGACGCCAAGGCCCCCGCGTCGGTCACCGTCACCCCCGGCCCCGACGGCCGCCAGATCGTCAGGATGGAATGGCCGGCCGGCGCGCCCGACATGACGTACCTGCACGACGCGATGGCCTACCGGATGCTCTTCGACGTCCAGGTGGCCAGCAGCATCCGCTCCGGCGAGCTGACCAACGACATCTACGTCACCGTCGACCAGCCGACCGCGCCGGTCTCCTGCATGTTCTCCGGCTCCGACAGCGGCAGCACGCCGGACGTGCTGGACCTCAACGGCAACGGCGACACCTCCGAGCTCATGTGCCACGCCTCCTCCCGGATCCAGGTGGACGTGCCGAGCGTGCTTCGCTCGTACAAGGAGGTCATGGGCGACCTGGACGCCGACTACGTCAGCATCGGCACCGCCACCCCCGGCGGCCGGATCTCCTACCGGATGACCGTCCGCAACGACTCGCCCGACCCGGTCACCGACTTCATCGCCTACGACAAGCTGCCCACCCCGGGCGACAACTACGTCCTCACCCAGGACGCTCCGCGCGGCAGCGCCTGGACCCCGTCGCTGAGCCAGCCGATCACCAGCAGCGACCCGACCGTGGTGATCGAGTACACCACCGACCCCAACCCGTGCGTCGACGCCGCCCTGGTCAACCGGACCGGCTGCAACAGCAGCGCCACCTGGAGCAGCACCTTCCCCGGCCCGGGAACGGCCACCTGGTTCCGGGTCCGCCGCCCCGGCAGTCTGCCCTCCGGCGAGTCCTTCACCCTGACCTGGCCCATGGTCGCCTCGGTCGACGCCCCCGACGGGGAGTACGCCTGGAACAGCTTCGCCTTCACCGCCACCGACGCCAGCGGCCGCCAGCTGCTGCCCGCCGAGCCGGCCAAGGTCGGCGTCGCCGTCAAGCAGACCAAGCCGTCCGACAACGCGCTCGGCGACTTCGTCTGGCAGGACGTGGACGGCTCCGGCATCCAGAAGCCCGGTGACCCCGGCATCGCCGGCGTCACGGTGAAGCTGCTCGACGGCAACGGCCAGCCCGTCCGCGACAAGAACGGCAAGCCGGTCGCCACGGTGACCGACCAGAGCGGCCACTACCTCTTCGACCACCTGCCCGACGGCAGCTACGCGGTCCAGTTCGACCTGTCCACCCTGCCCGACGGCGCCATCGTCACCAAGCGGGGCGCGGGCACCGATCCGGCCAGGGACTCGGACGCCGACCCGACCACCGGCATCACCCAGACCGTCACGCTCAGCGGGGGCCAACGCGACCTCGACCTCGACATGGGCGTGATCCTGCACAGCCCTCCCACCGGGTCGCCGTCCCCGTCCCCGTCTCCGTCCCCGACGTCGTCTCCCTCGCCGACTACCTCGCCGACTTCCTCGCCGTCGGCGTCCGCGTCACCGACCGCGACGCAGAGCACCGGTCCGACCCACAGCGCGAGTCCGTCGGCCAGCGGGGGAACGCTGCCCAACACCGGCGGCTCGGCGCCCGACGCGCTGATCGCGGCCCTCGGCTCCCTCGCCGTCCTGGGCGGTGTGGCGCTGTGCGCGGTGGCCTACCGGCGGCCCGGACGACACAGCTGACCCGACGGTGGACAACTGAACACCCTGCCGACACCAGTGGCGCCGCCCCCCAGCGGCGCCACTGGCGCGTTGCTGGAGGCGGGCGGCGCCACGGCGGCGGGAGTACCGGGGAAGGCCTACGGGCGCTCCGGAGTGAGCGCCAGGACGGCGAGGTCGTCGGCGAGCAGGCCGGCGTACTCGTGGACGTCCTGGGCCAGGAAGGAGACCAGCCGGTCGGGCGCGGTGGTGCCGAGGGCGGCCAGGCGGGGGGCCAGCGGGTAGAAGGCGCCGGTGACGTCGCGGGCCTCGCTCACGCCGTCGGTGTAGAGCAGGACGGTGTGGCCCGGGGGCAGGGCGATGACGGTCGGCTTGCCGCGCTCGTCAGGGGGCCCGAGGTGGCCGAGGCCGAGCGGGAGTTCGTCCGCGCAGGACACCGGGGTGATGGTGTGGTCGGTGACCAGCAGCGGGGTGGTGTGGCCCCGGTTGACGATCTCCACGCAGTCGGAGCCCGGCCGGTACTGCAACAGGACGGCGGTGACGAACAGTTCGTCGTCGCCCCGGTCGGCGGCGTCGCGCAGGACGGCGCGGTCCAGCTGGTCGGCGAGGTCGACCAGGTCGGGGGTGTCGTGCGCGGTCGCCCGGAAGGCGCCGAGCACGTCGGCCACCGTACGGACCGCGCCGAGACCCTTGCCGCGCACGTCGCCGAGCAGCACCCGGACGCCGAAACGGGTGTCGCACACCTCGTACAGGTCGCCGCCGACCAGGACCTCGGCCTGGGCCGGGCGGTAGAGGCCGGCCACCCGCAGGCCGCCCGCCCGGTCGGGCACCGGGCGCAGCACGGTGCGCTGCAGGGTCTCGGCGACGGTACGGGCGTGCAGCAGGGTGCGGTTCTGCCGGGTCCGCTGCCAGGACAGGGCGGTGCCCATCACCCCGGAGAGCAGCGTGGCGATGTAGACCCAGACGTGGTGCTGCTCGTTGATGTGGCCCGCCCGCATGGCCAGCACCAGTTGCAGCGCCAGGGCGCCGACCGTGGTGGCGGCGGTCAGCGCCGGGCCGTAGCTGAACGCCGCCACCACGGGCAGCGCGGTCAGCAGGAAGCCGGCCGCGACCGCGTCCGGGACGATCGCCTCGGCGGCCAGGTCGAGCAGCAGCAGGAGCACCGGGAGCCAGGGCACCCAGCGCGGTGCCCGGGGTTCCACGGCCGCCGGATGCGGCGGGCGGGGTGCTACGGGCACGGTGGAGACCTCCTGGCCGACCGGTCCGGTATGACCGGTTCGTCCCTCCATGCTCTCCTACGGAGGACTCGCCCACGAACGGCCGAACGTCCCGGTTTCCGGGGGCGCCCGGGCCCGGAAGCGCGGTGTCAGGACCGGCCGGCGGACGGTGACGAAGGCCCCGGTCGGCGGACGGACCGGCGGGCAGGTCGGCGGCCGGGCCAGCGGGCGGTGATCAGCGGACGGTCACCGGCAGGGTCTCGAAGCCGCGCAGGACCAGGCGGTCCCGCCGGGTGGGCACGCCGCCCGGGGCGAGCCGGGGGAAGCGGGCGAGCAGGGCCGGCACCGCGACCTCGGCCTCCAGCCGGGCCAGCTGGGCGCCCAGGCAGTAGTGCGGGCCGCCGCCGAAGCTCAGCGGCTGGCTGTCGCGGCGGGCCGGGTCGAACACCTCCGGGCGGTCGTAGCGGGCCGGGTCGTGGTTGGCCGCGCCGAGCAGCAGGAGCGCCACGTTGCCGACCGGCACGGGCAGGCCGTCGACGGCCAGGCCCTCGGCCAGCGCCACCCGGGAGGTGAGCTGGACCGGGGAGTCGAAGCGCAGCACCTCGTCGGTGAAACCGGCCGGGGTGATCGCACCGCTGCGCAGCCCGGCGGCCGCCTCCGGGTGGCGGAACAGCAGGGCCAGGCCGTTGCCGAGCAGGTTGGTGGTGGTCTCGAAACCGGCCACCAGCAGCAGCACCAGGTTGGCCAGCAGCTCCCTGGCGGGGAGCCGCTCCGGGTCGTCGGCGGCGATCCTGGCCAGGTCGGTGACCAGGTCGTCCTGCGGGCGGACGAGGCGTTCGGCGGCCAGCGCGGTGAAGTAGCCGGCCAGCTCGTCGGCGGCCTCGTCGGCCTCGGTGAGCTCGGAGCGGTCGTTGATGAACTCCAGGGCGACGGTGAGGTCGGAGGCGAGGTCGCGGAAGCGGTAGCGGTCCCGCTCGGGGACGCCGAGCAGTTCGCAGATCACCCCGACCGGCAGCCGGAAGGCGAAGGCGTCCATGAAGTCCACCGGAGAGCCATCGGCGCCCTGCTCGGCCATCTCGTCCAGCAGCCGGTCGACCGCCGCCTCCACCGCCGGGCGCAGCGCGGCCACCCGGCGGGCGGTGAACACCGAGGCGATCAGCGAGCGGACCCGGGGGTGGTCGGGCGCGTTGCGCTGCAGGATCGAGCGGCCGAACAGCGCCAGCGACGGGTGCTCGGCGAAGTCCGGGGTCAGCTCCGCCATCATGTCGGCCGTCGCGACGGCGAAGGCGGGGGTGCGCAGCACCTTGTCGGCCGCGGCGTGGCCGGCCACCAGGAAGGTGTCCGGCCCGGCGGGCGCCGCCGTGCCCAGCGCGTGTGCCCGCGCGTACAGCGGGTACGGGTCGGCCCGGCCCTCGCTGGTCAGCAGTTGCTCGATGATCGCCGCGCCGTCCATCCGGTGTTCCCCTCCCAGAGGCCACGTTCCTGGTTCGTGAACCACTGGCGGGTGCAGCGGAGTTCCCACCCGTTCGGGGTACCGGGCCGGGCCGGGTGCCGGGCCGGCGGCGACCCGGGTGCGCGTGCGGCCGGGGTGCCGGGCCGGGCGGGTTGGCGCCCGGCCGGCGGGCGGCTCGGTAGGGTTGCCGGTATGGAGATCTGGATCAACCCGCGCTGCGGCAAGTGTCGGTCGGCGCTCGGCCAGCTGACCGCCGCCGGGGCCAAGTACACCGTACGGCGTTACCTGGAGGATCCACCGACCGCGGCCGAGCTGGAGCAGGTGCTGGAGCGGCTGGGCCTGGAGCCGTGGGACATCACCCGCATCGACGAGCAGGTGGCCAAGGACCTGGGGATGCGGAAGTGGTCCCGGGAGCCGGCGGACCGGGCGCGCTGGATCGCGGCGATGGCCGAGCACCCGATCCTGATCCAGCGCCCGATCATCACCGCGGACGACGGCCACGCCCTCGTGGCCCGGACCCCCGAGGCCGTCAAATCCGTCCTGCCGTAGGACTGCCGTCAGGACTGCCGTAGGGACTGCTGTCAGGGCGGCCGTAGGGACGTCGTGCCGGGGCCGGTCAGTGCACTTGGATCCGCTGCACCGGCCGGCCCGGGTGCCAGTTGAGGACCCACAGGTGGCCGCCCTCCACGGTGGTGTGCACCACCTGCTCCAAGTCCAGCCGGAAGGCGTGGAAGGCGGTCGGCGGCGGCTCGGGCAGATCGGCCGCGTAGGCGGACAGTTCGGCCTCGTCGGTGATCTCGACCGCGCGGCCGGAGACCTTGGAGTCCCCGCCGGCCATGGTCTCGTCCCCCGGGTGGGCGTGCAGCGCGAAGCGGCCGTCCCGCTGGAGGTCGCGTGCCTTGGCCGAGCCGTACATCGACCCGAGCATCAGGTCGGCTCCGACGAAGTCGACCTCCGTACCGCTCACCCGGGGCGAACCGTCCTTGCGCAGCGTCGCCAGGACGTGGTGCTTCGCGGCCTCGAACCGGGCCCGCACGAGGGGCGCCAGGTCGGGTGCCTGCTGCTCGAAATCCTGCCAGGTGACCATGGCGCCAGTCTGGCACCGGGCACCGACAACCGCCGGGCGTCGGTGGCCGGCGCCCGGTGCCAGACTGGCGGGGTGACCACCACGACCACGTACATCGCGTTCCTGCGGGCCGTCAACGTCGGCGGCCGGACCGTGAAGATGGAGCGGCTGCGGGCGCTCTTCGCCGAGTTGGGGCTCGGGGGCGTGCGCTCCTACATCCAGAGCGGCAACGTCTTCTTCACCACCGACGAGCCGGACCGCGCCGCCCTCACCCGGCGCATCGAGGAGCACCTGGAGCGGTCCCTCGGCTACCCGGTGCCGACGCTGCTGCGGACGGTCGACGAGGTGGCCGCGCTGCTCGCCGCCGAGCCGTTCAAGGGGATCGAGGTGACGCCCGACGTCCGGCTGGTCGTCGCCTTCCTCTCCGAGCCGCTGCCCGCCGGCCTCGCCGTCCCCCACACCTCGCCGAAGGGCGACCACGAGGTGGTCGGCGCCGATCCGGGTGCCGCGTACGTGGTGGTCCACCTGCGGGACGGCAAGTGGGTCAGCGGGGAACTGTTCGGCAAGGCCTACCGGGGTGCGGTCACCTCCCGGTTCCTGCACACCACCGAGAAGATCCTGGCGGCCGCCCGGAAGGGCTGACCCCGCGCACCGGCCCCCTGGCCACCGACCACCCGACCACCCGACCACCCGGACGCCCGGCCACCTGGACGCCCGGAACCGCGGTGGGACACCGGGCGTCTGGAGTGCAGTGACGTACTCACCGCACGCCGGCACCCGGCGTGATCTGGACAGTCCGAGCCGGCCGAACCGACAATCGGGCCATGACGTCTCCTGAGTTCCGCACCGGCGCCGTCCGGCCCTCCGGCGCGGTCCGCCCGTCCGACGCCGAACGGGACCAGGCGCTCGGGGTGCTCAGGGACGGTGCGGGCAGCGGACGGCTGTCGCACGACACCTTCCTCGGCCGGATGGAGATCGTCCTGCACGCCACCAGCCGGGGCGAGTTGGACGAGGCGATGACCGGGCTGCCGACCGGGAACCCGGTCGAGCGCTTCCTGCTGCGGACGGTCGGCCGGGTCTCGGCGTTCGGGGACCGGCTGCGCCGGGCCTGGCGCACCGAACGGCTGCCCGGGCTGAGCCTGCCGGAGACCGGGGCCGGGCAGTTGACGATCGGTCGGATCCCCGGCTCTGGGCTGCGGCTGCACGACGCCTCGGTGTCCCGGCAGCACGCCGAACTGCGGCGCGAGGGCGGCGGCTGGGTGCTGTACGACCTCGGCTCGACCAACGGCACGCATGTGAACGGGCGCCGGATCGCGGGCGGGGTGCGGGTCCGGCCGGGCGACCAGGTCCGGTTCGGGAACCTGGAGTTCCGGCTCGCCTCGGACTGAGCCGCACCCCCGGCCGGTCAGTGCGGGAACTGCCGTGGCGGCCGCTGCCGTGGCGGCCCGTCCCGGAACTCCTCGATGGCGGAGCCGATCTGCCGGGGCACGACGGTGTGTTCGAGCCGGTCCGGGTAGCGGTGTTCGGCGGTCGGCAGCCGGGTGATCGGCGGGGTTGGAGGAGGGAGGCCACCGGCGGACGGTACCGCTGGCGACCGGCGGAGGGGGGCGCTGTCAGAGGTGGGTGCAAGGATGCGGGCATGACCCAGGAGACGGCCCCCACCCCCGAGGTACTGCGCGAAGCCCGCGAGCGGGCCCGCGAGTTGATCCGGTGCGGCTTCCAGGAGCCAGCCGAGATAGCCGAGTCCCTGGTCGAGGTCCTCGACGACCAGGGACTGACGCAGGAGGAGGCGGAGCGGATCGTCGCTCCGCTGTGGGACGAACGGCTGGCCGAACAGGCCTCCTGGCCCGCGACCACGGACGTGGACCGGCTGGCGGCGGCCTTCGACGCACTGGAGGAGGAGGGCGTCGTCGCGGCGATGGACTTCACCTGCTGCGCCGGCTGCGGCTACGCGGAGATCGGCGGCGAGGCCGACGAGGGTTCGCGCGGCTTCGTCTTCTTCCACCAGCAGGACACCGAGACGGCGGCCGACGGGCAGGGCCTGATGCTGCGCTACGGCGGGTTCCACGCGGAGGGGGAGGCCACCGAGGTGTCGGAGCGGCGGACGGGCGAGGTCGGGCGGGCGGTGGTGGCCGCGTTGGAGGCGGTCGGGCTCCCGGTGGAGTGGGACGGCTCGCCGCACACGGCGATCCGGGTCGCTCCGTTGGAGTGGCTCAACCGCTTGCCGGAGTAGGCGCCGGGGAGTCCCAGGTGGGACGCGGGCAGGGCGCGGGTGAGCGTCGGGGAGGCGTCGGGCGGGCGGGCGGTGTCAGCCGCGGGTGACGCGCAGTTCGGCGTAGCGGTCGTCCTTGTTCGCCTTGCGCAGGGTGACCTTCGCCTGGCCGACGGCGGTCTCGGCGTCCTTGCCGACGGTCTGCCGGTCGTCGCCGACCGCCACCTCGACCGTGCTGTCGGTGATGTGGCCGACCGTCATCTTCACGGTGCGGTCGCCGCCGAAGACCTGGAGGGTCTTGGAGGCGTCGGCGTCGTCGGTGCGGACGACGACGTCGCAGCTGTCGTCGTCGAGGCAGAGCGCGACGCCGCCCTCGCAGGCGGTCAGTCCGGCGCCGAGTGCCAGGACGGCGCCGGCGGCGAGGAGCGCCGGACGGCGGACGGCGGGCCTGAAGCGGCGCCGGGCCGGGGTTCGGCGGGAGTGCGGTGTGCTCGCTGTGGTCATGGCGTCGACGGTAGGCGGCCGGACGCGCCCCGCCATCGGCCGTCGGCGGTACGCGCCCCCTGGCCGGCCCCGGAGCGCCCGAACGACCGCGACCCCGAGGGCGATGGGTCGAATCCCCTAGGGGGCGACGTGAGTTGGAGCTGCGCGATCCGTTTCCGGGGAGGCTCGGCATATGCCTCAGGGGTATGCCACGCGCGTAGATCGACGGGCCGCGAAAAGGACCGGCGGTCAGTCGGCGACACTGCCCAGTCCGCTGCCCGACCCGCTGCCCAACCCGGCGGCCGGGCCCCACAGCGGCGCCGTGCAGCGCTGGTAGGTGGCCTGCCAGTGCGGCCAGTTGCGGGCCACGTCGTCGTCGCACTCGGCCAACAGCTGCTCGACCAACGCCGGTTCCACGCCCTCCAGCAGCCAGGCCAGCGCGTCCGCCGCACCCGGGCCGTCCGCCGAGCGCAGCAGGTCCATCAACTCGCCCAGGCCGCCGAGCCGGGAGCCCTCCGGGACCACCCGCTCCATCCGGGGCAGCAACTGGCGCTCCTCGATCCGCAGGTGCGTCTCCAGCCGGGCCGCCAGGTCCTCCATCGCGTACGCCACCGGCCAGGCGCTGCCGGTGTCCCGGCTGGCGATCCGGACCAGCGTGGTGACCCGGGTGAACGAGTGGTCGAGGTTGTGGTGGTCCGCCTCCAGCCAGTTGAGCAGCAGCCGCAGCTCGGGGGCGAAGCGGCGCACGATCGGCCAGATCCGGGTGTCCTGCTGCTCGTGGTGGCAGGTCAGCATCGCGGTCACGAAGCTCCAGTGCCGCAGCAGCGCCTCGCCCGCGTCGTCCTCGCCGGGCTGGAGCAGGCGCAGGGCGTTGGGCAGCCGGGCGAGGTCCCGGCGCAGCGCGGCGTGCACCAGCCGCAGTCCGGCGAAGCGGGCCGTCGCGGGCTCCTCGCCGACGGCCCGCACGGACGCGGCCGCGCCCCGGGTGTCGGCCCCGGACTCCGCCTGCTCGGGCACGGAAGGGGACGGCTGGGGCAGGAGATGGATCGGCATGGCACTCTCTTCACGACGTCGTGGGGCGGGCGGGGCCAGCCGGTGGAGCGGCCCCATCCAAGGTGCTCACAGTCGATCAAAAGTGAATCAATGTCCGATTGACGCGCAGGTCACAGGCATGTCCGCGGGGGAAACGGCGCTGCGCGAGCGCCGTCCGCGATCACCCGCCCCGGTCCCCGGACGCTGCCGAGACGCCGTGGGCCCGAAACGCCGTGGGGCCCGGGGCGCGGGGGGGCCCCGGCCCCCCGCGGGGGGGGGGGGGGGGGGGCGGCGGGGCGGGGGGCCCCCCCCCCGGGGGGCGGGGGGCGGGGGGGGCCCCGGGCCCCACGGCGTGCGGGTCGTCGTACGGGCGGCCGTGCGGGTCGTCGCACGGGTGGTGGCCGTGCGGCTGGGATCAGTCGGCCGCCGGGCCCGCCAGGTTCTTGGTGAACCACTGCAGCGTGTCCGGGATCATCTTCTTGAAGTCCGAGGTCAGGTGCTTGCCCCCGGGCTGCTCGTAGTACTCGAGCGACACCGGCGGGACGGCCTTGGCGACCCAGCCCTTGACCAGCTTGGTCTCGTACGGGTTGGCGCCGCCCGCGGTGACCAGCATCTTCACGTCGGCCTTGCCCTCGGCGACCAGCACGTCGGGGTTGTTGGCCTGCCGCTCGGCGTCGTGGCCCTTCCACAGCCCCGAGTCGGGAACGTAGTAGCCGTCGATCGGGACGGCGGCCTTGTAGACGTCCGGGTGCTGGAGGGCGAGCTTGGCGCTGCAGAAGCCGCCGGTGGAGGCGCCCATCACGCCCCAGCCGTCGCGGCCCTTCACGGTGCGGAAGTTGGCGCGGACGAAGTCCGGGAGGTCCTGGGACATCCAGGTGCCCATCTTGGGCTGGCCCGGGATGTCGGAGCAGTCCAGCGCGTTGTGCTCGTCGCTGTTGAAGTTCTGCACCGGCATGATCATGATGAACGGGTGGGACTTGCCTGCCTTGACCAGTTGCTCGTTCTCCTCCTGGATCGGCAGCTGGTTGTCGGTCCAGGTGTTGTAGCCGTTGCTCTGGCCGCCCGCGAAGAGGGTGAGCACCGGGAAGCCGGTCTTGGCGTACTTGGGGTCGTTGTACTCGGGCGGCAGCCAGACCCAGACCTTGCCGGAGACGCCGGACTTCGCGCCGGTCACCGTGGTCACCATGATCGGACCGGCGGAGGTGTCCCGGGCCTTGCTCAGGGTGGCGGCCGGACCGGTGGGCATCAGCACCTTCCCGGTGGCGGCCGCGGGCGCTGCGGTGGCGGGCGCGGGCGTGCCGCCGCCACCGGCGCTGGGCGACCCGCCCGCGGCGGTGGTACCGGTCGCACCCGGGGCGCCGCCCCCCTTCGCGCCGCCGGAACTCCCGCAGGCCGCCAGCGAGGCGGCCAGGGCGAGCACGGCGGCGCCGGTCAGGACGGTGCGGGAACGGGACGACTGCCTAAGCACGGTGAGGACTCTCCGACCGATGTCACGCCCGATCCGTCTGACCGGGCTGTGGCCCCCCGGTGGGGCCGGACAGACCGGGGGCGCGGCACTGGCGCGGTCCCCGGGGTGGCGGCGCGCCCTCCCTCGCGGTGGTGCGCCTTCCTGCGATCTTATGACGTGGGCCGGGGTGGCCCGGTTGCGCGGCGGCCACCGGGAATCCAATGTTTGTTCGCGATCAGGTAAAGGTCTTCACCACTCCCCCCGGTCGGCGGGGGCCGGACGGCGGGGAACACAGTCTCCGGCCTGCCCGGGGGCGCGGATTTTGGGGCCTTCGACCAGTGACGGCGGCCCCCGCATCCGGAACGATCGGCTCACACCCGGAGCGACCGGCCCCCGGTGGACCACCGGCCAGGCGGAACCGGCCCGACCCCAGCGGCCCCGACCCCAGCGGCCCCGACCCCAGCGGCCCCGACCGCGACGGACCCGACCCGAGCAGACCCGACCCGACGGACCCGACCGACGGACCCGACCCGACGGGCCCGACCGACGGGCCCGACCCGACGGGCCCGACCCGAGCAGACCCAGGAGAACGCCATGCCCCAGCAGATCGCCGTCGTCACCGGAGCCGGGAGCGGCGTCGGCCGGGCCGTGGCGGTCGAACTGGCCGCGGCCGGCTGGCGCCTGGTGCTGGCCGGCCGGCGGGCCGAGCCGCTGCGGGAGACCGCCCGGCTGGGCGGCACGCCGGCCGCGGTGGTGCCGACCGACGTCACCGACCCGGCGGCGGTGGACGCGCTGTTCGCCGGGGCCGCCGAGCGCTTCGGCCGGGTGGACCTGCTGTTCAACAACGCCGGCACCTTCGGCGCGGCCGTGCCGGTGGAGGACCTGGAGGTCGAGGCCTGGCGGGCGGTGGTCGACCTCAACCTGACCGGGGCGTTCCTCTGCGCCCGGGCCGCGTTCCGGCAGATGAAGGCGCAGGAGCCGCAGGGCGGCCGGATCATCAACAACGGCTCGATCTCGGCGCACGTCCCGCGCCCGCACTCGATCGCGTACACCGCGACCAAGCACGCGGTCACCGGGCTGACCAGGTCGCTGTCGCTGGACGGCCGCCCGTACCGGATCGCCTGCGGGCAGATCGACATCGGCAACGCGGCGACCGACATGACGGCCGCGATGAGCGCCGGGGTGCGGCAGGCGGACGGGCGGATCGCGGTCGAGCCGACCATGGACGTGGCCGACGTGGCGCGCACCGTCCGGCACATGGCCGAGCTGCCGCTGGAGGCCAACGTGCAGTTCGCCACCGTGATGGCGACCGCCATGCCGTACGTCGGGCGGGGCTAGGGCGGCGGATCTTGCTCCGGGCCGCGCCGGCGCCGGACACCCCCTGGTGCGCGCCCTTCGCAGCTCCCGCCGTCAGCCCGCCACGGCCTCGCGCAGCCGCTTCTTGTCCGGCTTGCCGACCGACGTCAGCGGGATCCCGTCCACGAGGTGCAGGGCTTCCGGCGCGTAGATCCGCCCCTTGTGGGTCGTGACGAACGCGCGGACCTCGTCCAGTTCCGGCCGCTGCCCCGGCGCGGCGACGACGGCGACGTGGACGTGCTCCGCCTCCTGTGCGTCGCGCACGCCGAAGACCGCGCACTGCGCGATCGCCGGGTGGGTGAGGAGGAGGTCCTCCACCTCGGACGGGTAGACGTGCCCGCCGACCACGATGATCTTGTCCTTGAGCCGGTCGGCCAGGTAGAGGTAGCCGTCCGCGTCGAGGTAGCCGATGTCGCCGGTGTGCAGCCAGCCGTCGTGCAGCACCTCGGCGGTCAGATCGGGCCGCTTCCAGTACCCGGCCATGACGGTGGCCGAGCGGACGTGGATCTCGCCCTGCTCCCCCGTCGGCAGCTCGGTGCCGTCGGCGGACCGGATCACCACCTCGACGCCCGGGATGGGCCGCCCGACCGAGATCTGGCCGCCGCTCCCGACCCGGTCGTGCTCGTGCGGGGCGAGCATGCAGATGTTCTGCGCCTCCGACTGCCCGTAGCCGCTCACCAGGACCGGCCCGAACACCTTGAGCGCCTCGCGCACCCGGGTGGGCGAGGCCGCGCAGCCGCCGTACGAGACCCGGCGCAGGCTGGACAGGTCGGTGCGGCCGATCGCCGGGTGGTCGAGCAGTTGGTAGAGCAGCGGCGGCAGCACCCAGAGGTCGGTGATGCGCTCGCGCTCGATCGCGGCCAGCACGTCGCCGGGGTCGAAGGACCGCTGGAGGACGACCGAACCACCGTGGTGGAGCGTCAGGTCGGAGAGGAGCCCGGCGAGGTGGGCGAGCGAGGTGGCGGCGAGGAAGCGGGGCGCGTCGCCGGCCGTACGGCCGGACTCGTCGCCGCCCGTGCGGCCGGGGGCGTCGAAGACCATCCGGTAGGCGCCGTGCAGGCTCCGGATGCCCTTCGGGATTCCGGTGGTCCCGCCGGTGTGCCGGATGCCCCAGTCGTCGTCCGGGCCGACCCGGACGGCCGGCGGCTCGGCGGGCCGGTGGGCGGAGGCGGCGATCGCGTCCGGACCGATCACGTCCGGACCGATCACGTCCGGACCGATCGCGGCCGGGCCCGGGCCCAGGGTGAGGACGGTCGGCACGTCGACCAGGGGGAGCAATTCGGCGGCCACCGGGTACCGTTCGGCGTCCACCAGCAGGACGGCGGTGTCGACGCTCGTCGCGATCTCGGCCAGTGTCGAGGCGCTCATGCCGTCGTAGAGGTTCACCACCCGTGCCCCCGCGAGGCCTGCCGCGTAGCGGCCGCTCAGCGCCTCGGCGGTGTTGCCCGTGAGCAGGGTCACGGTGTCACCGCGCACCACCCCGCGGGCGATGAGCTCGTGGGCGAGGCGGTAGGTGGCGGCGGCGAAGTCGCCGGCGGTGAGCTCGATGCCGTCGGCGGTGGTGATGGCCCGTCGGTCGGGGTCGGCGGCGAGGGACTGAAGAATCAGGGCGGGAGCGCTGACGAACTCCGGTTCGTTCACGGCCACTTCTTCCTTGCAGTTTGCAACCATATCCTCACCCTAACCCAACCTCGCTTCCCGGGCAGGGAGTTCGGCGCCCTGCGGCGGTCACTCGTCGTGCGAGTAGCGGTAGCGGAGCGGGCCGCCGTCCTCGTGCAGCCGGTAGACGCTGGTGGTCGGCCAGTACTCGCCGCTCTCGGCGGCGGGCAGGCGGGCCCGGAGCAGCATCCGCAGCGCGGGCGGCGGGGCATCGGCGTTGACGCGCTTGCGGTGGCCGTCCCAGCGGCCGCCGCACAGTTCGAGGTCGAGGACGAGGGGGGTGGCTCTCATCCCGCGATGGTGTCAGCGTCACCGCGCCAGCCGAGGTTTAACCCGGCGCGGCCACCCGCACGAGGGACCCCCGTCAGGCCAGGCTGACGAGGGTCCCAGGGCGGCGCGGAGGCGCCACGGGCACCGAGGACGCTACGACCGCGCCGAGGAACGCCGGCGAAGCCACCTCCGCCACGGCCGCTACGGCCGCCAGGTGTCGTTCAGGGTGACCAGTCCCGAGGCCGGCGCGGTCGCCGTCCGGTTGGCCCCGGATTCCCAGGTCACCGCGCCGCTCGCGTCCTTGCGGACGTACTTGTACTGGAAGGCCGTGCCGACCGGCAGCGCGAGCGACAGCGACCAGACCGGGTAGCCGGCCGAGGAGAGCGGCAGCGCCTTGGCCGGGTCCCAGCCGCCGAGCGCGGCGATGTCGCCGACCACGGAGACGTTCTGGCCGTTGACGGTGGTCGCGTTGACGTTGAACGAGGCGCCGGAGGTGCTGGCCGCCCCGCCCGGGACGTACAGCGCGATCGCGTCGCCCGCGCCGACCGTCGCGGTGAACTGCCCGTTGGCGCCCACCTGGTAGGTCGGGCCGGTGCAGCCGCCGCCCGGCTGCGGGTCGCCGTGCTGGACGTCGCAGTAGGTGCCGGCCGCGAGCCCGGTCTGGAACGTCCGGGTGATCGGGCCGCTCTCGTGGTTGAGCGCGACGTAGCCCTTGTTGCCGCGGCCGAAGGCGATCGCGTTGCTGCCGTCGGACCACCAGTTGGTCACGCCGGTGCCCGCGACGGCGTTGCGGAAGCCGACCATGTTGGCGATCTGCCGCCAGGCGTGGGTGCAGTTCCAGCCGTCCTGGTAGCAGGCGTTGACGGTGCCGCCGTTGGGCGGGCCGGCGTCGTTGTTGGTGAAGGCGTAGCCGGAGTAGACGTTGGGCGCGCCGTACGGCGAGGCGAGCAGGAAGACGTTGGCCAGCGTGTAGGTGTTGCCGTAGGTGTAGTTGAGGGTGGAGCCGTTACGCTCGGTGTCCCAGTTGTCGACGAAGGAGCGTGCCTGGCCGCTCGGCAGGTAGCCCCAGGAGGCGCCCCAGCCGGCCAGGTTGGCGAGCTTGTCGCTGGTGAACATCCGCTTGAGGTCGGTGCCGACGCGGAACTCGTCGACATCGCCGGTGCCGGTGTACTCGGTGGGCTGGATCGGTTCGCCGGCGCCGTAGATGACCTCCTGCACCCAGTAGGCCTTGGGGTTGGCCGTCTTCGCCTTGATCGCGGCGAGGTCGCCGGCGGCGATGTGCTTGGCGGCGTCGATCCGGTAGCCGTCGACGCCGAGGGAGCCCAGGTCGTCCAGGTAGCGGGCGATGGTCTGCTGGACGTACGCGCTGCCGGTGTCGAGGTCCGCGAGGTTGACCAGCTCGCAGTTCTGCACGTTGGAGCGGTCCTGGTAGTTGGTGATCGGCTGGCGGCAGGAGTGGAAGTCCTGGTCCTGGTAGGTGCCGGGGTAGGTGTACTTGGTGTACGCGGTGCCGCCGGTGCCGGTGCCGGAGCCGGCCGACATGTGGTTGACGACCGCGTCGGCGATGACCTTGACCCCGGCGGCGTGGCAGGTGTCGACCATGGCCTTGAAGGACGCCCGGTCGCCGAGGCGCCCGGCGATCCGGTAGCTGACCGGCTGGTAGGAGGTCCACCACTGCGGGCCCTGGATGTGTTCCTGGGGCGGCGAGACCTCGACGAAGCCGTAGCCCTTCGGGCCGAGCGTCGAGGTGCAGGCCTGGGCGACCGAGTCGAAGCGCCACTCGAAGAGGGTGGCGGTGACGTCCTTGCCGTTGTCGGCGGGTGGGGCGGCCTGGGCGGCGGGGGCGCCGAGGGAGGTGGCGAGCGAGAGCGCCAGGGCCGCCGAGGCGGCGAGCGCGCCGGCCGCGCGGGCGGTCCGGCGGGTGGGGGCGGTGGTGACCACGTCGTCTCCTGGGGGGTGGCTGGGGTGGGGCAGCCGGAGGTTGAGCTATGCAGGAAGTTTCTGTAACTTGCCGGAAACTTGCAGCGCTGAACCTAGGGCCGCCAGGAGAGAGCGTCAAGGGCCTGGGAGGAACGTTTCTGCACGGCTGGGCTCACCCGCACGACAAGGGCCCGGCAGCCGTAGCCGCCGGGCCCCTCACCTGTCCTGGTTCACCGGGCCCGCGAGGACCCGGTCCGGCCTCAGCCGGTCTGGACGGAGGTGTCGTCGATCACGAAGCTCGTCTGCAGCGAGGCGTCCTCGGTGCCGGTGAACTTCAGGGTGACCGTCTGGCCCGCGTAGGACGAGAGGTCGAAGGTGCGCTGCTGGTACCCGGCCGCGGCGTCCGCGTTGGAGTACGTCTTCAGCGTGGTGCCGTTCACCGACACGGCCAGCTTGTCGTACGCGGTGCTGCCCGACTCCGCGGTGTCGATGTGCAGCCAGAAACTCAGCGTCGCCTTGCAGCCCGCCGGAATCGTCACCGTCTGCGACAGCGTGTCGGTGTGCGAGGAACCGTAGCCGTTCAGCCACGCCTTCCACGAACCACCGTGCGCCGCCTGCGAGGAGCTGTTGTCCACCACACCGGAGCTGGTCGTCCACGGCGCCGCCGAACCCGTCTCGAAGCCCTGGTTGCCCAGCAGCTGCGCCGGCGTGCAGGTGCCACCGCCACCACCCGTCACGGTCCACGTGAAGCTCGCCGTACCCGACTTGCCCGCCGAGTCCGTCACCGTCACCGTCACGCTCGACGAACCCGCCGTCGTCGCGGCACCCGTGATCGCACCCGTGGAAGCGTTGATCGCCAACCCCGCCGGCAGCCCGGAGGCACTGTAGGACAGCGGCGCCGTACCACCGGAGGCCTTGATCTGGAGGTTCACCGCACCGCCGACCGCGGTGGACTGGTTGCCCGGGCTGGTGACGGTGATGCCGCCCGGGTTGGGCAGCGAGCCGACGTTGACGGCGGCCCAGGCGGTGGCGACCGCGTTGTACTCGGCGCTGTTCGCGCCGTACAGGTCGGTGGCCGCGTTCAGGGTCGCGGTCCGGGCGGCCGCGTAGTTGGTGGTGGAGGTCATGTACGCGGTCAGCGCCTTGTACCAGACCTGCTGCGCCTTGTCCCGGCCGATGCCGGTGACGGTGATGTTGTTGGCCGTCGGGCTGTTGTAGCTGACGCCGTTGATCACCTTGGCGCCGCTGCCCTCGGCCAGCAGGTAGAAGAAGTGGTTGGCGACACCGGACGAGTAGTGCACGTCCAGGTTGCCGACGCCCGAGTACCAGGAGTCGGCGGAGGTGCCGTCCTTGGACGGCTTGTCCATGTAGCGCAGCGGCGTGCCGTTGCCGTTGATGTCGATCAGCTCGCCGATCAGGTAGTCCGGGTTGTCGGCGGGCAGGTTGGCGTAGAACTCGACCATCGAGCCGAAGATGTCCGAGGTGGCCTCGTTGAGGCCGCCGGACTCGCCCGAGTAGTTCAGGTTGGCGGTGGCCGAGGTGACGCCGTGGCTCATCTCGTGGCCGGAGACGTCGAGTTCGGTCAGCGGGTGGGTGTCGCCCGAGCCGTCGCCGTAGGTCATGCAGAAGCAGCTGTCGTCCCAGAACGCGTTGACGTAGCCGGTGTCGTAGTGGGCCCGGCTCATGGCGCCGACGCCGTCGTTGCGGATGCCGTTGCGGCCGAAGGTGTTCTTGTAGAAGTCCCAGGTGGCGGCCGCGCCGTACTGGGCGTCCACGGCGGCGGACTCGCGGTTGCTGGCCTGGCCGTTGCCCCAGGTGTCGCTCGACTTGCTGAACAGCGTGCCGTTGCCGGAGGTGCCGTTCTTCATGTCGGTGGTGTACTGGCCGCCGCGGGTGGCGTCCTTCAGCGAGTAGGTCGAGCCGCTCTGGGCGGTGGTCAGCTGCACGTTGCCGACGAACACGCCGTTGCCGGAGCCGCGCTTGATGCCGTCGGCCTTGCTGAGCACGTCGCCGGTCGTGGCGTCGGTGACCACGTGCAGCTTGCTCGGGGTGCCGTCGGACTCGCGGCCGGAGACGACGGTCTCCCAGGCGAGCTTCGGGGTGCCGTCGGCGGCCCAGACGACCAGGCGCGGCGCGGTGTCGACGGCGGCGCCCTGCTCGGCGGCGAGCGCGGCGGCCTGGGCCTTCGGCGCGGCCTGGGCCGGCGTGGTGTCGACGCCGCTGAGGTTGGCCTCGCTGGCCTTGGTCACGCTCTTGGTGGCGCCCGCGGCGTCCTGGTGGACGATCAGGTCGCCGCCGAGCACCGGGAGCCCGGCGTAGGTGCGCTCGTAGCGCAGGTGGCGGCCGCCGTTGGTGTCCTGGACGACGTCCTTGGTGACCAGCTTCTCCTGGCTGCTCAGGCCCAGGGCCTGGGCGAAGGACGCGGACTGCTGGTTCGCGGAGGCGATCAGCGCGGCCCGGGCCGACTGCGCGGTGGCGACGGCGGACGGGGCGTCGGGCGTCGCGGCCTGCGCGATGACCGGTATGCCGGTCACCAGCAGCGCGGTGGTGGCGGCCATGACAACCGCGGCCTTCCGGGCGTGAGCGTAACGGGACATGCGGACTCCTTTTCCGACCGGTGCGGGTTCGCACGCGGTGGAGAGAAACCTGGGCCGCAGGGTTGCGGCGCAGTGGGGGCCCCCGCCCTCGGTGTGCGACGGGGGTGCGGTTGCGGTGCTCACAAGTCGTTGCAGGTTTGGGACGCGCTTCGCCTGAACTGGTCAGCTGCACCGGGGGGTGGGGCCCCCTCGTCTGCAGCCGCAGGAATCGTGGCAGCAAACGACTCGTTAATGACAGATGCATGCCACGGAATGGCCGATTCATTACCGAAACCGTATGCATGACTGTTCATCAGTTGTGTTACCCCTTTGAGAACTCATGAACACGATTTTCATGATCCTGACAATGTTCGATCACTTCCGGATGTCACTGACCAGCACTCAGGGCCCCCGCCCGCACCACCCGGTGGCCGCCGGCGACGGGCGGGGGCGGCACCTCGCGCTTCCGGCCGTGCCATCGGCGCTTTCCGGCCACCGGGCGGCCAAAACGAAACGGGTCCCGCACCGCCACGGCGGCGGTGCGGGACCACGGGGTTCCGGCGTTCGTCGATCAGCCCTGGACGAACACCGCCACGGTGCGGCCCGGCACGGTGAAGGTGCCGGTCGCGGCGTCGAAGCCGGACTGCTTCACCACCGCGTCCGCGCCGCCCGCCTGCACCGGGTGCAGCGCCTGGCCCGTCCCCTTCAGGGCCGCCACGGTCTGCGCCTGCGCGGTCGGCGTGGCGTTGAACACCACGGTGACGCCCTTCTCGGCCCCCTTCAGCCCGGTGCCGTCCAGGTGCAGGGTGATCACCCCGGGCGTCTCACCGGGCGTGCCGGAGAGCGGGTAGGACAGCCGCTGCTGGACGGCGGCCAGGGTGGGCAGCGAGAACAGCGGCGAGGAGCGCTTGATCCGCAGGAACTCCTGGTACTGCGCGGAGGTCGCGCGGATCTCGGCCGCCCCCACGGTCAGCCGCGGGTTCGCCAGCAGGGACTGCGCGGTCGGCCACATCTCCTTGTTGTCGGCCGCCGGCGGCAGGCCGCGGCCCCAGCCGTTGCCCTGCGACGGGTCCCAGTGGATGGCGTTGAACCAGTCGCCCGAGTCGTAGGAGTTGGCGTCCAGCGACTTGGAGCGCAGCAGGTCGCTGCCGGCCTGGGCGAAGCCCGCGCCCTGGGTGAGCGCGGTGAGCGAGAGCCCGAGCGCCTGCATCCGGGCCCGGTCGGCGGGCGCGGTGCCGGTCGGCAGCTTGTACGCGAGCGCGTCGAACAGGTCGGTGTTGTCGTGGGCGTCCACGTACTCCACCGCCTCGCCCGGCTTGGCCGCGTACCCGGTCGGGGCTCCGTTGTAGTCGACCTGCGCGCCGGTGACGGCCCGGCCCGAGCTGTCGGTGAAGGAGTAGCCGGCCAGGTTGCCGGTCAGTCCGACCTTCAGCTGGTCCATCTGGTGCAGCAGCCGGTCCTTCTGCTCCTGCGGGGTGCCGTTGGCGGGCGAGCCGTTGGGGTCGGTGTACAGGCCCGAGGCGAAGCCCTGCTGCGGGGCGGAGTTCAGCATGAAGTTGCCGCCGCGGGCGGCGTCGCGGATCCGGTCGTCGAAGGTGGCGATGCCGGTGCCGGCCAGGTTGAGCTGGGTGGCCTGCTCGAACCGGGCGTCGTTCGCGACGACGCCGAAGTTCCAGCCCTCGCCGTAGAGGAAGACGTTCTTCCCGTCGACGCCGTCCGAGGCGGGCGTCATCTTCCGCAGCGCGGCCTGCACGTCCAGCATGGTGGACTTCGGGTCCAGGCCCATCAGGTCGAAGCGGAAGCCGTCGACCTTGTACTCGCGGGCCCAGGTGGTCACCGAGTCGACCACGAGCCGGTTCATCATGGCGTGCTCGGGCGCGGTGTCGGCGCAGCAACTGTCCGCAGTGACCTTGCCGTTGTCGTCCAGCCGCTGGTAGTAGCCGGGGACGACCTTGTCCAGCACCGAGTGCTCGGCCTGGCCGCTGGCGGCGGTGTGGTTGTAGACCACGTCCAGCACCACCCGCAGCCCGGCCTCGTGCATCGCCTGCACCATCCGCCGGAATTGGACGGTGCGCGCCGTGCCGTTCGGCTCGGTGGCGTACGAGCCCTCCGGCACGGTGTAGTGCAACGGGTCGTAGCCCCAGTTGTACGCGTCGTCGGCGGCGACGGCCGCCACGCACTCCTGCTGCTTCGGGCCGTCCGGGGGCAGGGACTTGAGGTCGCAGGCCGGCAGCTTCTGGTCGGCCCGGTTCTCCCGGATGGTGGCGATGTCGAAGGTCGGCAGCAGGTGGATGGTGGTCACCCCGGCCCGGGCGAGCTCCCGCAGGTGCCGCATGCCGGCCGACTGCGACTCGGTGAACGCCAGGTAGGTGCCGCGCTCGGCGGCCGGGACGCTGCCGTCCTCCACCGAGAAGTCCCGGACGTGCAGTTCCTGGATCTGCTGCTGCGCCGGCGGGACGGCCTTCGGGACGGTCTGCTCCTCCCAGCCCTCGGGCTTGAGCTCCTTGGCGGCGAGGTCGGCGACCAGGCTGCGCCCGGAGTCGGTGGACAGCGCGACCGAGTACGGGTCGGTGACGGTGTTGACCACCACCTGCTGCACCGAGGGCGCCCAGACCTTCACCTGGTACAGGTAGTACTTTCCGTCCAACTCGCCCTTGTCGCGGACGACTTCCCAGACGCCGGTCTCGTCGTCCAGCTTCAGCGGCAGCGTCCTCGGGGTGCCGCCGGTCGCGCCGTCGAAGACCTGGACGGACACCTCCTGCGCGGTCGGCGCCCACACCGACAGCGCCACCTTGCCCTGGTAGTAGGCCGGGCCGAAGTCCACCCGGCCGGTGCGGCGGGCGTACAGGTCGTCCAGCGCGCCGGGGGTCTGCACGCCGGTGGCGGCCAGCACGGCGCCGCTGGGCAGGTGTTCGGTGAACAGCAACTGGCTGCGCAGCGCGGCCGGGACGCGGGTGGTGTCCCGGGCGTCCACGGTGAAGGCCCGGTAGCCCGCCAGGTGCGGGAACGCGGCCTTCTGCGCGGCGGTCAGGCCGCTCTGGACGGCGTTGAGCCGGATCCACCGGCCGGGCTTGGTCAGCACGCCCTTGTCGGCGCGGATGCCGCCCTCGGGGTCGTACACCAGCTGGGCGCTGGTGCCGCCGGCCAGGGCCGCGTCGCCCGCGCCGTAGGCCGCCGGGACGACGACGGTCCTGGCGTCGATCCACTGGGCCTTGGCGGTGCCGAGGTCCACCTGCGCGGAGGCGGCGGCGTTCTGGGGCAGCAGGTGGCCCTCGCGGCCGCCGAGCAGCCACACCTCGCGGCCGTCGACGGCGAGGTCCAGGGACTGGTCGGTGGGCAGGTCCTTGTCGTTGCCCTTGTGCAGGATGTAGCTGAGGCTGGTCGCGCCGGGGGCCAGCGGCACCTCGAAGACGGCGCCGAAGGCGTCGCGGCGCACCGGCATCAGCGGCTTGCCCCAGTCGGTGGGGGTGGCGGCGCCGGTCCAGTCGTGCAGGCCCCAGCCGTCGTAGTCGCCGTCGGCCCGGTTGTAGTGGAGGACGGCGGTGTTGGCGGGCGGAGTGTTCACCGGGCCCGGGTCGGCGGTGCGCACGGTCGGGTCGCCCTGCCGGAGCCAGACCTCGCCGGTGGCGCCGACGTCGAGGTGGCGGTCGGCGTCGACGTCCTTGACACCGTTCTTCTCCACGACGAACCCGACGTCCGAGGCGCCGGGCTTGAGCTTCACGTAGGCGAAGGCGCCGTACGCGTCCCGACCGGTGAAGGCGTGCCCGGCGGGCCACTGGGTGGCCTCGCCGTCGGCGAGGTCGCCCCAGGCGTAGAGGTTCCAGCCGTCGTAGTCGCCGTCGGGCCGGTTGTAGTGCACGACGGCGTACGGGCGGGCGCCGGCCGTGGGCACCGGCTTGGGTGCGGGGGCACCGGTGGTGAAGCTCGCGGTGGCGGAGCGCAGCCGCCCGCTGGAGTCCTGGACGACGGCCTTGTAGCGGACGACCGTGCCGGGGGCGGTGGCGCTCAGGTCCTGGGTGACCAGGTTCTTCCCGGTGTCGGCGGTGCCCAGGGTCTGCCAGGGCCCGGTGCCGATCTGGGCCGCGAAGGTGACCCGGTTGAAACCGCCCCCGCCGGTCGTGGCGCCGACGGTGACGGTGCCGCTCGAACCGTCGGCCGGCGGCTGCACGGAGAGCTGCGGCGCCGCCGTGGTGGGCGCGAGCCCGGCACCCGCCTTGAACACCACCGAGGAGAGCGCCGGCACGGTCACGGTGACCTTGCGGTCGGCACCGGAGGTCGTCTTCTCCCCCGCCGACGGGTAGATCCGGTCGAAGCCCATCCCGGCGGAGAAGGTGTCCAGGGTGACGGTCTTCGCCTCGGCGGCGTTGTTGACCGCCACCAGGTACTCGGTCTGCTGCCCGGCGTCGATCCGGGAGAAGGCGTACACGCCCGCGCCGTCGGCGGCGTAGCGCTCGATCTGGGCGCCGTCGGCAAGCGCCGGGTTGTCGCGGCGCAGCTTGGCCAGCGCAGCGACGCCCTGGTAGAGCCCACCGCCCTGCCCGTACCGGTCGGCCGGGCCGGAGGGGCCGCCGAGCACCCGGTCGCCGTTGTAGGAGGGCGTCTTCGAGGCGAACATGTCCTGCCGGGCGTCCTGGTCGCCGCCCGCGCCGGTGAAGCCCTGCTCGTCGCCGTAGTAGACGACGGGCTGGCCGCGGGTGAGGAACTGGAGCTCGTTGCCGAGCCGGTCCTTCTTCAGCAGGGTGGCCTCGTCGGCGCCCGGGTCGTCGGCGAGCAGGAAGGAGCCGAACCGGCCCATGTCGTGGTTGCCGAGGAAGGTCGGCAGCTCGTACGCGTCGGTGTCGGCGGTGGTGTAGCGGTAGTCCTGGCCGTAGACGTCGGCGAGGTTCTTCGCCGAGCCGCCCTGGGAGACGTAGCTGCGGGCGGCGCCCTGGAACGGGAAGTCCAGGGTGGCCTGGAGCTTGCCCTTGGTGACGTACGGCGAGGTGATCGCCGGGTCGCCGGAGTAGACCTCGCCGAACATGAAGAACTTCTTGTTGCCCTGCTTGGCGGCGAAGTCCTTGAGCGCGGGCGCCCACTGCTGCCAGAACGCCATGTCGACGTGCTTGACGGTGTCGATCCGGAAGCCGTCCACGCCGGCGTCCTTGACCCACTGCTGGTAGACCTTCTCGAAGCCCTTCACCACCCGGGGGTTCTGGGTGTCGAGGTCGTCCAGGCCGCTGAAGTCGCCCTCGGTGGCGGACTCGCCGACGAAGGTCGAGTCGCCGCGGTTGTGGTAGAGCGCGGGGTCGTTGAGCCAGGACGGGGTCTTGGCCGTGGCGTCGGCGGGCTTGCGGAAGACCGGGGTGTAGGGGAAGGAGTCCTTGGTGAGCCGCGGCCAGGGGGCGCCCGCGTCGGCGATCGCGGTCTCGTCGACGGGGTTGCCGTCGGCGTCGAGGGTCGGGTAGGCGCCGACGGAGCGGTAGCCGTGCTGCTGCTCGGCGTCGTCGATGACGTCGGCGGTGTGATTGGTGATGACGTCGAAGAAGACCTTGATGCCGCGGGCGTGGGCCTTGGCTATCAGGTCCTTGAGCTGCTCGTTGGTGCCGAAGTGCGGGTCGACCTGGGTGAAGTCGGTGATCCAGTAGCCGTGGTAGCCGGCCGAGGTCTGGTCGCCGCTGCCCTGGACGGGCTTGTTCTTGAAGATCGGGGCCATCCAGATCGCGGTGGTGCCGAGGTTCTGGATGTAGTCGAGCCGCTGGACCAGGCCGGCCAGGTCGCCGCCGTGGTAGAAGCCCTTGTCGGCCGGGTCGAAGCCGTGGTCCAGCCGCCCGCCGACGATGCCACCGGTGTCGTTGGCGGGGTCGCCGTTGGCGAAGCGGTCGGGCAGCACGAAGTAGAACTGCTCGCGGGTGAGGTCGTGCCGCCCGGCGGTGGCCGCCAGGGCGGCGTCCGAGGGCGGGGCCGGCGGGGCGGCGGCGAGGGCCGCGGGTGCGCTGCCGAGGGTGGCGGCGGTCAGTGCGGCGGCCAGCAGGACGGCCGTGCGGCCGGGTCTGCGTCGGGGGGTGCTCCGCCGGGGGCGGAGCCGGACATCGGCCACTGAGGGTCTCCCTTAGGGGGAAGGGGTGAGCGAGTTCCCTGGAAGCTAGCGGCCTGCAATATGTTTCAGCAAGATGCAGAAACCGTTTCGTACCGGGAAACTCCAGGCCAGGACCGTTCCTGCCACCCCGATTACTCCCTCGGAGCGGTCGGCGTAACAATGGGACGTATGCCTGTCCCACCGGTAAGCACCAGACTCGACCGCACCCCCTACCCCGGTGGGAGCCGCCCCCTACCCCTCAAGGGGGACAGCCGGTGAAGAATCCACTGCCAGAGGATGATCGGACGGCAACGGGACGTCTGGCAGACTTCTCGTCCATGGGGGAACCGACCAAGATCCAGCACGGCCGCGCACAGCGCGCCGAAGCGGCGCGCGGTGACGGTTCCGGAGCACGGTCGGCCTCCTCCGGACGCCGGCCCGACGGAGCCACCCGCACCGCCCAGTCCCGTATCGCCGCACTGCGCGGCCGCATCCGGGACCAACGGCGCTCACCGGCCCGACCGAAGATCTGGTTCGAACTGGCCCTGATCGGGATCAGCTACTGGATCTACTCGATCATCCGCAACGCCGTCCCGGAACAGGCCTCGATAGCCCAGAAGCACGCGCGCTGGATCTGGGACCTGGAGCAGTCGCTGGGCATCGCCGTCGAGCGCTCGATCAACCACGCCGTGGACAGCGTCGGGTGGCTCATCACCGGGATGAACTACTACTACGCGACCCTGCACTTCGTCGTGACGATCGGCGTGCTGGTCTGGCTCTACCGCCGCCACCCCGGCCGCTACGTCGCCGCCCGCACCGTGCTGTTCGCCACCACCGCGATCGCCCTGGTCGGCTTCTTCTTCTTCCCGCTCGCACCGCCCCGGCTGATGACCGACGGCGGCTTCATCGACACCGTGAAGGTCCACGGCACCTGGGGCTCGATGGCCTCCGGGCCCGCCGCGCACGTGTCCAACCAGTACGCGGCGATGCCCTCGATGCACATCGGCTGGTCGATGTGGTGCGGGCTGGCCATCTTCTTCCTGGCCCGCCGGACGTGGGTCCGGGTGCTCGGCCTGCTCTACCCGCTGGCCACCCTGACGGTGATCGTCTCGACCGCCAACCACTTCTGGATGGACGCCGTCGGCGGCGAGCTCTGCCTGGCCGTGGGCTTCCTCACCGCCCGCTGGCTGTACCACTCCTGGGTCTTCCAACTGCCCCAGGTGCCCGCCCGGGAGACGGCGGAGGAGCCGATCACCGTCCCCGAGCAGTGGAGCGAACCCGCGGCGACCAGCGCCCGCCGGTAGACCCGAACCACCGGTAGGCCTGGACGACCGCCAGGCCTGGACGACCGGTGGACCTGAACGAGCCGAAGGGGCCCCCGACCGGGGCCCCTTTCACGTGCCCGGGCCTCAGCCCCCGTAGAACAGCCGCTCCACCACCGCCCGGGCCCGCCGGGTGGTCCGCCGGTAGTCGTCCACCAGCTCGCCGCTGTGTCCGGCGCCGTACCCGAGGTAGCGGGCCACCCCGGACAGCTCCCGGGCCTCCCCGGGGAAGCTGTCGCCGGGGCGGCCGCGCACCAGCATCACCGCCGCGCGCACCCGGGAGGCCAGCACCCAGGCCGCGTCCAGCACCTCCGCGTCAGCCCGTCCGACCAGCCCGGCCTCGGCGGCGGCCGCCAGCGCGGCCCTGGTCCGGGTGGTGCGCAGGGCCGGCAGCTCGTGCCCGTGCTGGAGCTGGAGCAGTTGCACCGTCCACTCCACGTCGGCCAGCCCGCCGCGGCCGATCTTGGTGTGCGTGGTCGGGTCGGCGCCGCGCGGCAGCCGCTCGGCCTCGATCCGCGCCTTGATCCGGCGGATCTCCATCAGGTCCCGCTCCGGCACCCCGTCGCCCGGGTAGCGCAGCGGGTCGATCAGCAGCCGGAACCGCGCGCCCAGCTCCTCGTCCCCGGCCACCGGCTCGGCGCGCAGCAGCGCCTGGCTCTCCCAGGCGTGCGACCAGCGCCGGTAGTACGCCGCGTACGAGGCGAGGGTGCGCACCAGCGGGCCGCTGCGCCCCTCCGGCCGCAGGTCGGCGTCGACCAGTAGCGGCGGCTCGGTGGACGGCGCGCCGAGCAGGGCGCGCAGCTCGTGGCAGACCGCCTGGGCGGCCCGGGCGGCGTCCTGCTCCAGCGAGCCGAGCAGCGGCTCGTGGACGAGGAGCACGTCGGCGTCCGAGCCGTAGCCCAGTTCGCGGCCGCCGAACCGGCCCATCGCGATCACCGCGATCCGGGTCGGCAGGTCGCCGTGCTCGGCCTCCCAACCGGCCGTGCAGGCCCGCAGCGCGCCCTGGAGGGTGGCGGCGTTGAGCGCGGTCAGCGCCTCCCCCGCCGTGTCCAGCGCCTCGGCCGGGTCCTCGTCGAGCCGGCCGAGGACGTCCGCGGCGGCGGTCCGGAACAGCTCCCGGCGGCGCACCGAGCGGGCGGCGGCGACGGCCGCGGCAGTGGATCCGGCCCGGCCGACGGCGGCCAGTATCTCCTGCTCCAGGGCGGCCCGGCCGCGCGGCGCCAGGCCCTGCGGGTCGCCCAGCATGGCGACCGCCTCGGGGGCGCGCAGCAGCAGGTCGGGGGCGAGCCGGCCGGCCGACAGCACCCGGGCCAGCTGCTCGGCGGCGGCGCTCTCGTCGCGCAGCAGCCGCAGGTACCAGGGGGTGCGGCCGAGCGCGTCGGAGACCTGGCGGAAGTTGAGCAGCCCGGCGTCCGGGTCGGCCGAGTCGGCGAACCAGCCGAGCAGCACCGGCAGCAGGGTGCGCTGGATCGCGGCCTTGCGGCTCACCCCGGAGGCGAGCGCGCTGAGGTGGCGCAGCGCGGCGGCCGGGTCCGCGTAGCCCAGCGCCTCCAGCCGGGCCCGGGCCGCGTCCGGGGTCAACCCGGCCGCGGCCGGCGGCAGTTCGGCGACGGCGTCGAGCAACGGCCGGTAGAACAGCTTCTCGTGCAGCCGCCGGACCTCCACCGCGTGCCGCTTCCACTCGCGCTGCAGCGCGGCCACCGGGTCGGAGCGGGTGTCGTCGTTGATCAGCGCGGTCAGCGAGCGGGCCAGCCGGCGCAGGTCCTCCGCGCCGGTGGGCATCAGGTGGGTGCGGCGCAGCCGGTAGAGCTGGATCCGGTGCTCCAGGGAGCGCAGGAAGCGGTACGCGGTGTCCAGCGAGACGGCGTCCGCCCGGCCGACGTACCCGCCGCGGGAGAGCGCGGCCAGCGCCTCCAAGGTGTTGCCGCTGCGCAGCGCCGGGTCGGTGCGGCCGTGCACCAGCTGGAGCAGCTGGACGGAGAACTCGACGTCGCGCAGCCCGCCGGGGCCGAGCTTGAGCTGGCGGTCCAGTTCGGTGGCGGGGATCGAGTCGATCACCCGGCGGCGCATCTGCTGCACGTCGGTGACGAAGTTCTCCCGGGCGGCGGCCTGCCAGACCATCGGGGCCAGCGACTCGACGTAGGCGGCGCCGAGTTCGGCGTCCCCGGCGACCGGACGGGCCTTGAGCAGCGCCTGGAACTCCCAGGTCTTGGCCCAGCGCTGGTAGTAGGCGAGGTGGCTGGCCAGGGTGCGCACCAGCGGGCCGTTGCGGCCCTCGGGGCGCAGGTTGGCGTCCACCGGCCAGATGGTGCCCTCGCCGGTGGTGTCCGCGCAGAGCCGGGTGAGGGCGGCGGCGAGCCGGGTGGCGGCCTTGACGGCCTCGTACTCGTCCACGCCCTCGCTCGGCTCGGCGACGAAGATGACGTCCACGTCGGAGACGTAGTTGAGTTCGCGGCCGCCGCACTTGCCCATCCCGATCACGGCGAGCCGGCAGGCCCGGGCGGCGTCCGGGTCCTGCTCGGCGGCGAGGTCCAGGGCGGTCTGCAGGGTGGCGCCGGCCAGGTCGGCGAGTTCGGCGGCGGTCTGCGCGAGGTCGGTGGTGCCGGTGAGGTCGCGGGCCGCGATGGCGAGCAGGCAGCGGCGGTAGGCGACGCGCAGCGCGTCCGCCGGGCTGCGGCCGCCCTCCCGGCCGCGCCGGACGCCCTCGGCGAGCGCGCGGCGGAAGTCCTCCGGGCCGGGGTGCATGTCGCGCAGTTCGAAGGTGACCAGCATGTGCCAGTCGTGCGGGTGCCGGGCCAGGTGGTCGGCGAGCGCGGTGGAGACGCCGAGCACGCCGAGCAGCCGGTCGCGCAGCGGCTTGGAGGTGGTGAGGGTGTCGCGCAGGGTGTGCCGTTCGGCCTGGTCGGCGGCTTCCAGCAGCCGGGCCAGGCCGAGCAGGGCGAGGTCGGGGTCGGCGGTGGCGCCGAGCGCGTCGAGTAGCACGGGGTCGTCGGCCAGGCCTTCCAGACCGGGGCCCGCCAGCAGCCGCACCGCCTGCGCCGGGTCGGTGAACCCGCGCCTGACCAGCCTGATCTCCGGCCGGCTGACCCGGCTCCCGGCCCGCTGCTCCTCCATCGCCATGGCCCCTCCATCCGTCCGCCCCAGCAGGTTACGCGCCCTGACGGCCCGGCGCCGGACACGACCGGTGAACACGACCGGTGAACGGTCCGCCGCCACGCGCCGCGCCGCCCGTCCGTGACCCCGGGCCCGCCGCGCTCGTTCTCCCGGCGCCGACCGTCCCACCCACTCCGGAGCGCCGATGCCCAGCCGCCTGCCCTCGCTCACCGGGCTGCGCTTCTGGGCGGCCCTGCTGGTGGTGCTCTACCACCTCTCCCGCAAGGTCGGCGGGCTGCCGGTGCTCGACCCGCTCGCCTGGTACGGGCGTTCGGGGGTGACGTTCTTCTTCGTCCTGTCCGGTTTCGTCCTCGCCTGGACGTACGACGGCTCGCCCGTCCCCGCCGGGGCGTTCGCCCGCCGCCGGTTCGCCCGGATCTGGCCGCTGCACGTGCTGAGCACCGTGCTGTCGCTGGGCGCGGACGCCGCGATCGGCACGGCGCTGCCGGTGGCGGCCGCGCTCTGGTCGCTGCTGCTGGTGCACCCGTGGGCGCCGGCGACGGTGTACGGCGG
This sequence comes from Kitasatospora sp. NPDC086801, assembly GCF_044745805.1. NCBI lineage: Bacteria > Bacillati > Actinomycetota > Actinomycetes > Kitasatosporales > Streptomycetaceae > Kitasatospora > Kitasatospora sp. NPDC086801. The sequence continues at coordinate 51,873 of NZ_JBIVAX010000002.1, forward strand.
CAATCCGGCGTCCTGGTCGCTGGGCGCCGAGGCCTGGTTCTACCTGCTGTTCCCGCTGCTGCTGCGCGTGCTGGCGCCGCGCCGCCGCGCCTGGCTGCCGGTGGCTGCGGTGTGCACGGCGCTCGGGCCGGCGCTGTGGGCGGCGGGCGCGCTGCTGCCGGCCGATCCGACGGTGCGCGGCTGGCTGCTGGACTACCTGCCGCTGGCCCGCACCCCGCAGTTCGTCCTGGGGGTGGCCGTCGGGCTGGCGGTGCGGCACGGGTTGTTCCCCCGGGTGCGGTTCGGCGTCGCGGCCGCGGCGGTGGCGGGCTGGCACCTGCTGCTGGTGCCCTGGCACGCGGCCGTCCCGGACGGGCTGTGGTGGGGCCCGTACAGCGCCTCCCAGCTGGTGCCGGCGGCGCTGTTCGCGGCGCTGCTGGTGGCGGCGGCCCAGCGGGACGCGGCCGGTTCGGCGCCCCGGCTGCCGGGCCAGGGCCTAGCCGGGCGGACGGCGGTGCGGCTCGGCGAGTGGTCGTACGCCTGGTACCTGGTGCACGAGATCGGCATCCGCTGCTGGCTCGCCGAGCTGGGCCGCCCGGCGCCCGGGGCGGCGGCGCTCGGGGTCTGGCTGCTGCTGGCCGGGGGGTCGCTGGTGGTGGCGGCGGGCCTGTTCCGCTGGGTGGAGCGGCCGTGCGAGCGGCTGCTGCGCGGTTCGGGGCGCCGGCCCGGCGGGAACGCGGCGGCGCCGCTGCCGGCCCGCGCGGTGCGGGTGGTGCGGCAGCGGCGCCGGGCGGCGGCGGATCAGGCGTCCGTGGAGCCGTCCAGGTTGACGTAGGCGTAGAAGACGCCGATGTCGTAGCCGTCCTTCTGGGTGTTGAAGGTGGCGGTGAGGTCGGTGTCCCCGTTGCGCAGGAACGGCGAGATGTCCCAGCGGTTGGAGTCGTAGCCGAAGTTGTTGCGGTTGTACGGGTTGCGGGCGAACTGGTCGGCCGGGGTCAGCTCCTCGATGGTGGAGTTGAAGGCGTCGTCCGGCGCGTGGTTGACGTCGGAGAACAGCGACTCGGGCCCGTTGGTGGACTTCACCGACAGGGTGTCGCCGGTCCACTTGAGGTCGCCGTCGTAGACCACCCAGCCGAGCTTGCCGTGGAGCTGGCCTTCCTTCGGCGTCTGCAGCCCTTCGAGCTTGATCTGCCGCGTCGGGCTGTCCGGCAGCTCGACCTGGAAGCCGTCCCACAGGTGGATGTGGCGCATCGGCTTGCAGTCGTTCTCGTACGCGACGACGATCGTCCAGCCGCCCCAGCTGTGCGGCTTCACCACCGAGTCCATGTTGGCGACGGTGTAGGTGCCGTTGCCGGCGTTCTTCACCAGGTCGGTGATGTCGGCGGAGGCCTGGTAGCTGCTCTCCACGTCGGTGGTGATGTAGCCGATGGACGGCTGGTCGTTGGCGATGTCCCGGTACTGGTTCTCGCCCGGGACCTTGAGGTACACCTCGTCGATCTGGTTCTCCGGCAGCACGGTGCCGTCGATGCCGCGGGTGCCGCCCCAGTACAGCCGGGCGTACTTGACGTTGGAGCCGTCGAGCAGGCCGAGGTCGGCGGAGCTGGCGGAGTAGATCGGGTCACCGAGCGGGCCGATGGAGCCCGGGTCGATGTTGATGTACTTCATCTCGTACTTGTTGTTGATCGGCATGCTGCCGAGGCCCTTGCGGGCGTCCTCGCAGGGCGGCTGCGCCGGGTCGACCGGCGCCTTGGTCTCGTCACAGGTCATCAGCGAGTTGCTGATCCGGGTGACGGAGCCGTGGAAGTCGCCCTGGAAACGGGTGGTGAACGGCAGCGGGTTCTCGGCGATGGTCTCGGCGCGCGGCTGCGGGTTCGACGAGCCGGAGCCGGAGCCGCGGGCGTCGGCGACGGGCGTGGTCAGCAACTGGCTCGCGACGGCGACGAGGGCGGCGCCCGCGACGGCGGCCCTGCGGGCGAGCAGGCGGGCCGCGGCGGCGCGGCCGACAGTGGAGGAGGGCATGGGATCCTCTCGGGACGGAACGGACGAGCACGCCCATCGGACCACAACCGTCCGTCACCGGATCTTCACATTCCGCCATTGGAGAAACGATCCACCCAAGCGGGCGGGCCCGCTGTCATCCGATCGGACGACAGCGGGCCCGGGGGTGTTTGAGAGGCCTCGGGGCTCAGAGCACCTGGAGGTTCTTGCGCAGCTCGAAGGGGGTGACCTCGGAGCGGTACTCCTCCCACTCCTGCCGCTTGTTGCGCAGGAAGAAGTCGAAGACGTGCTCGCCGAGGGTCTCGGCCACCAGCTCGCTGCGCTGCATCAGGTCGATCGCCTCGCCGAGGTTCTGCGGCATCGGCTGGATGCCGAGGGCGCGGCGCTCGGAGTCGGACAGGGCCCAGACGTCGTCGTCGGCGCCCGGCGGGAGCTCGTAGCCCTCCTCGATGCCCTTGAGGCCGGCCGCCAGGGTGACGGCGTAGGCGAGGTACGGGTTGCAGCCGGTGTCCAGGGAGCGGACCTCGATCCGGGTGGAGCCCTGCTTGCCGGGCTTGTACATCGGCACCCGGATCAGCGCCGAGCGGTTGTTGTGGCCCCAGCAGATGTAGGACGGGGCCTCGCCGCCGGCGCCGGCGGTGCGCTGGGAGCCGCCCCAGATCCGCTTGTAGGAGTTCACCCACTGGTTGGTGACGGCTGCGGTCTCGGCGGCGTGCTTGAGCAGGCCGGCGATGAAGGAGCGGCCGACCTTGGAGAGCTGGTACTCGGCGCCGGTCTCGTGGAAGGCGTTACGGTCGCCCTCGAACAGCGACAGGTGGGTGTGCATGCCCGAGCCGGGGTGGTCGGAGAACGGCTTGGGCATGAAGCTGGCGTGCACGCCCTGCTCCAGCGCGACCTCCTTCATGACCAGGCGGAAGGTCATGATGTTGTCGGCGGTGGACAGCGCGTCGGCGTAGCGCAGGTCGATCTCCTGCTGGCCGGGGGCGCCCTCGTGGTGGGAGAACTCCACCGAGATGCCCATCGACTCCAGCATGGTGATGGCCTGGCGGCGGAAGTCGTGGCCGACCCCGCGCGGGGTGTGGTCGAAGTAGCCGGACTGGTCGGCGGGGATCGGCGGGGTGCCGTCGCCGGGCAGGTTCTTCAGCAGGAAGAACTCGATCTCGGGGTGGGTGTAGAAGGTGAAGCCCTGCGCGGAGGCCTTCTCCAGGGTGCGCTTGAGCACGAACCGGGGGTCGGCGTAGGACGGCGAGCCGTCGGGCATCAGGATGTCGCAGAACATCCGGGCGGTGCCGGGGGTCTCCGAACGCCACGGCAGGATCTGGAAGGTGGTCGGGTCCGGCTTGGCGATCATGTCGGACTCGTAGACCCGGGCGAAGCCCTCGATCGCCGAGCCGTCGAAGCCGATGCCCTCCTCGAAGGCCTGCTCCAGTTCGGCCGGAGCCACCGCGACCGACTTCAGGAACCCGAGCACGTCGGTGAACCACAGCCGGACGAACCGGATGTCACGCTCCTCAAGCGTCCGAAGCACGAACTGCTGCTGCTTGCCCATGGGGACAGTCTCACCTCTGCTCTTTACGCTTGCGTTACGCCCGGAAGACCCCCGGAAGCGACTGCCCCCATCATGGCCGATCGCCGGGCGGGACGGCAGTGCGGACCCCGGTCCGACCCCCCGGGCAGCACATTGCGTCAGATCGACGATTACACTCGGGGCATGCCCAATCTCCGTCTCGCCCTGAGCCAGATCGACCCCTGGGTCGGTGACATCGCCCGCAACAGCGATGAGGTGGTGCGCTGGACCAAGCAGGCCGTGGAGGCCGGCGCCCAGCTGGTCGCCTTCCCCGAGATGGCCCTGACCGGCTACCCCGTCGAGGACCTCGCCCTGCGCAGTTCCTTCGTCGAGGCGTCCCGGGGCGCGCTGGTCGAGCTGGCCGGGCGGTTGGCCGCCGACGGCCTGGGCGAGGTCCCGGTGGTGGTCGGCTACCTCGGGCGCTCCGAGCACGCCTCGCCGAGGTTCGGCCGCCCGGCTGGCTCCCCGCAGAACTGCGCCGCCGTGCTGCACCGGGGCGAGGTGGTGACCCGCTTCGCCAAGCACCACCTGCCCAACTACGGCGTGTTCGACGAGTACCGCTGGTTCGTCCCGGGCGACCAGCTGCCGGTGCTGCGGCTGCACGGGGTGGACGTCGCGCTGGCCATCTGCGAGGACATCTGGCAGGACGGCGGCCGGGTCACCGCGGCCCGCGAGGCCGGGGCCGGGCTGCTGCTGGTGGTCAACGGCTCGCCGTACGAGCGGAACAAGGACGACCAGCGGCTGGAGCTGGTCAGGCGCCGGGCCGCCGAGGCGGGCTGCCCGCTGGCCTACGTCAACATGGTCGGCGGCCAGGACGAGCTGGTCTTCGACGGCGACTCGATCGTGGTCGGCGCGGACGGCGAAGTGCTGGCCCGCTCCCCGCAGTTCGAGGAGCACCTGCTGGTGCTGGACCTCGACCTGCCGGCCGCCGGCGACGACCACACCGACGGCCTGCTGCTGAGCGACGGGCTGCACCTGGTCCGCACCGAGCTGGGCGGCGAGCCGCAGTCCGCACCCGCGGACCCGCCGGCCCCCGAGGTGGCGCCGCGACTGTCCGACGAGGCGGAGATCTGGGCCGCGCTGGTCTCCGGCACTCGGGCGTACGTCACCAAGAACGGCTTCCGGTCGGTGCTGATCGGCCTCTCCGGCGGCATCGACTCGGCGCTGGTGGCCGCCATCGCGGTGGACGCGATCGGCGCCGAGAACGTCCACTGCGTCTCGATGCCCAGCCGCTACTCCTCGCAGCACTCCCGGGACGACGCGGCCGAGCTGGCCCGCCGGACCGGGCTGCACTACCGCACCGTCTCCATCGCCCCGATGTTCGACGCGTACCTGGGCGCGACCGAGCTGACCGGCCTGGCCGAGGAGAACCTGCAGTCCCGGCTGCGCGGCACCCTGCTGATGGCGATCTCCAACCAGGAGGGGCACATCGTGCTCGCGCCCGGCAACAAGAGCGAGCTGGCGGTCGGCTACTCGACCCTGTACGGCGACTCGGTGGGCGCGTTCGGGCCGATCAAGGACGTCTACAAGTCGCTGATCTTCCGGCTGGCCCGCTGGCGCAACGAGGAGGCCGAGCGGCGCGGCGAGGTGCCGCCGATCCCGGAGAACACCATCTCCAAGCCGCCGTCCGCCGAGCTGCGGCCGGACCAGAAGGACAGCGACTCGCTGCCCGACTACGACCTGCTGGACAGCGTGCTGGCCCGCTACATCGAGGGCGACGAGGGGCGGGACGCGATCGTGGCGGCCGGCTTCGACCCGGCCGTGGTGGACCGGGTGGTCCGGCTGGTCGACACCGCCGAGTACAAGCGGCGGCAGTACCCGCCGGGCCCCAAGATCTCGGTCAAGAACTTCGGCCGGGACCGCCGCCTGCCGATCACCAACCGCTGGCGGCGGGGCTGAGGAGCGTCATTCCTGGTACCGGTAGGTGGCGGCCACCGCGAGGTGGTCGCTGCCGTCCCGGGGCAGGGTGCGGGAGTCGACCGGCGTGAGGCCGCCCTTGCTCATGATCTGGTCGATCCGGGCCATCGGGAAGGACGCCGGCCAGCTGAAGCCGAAGCCGTCCCCGGCGGCGCCCTGGGCCGAGCGCATCTGCGAGGTGATCGGCGCCAGGCTGCGGTCGTTCATGGTGCCGTTGAGGTCGCCGAGCAGCAGGACCTTCTTCACCGGCTCGGCCTGGATCGCGTCGCCGAGCGCCTGCGCGCTGACGTCCCGCTGGTCGACGGTGAAGCCGCCCTCGGCCTTCAGCCGCACCGACGGCAGGTGCGCGACGTACACCGCGACCGGGCCCTGCGGGGTGGCGACCTGGGCCCGGAACGCCCTGGTCCAGCCCATCTTGAGGTCCACCGGCGTGACTCCGCTGATCGGGTACTTCGACCAGAGGCCGACCGTCCCCTCCACCTCGTGGTACGGGTACGCCTCGGCGAGCCCGCTCTCGTAGCCGCGCAGCGGCTTGCCGGCCAGTTCCTGGAGGGCGACGATCTGGGCGCCGGAGGCCACCAGGCCGCGGACGGTGCCCGGCACGTCGGTGTTGGCGGCGGCGACGTTGTGGCTGACCACCGTCCAGTCGCCGGAGCCGCCGCTCTTGTCGCTGAGCAGGCCGCCGAACAGGTTGAGCCAGAACGCGACGGGCAGCAGCAGCGCGATCAGCGCGGTGGCGGAGCGGCGCAGCAGCGCGGGGACCAGCAGCACCGGGACGGCCAGGCCCAGCCAGGGCAGGAAGGTCTCCAGCAGGCTGCCGAGGTTGCCTGCGCTGTTGGGAACGTCGGCGTGGAAGGCCATCAGCAGGGCGGTGAGCACGGCCAGCACGGCGACGACCAGGCCGCGCCGCCAGGTGGTGGCTCCGCGGCCGTCCCGGCCCCAGTGCCGCAGGCCCAGGAATCCTCCGGGACGGCCCGCGGGGGCCGGGGCGTCCTCCTCGCCCCAGGGCCCGGCCGTGCTCCGGTCGGTCCTGTCCGCCTGCGTCATCCGTGGCTCCCGTCGTTCGTGCCGTCGCCGGTCCGGTGTCCGGCCCGTGCGGTACGGGCGGTGCCGGACTGGTGCCGGTTTGGTCGGATACCCGGCTCAGCCTATGCCGGGACAGACGCGGGGCCGTCGGAGCGGGTTCCGGCGTGGCCCGGTTTGGTGAGCCAGACCACGCCGGGCGCAGATCGGTACAGGTCGGTGCAGGTCGGCGCAGGTCGGTGCGAGTCGTGCGGGTGCGGAGTGCGGGGGCGCGTTCAGCTGCGGGAGCCGGCGGCCGCGTGCGGCGCCAGGCCTTCGAGCAGCGAGTCGACCATCCGGCGGGCCAGGTCCGGATCCTCCAGGTCGGAGTCGTCCCACAGGATGCTGCGGTACAGGATCGGGCCCATCAGCATGTCGCCGAGCAGCTCGACGTCGAGGTCGGACCGGAGCACGCCCTCGTCCATGGCGCGGCGGATCAGGGCGAGCCCGGCCTCCCGGCGCGGCTTGATCACCCGCTCGCGGTACGCGCTGTACAGGTCGGGCAGGCCCTGCATCTGACCGAGGGCGGCCTTGAGCACCCAGCGGGAGCGCTTGGCGAGGCCGCGCCGGCGCATGTAGTCGATCATCTCGATCAGGTGGTCCCGGGCGGTGCCGTCGGTCGGCGCGGGCATCGGGACTTCCAGTCGGCTGACCACGTCGACCAGCAGGGCCTCCTTGTTGGGCCAGCGCCGGTAGATGGTGGCCTTGCCGACGCCGGCCGCGGCGGCGATGCCCTCGATGGTGAGCTCGGACAGCGCGGTGCCGGCGGCCATCAGGTCCTCGACGGCGGCGAGGATGGCCTGTTCGGCGGCCTCGCTGCGCGGTCGGCCGCGGCGTACGGCGGCGCAGGGCTGTTCGGCCCCTGCGGCCGGGGTGTCCGTCTTCATCCCCGCTGCTCTCCCTCGCTGTCCACGTGGCGCGCGGACGCCGTTCCGTTTCCGATGGTGGTCCGTGGACCGTTCCGATGGTGGTCCGTGGACCGGGCCGGGTGGCTGCCGCCGTCCTGGACCGCGGCCCTGCCGCCCGGGGGGTTCACCCGGGCGACAGGGCCATTGTCGCTCAGTGCGATCGCAGGTCAGGCGTCCGCGACCACGGCCTCGCGGCTCTGGTCGGGCCGCTCGGCGGCCTTCCCGGCCTTCCCGGCCGGGCCGCCGGGGGCGGCCGACCGGCGCGGCAGCAGGAACCAGGCGATCAGCGCGCCGACCACCGTGATGCCGGCCGAGAGCGAGGCCACCACGTGCATGGCGCTGACGAAGGCGTCGTCGGCCGGGCCGATCAGCGCGGCGCCCTTGGGGCCCATCCGCTCGGCGATGGCCAGGGTGGCCTCCAGCGACTCGCCGGCCTTGCCGCGCAGGTCGTCGGGCAGCTGGTTCAGCGTGTCGGCCATGCCGTCGCGGTAGACGGTGGAGAGCACCGCGCCGAGCACGGCGACGCCGAGCGAGCCGCCGACCTGGCGGAAGGTGTTGTTGACGGCCGAGCCCGCGCCGGCCTTCTCGCGGGGCAGCGAGCCCATGATCGCGACGGTGACCGGCGGCATGACGTGCGCCATGCCGGTACCCATCAGCAGGCCGAGCACGATCAGCACCCAGATCGGCGTGTCGACGCCCAGCAGGGTGTAGCCGACGAAGCCGACCGCGATCAGCAGCATGCCGACGGCGGCGGTGGCGGCGACGCCGAAGCGGTCGACCACCAGCCGGGCCCGCGGCGCGAACACCAGCTGGGCGACGGCCAGCGGCAGCATCAGCAGGCCGGCCTGGAGCGCGCTGTAGCCGCGCACGCTCTGGATGTAGAAGACGCCGAAGAACGAGACGCCCATCAGCGCGAAGAAGACCACGCCGACGACCACGACGGAGGCGCTGAACACCTTGTTGCGGAACCAGGTGACGTCCAGCGCGGGGAAGCGGGTGCGGCGCTCGAACCAGACGAAGGCGGCCAGCGCCAGCACGCCGATCAGCGTCGGCACCCAGGCCTCGGCGGCGGTGAAATCGGCCAGCTCGCCGCCCTTGATGATGCCGTAGATCAGCGCGACCAGGCCGATGATCGACAGCAGCACGCCTATCGGGTCGAGCTTGCCGGGGCTCGGGTCCTTGGATTCGGGCACCAGGACGACCATCGCGATCACCGCGACGATCACGATCGGGACGTTGATCAGGAAGACCGAGCCCCACCAGAAGTGCTCGATCAGCAGGCCGCCGGTGATCGGGCCGATGGCGATGGCCAGGCCGACCGCGCCGGCCCAGATGCCGATCGCCTTGGGCTGCTCGGAGCGCTCGAACACGTTCATGATGATGGCCAGCGTGGCGGGCATCGCGAGCGCGGCGCCGACGCCCATCAGGGCGCGGTAGCCGATGAGTTCACCGGGCGAGGCGGCCAGCGCGGAGAGCAGCGAGGCGATGCCGAAGACCACCATGCCGCCGAGCAGCGCGCGCTTGCGGCCGAAGCGGTCGCCGAGCAGGCCGGAGGTGAAGAGCAGCCCGGCGAACACCAGGGTGTAGGAGTTGATCGACCACTCCAGGTCGCTCTGGCTGGCGCCGAGGCCGACCGGCGCCGGGGTCGCGATGGTCTTCATCGCGACGTTGAGGATCGAGTTGTCGAGGACGACGACGAGCAGGGCGAGCACCAGGGTGCACAGGATCGCCCAGCGCCGACGGTGGATGGCTTCCGGCACACGGGGTGGCGCGGCTGCGGTGGTCATTGGTCTTCCCGTCCGTGGTGGTGTGGCACTGGCGGGCAATTCCGAGCCGTGGTCGTCTCGTAACCCCCCGGCACCAGCGTAGCGGCCATTACGATACGAGACGACTCCGTTTCGTAAAAACGCGGCAAAGCCCGGGGCCGCCCGCGCTCGCCGGTGTGCCGCAGATCGCACCCGGCCGCCCGCACGCCCCTTTGCGCGCACGCCGGGGCGTGCAAGCATGGAGGTGATCCGGGGACGCCGCACGGCGCCACGAGACGACAACCCTTCAGGAGTACGTTCGATGAACGCTTCTTCGCCTTCGCCTGCCCAGAACCAGGCGGCGACCGCCACCCTCTACGGCGGGGTCACCAGCCGCCGCGTCACCGTCCGCGACCTCGCCACCGCCAAGCAGCGCGGCGAGAAGTGGTCGATGCTCACCGCCTACGACGCCCTCACCGCCGGGGTGTTCGACGAGGCCGGCATCCCCGTCCTGCTGGTCGGCGACTCCGCCGGCAACTGCCACCTCGGCTACGAGACCACCGTGCCGGTGACCATGGATCAGATGGTGATGCTCTCCGCCGCCGTCGTCCGCGGCACCAAGCGCGCGATGATCGTCGCCGACCTGCCGTTCGGCTCCTACCAGGAGTCGCCCGCGCAGGCCATGCGCAACGCGGCCCGGCTGATGAAGGAGGCCGGGGTCGGCGCGGTCAAGCTGGAGGGCGGGGAGCGCAGCGCCCGCTCGATCGAGCTGCTGGTCGAGGCCGGCGTCCCGGTGATGGCGCACATCGGCCTCACCCCGCAGTCCGTGCACGCCTTCGGCGGCTACCCGGTCCAGGGCCGCGGCGACGAGGCGGCCCACCAACTGCTGCGCGACGCCAAGGCCGTCCAGCAGTCGGGCGCCTTCTCGGTCGTGCTGGAGGCCGTGCCGGCCGAGCTGGCCGCCCAGGTCACCGAGCAGCTGACGATCCCGACCGTCGGCATCGGCGGCGGGCCCGACACCGACGCCCAGGTCCTGGTCTGGACCGACATGGCCGGCATGACGGCGGGCCGGGTGCCCAAGTTCGTCAAGCAGTACGCCGACCTGCGGACCGTCCTCGGCGACGCCGCCCGCGCGTTCGCCGAGGACGTCCGCGGCGGCGCCTTCCCGGCGGCGGAGCACAGCTTCCGCTGACACCCCCGGACGGCCCCGCTCCCCCACCCGGGGAGCGGGGCCGCTGTCGTACCCGGGCCGTCGTACCCGCCCTGTCGTGCCCGCTCCGTCGTACCCGCCCTGTCGTACCCGCCCTGTCGTGCCCGCTCCCCCGGTGACAGCGGTCTGACAGCGCGGCGCCGGGCCCGCCCCCGCCGTGACAGCCCGCTGACAGCCGGGCCGGACAACCTGGGGGCATGACACGAATCGCCACCGCCCCGAACGACCGGGGGACCGCCGCGGGCAACGCCGTCGAAGTCCGCGGCCTCGTCAAGCACTACGGCACCACCAAGGCCCTCGACGGGGTCGACCTCACCGTCCGCGAAGGCACCGTGCTCGGCGTGCTCGGCCCCAACGGCGCCGGGAAGACCACCCTGGTCCGGGTCCTCTCCACCCTGATCAAGCCCGACGCCGGCACCGCGTACGTCGGCGGCTACGACGTCCTGCGCCAGCCCAAGCAGCTGCGCCGCACCATCGGCCTCACCGGGCAGTACGCCTCCGTCGACGAACTCCTCTCCGGGTACGAGAACCTCTACCTGATCGGCCGGCTGCTCGACCTCCCCAGCCGCGAGGCCAAGGCCCGGGCGGCCGAACTGCTGGAGCGCTTCTCGCTCACCGAGGCCGCCAAGCGGCCCGCCAAGACCTACTCCGGCGGCATGCGCCGCCGCCTCGACCTGGCCGCCAGCATGATCGGCCGCCCCCGGGTGCTCTACCTGGACGAGCCCACCACCGGCCTGGACCCGCGCACCCGCAACGAGGTCTGGGACGAGGTCCAGCGGATGGTCGCCGAGGGCAGCACCGTGCTGCTCACCACCCAGTACATGGAGGAGGCGGAGCAGCTCGCCGACGAGCTGACCGTCATCGACCGCGGCCGGGTGATCGCCAACGGCGGCGTGGCCGAGCTCAAGGCCAAGGTCGGCGGCCAGACCTTGCAGGTCCGCGCCGTCCACCCGGCCGAACTGCCCGAGATGGCCCGCTGCCTGCACGACCGCGGCATCACCAGCGCCACCGTCTCCACCGACACCGGACTGCTCGCGGTGCCGATCACCAACGACGACCAGCTGACCGCCGTCATCGGGGTGCTCGGCGGCCGCGGCTTCGCGATAGCCGGCATCGACACCAAGGTGCCCAGCCTCGACGAGGTCTTCCTCGCCATCACCGGCAAGCCCGCCGACACCGCGGACGCCGCCCCCAGCCTCGCCAAGGAGCCCGTCGCATGACCACCGCCACCGTCGCCCCCGCCCGGGTGGAGGACTCCCGGATCGGCCTGGCCGGCACCTTCCGCCACGTCGGCGCACTGACCCGGCGCAACCTGATGCGGATCAAGGCCGACCCGGAGTCGATGTTCGACGCCGTGCTGATGCCGGTCATCTTCACCGTGCTGTTCGTCTACGTCTTCGGCGGCGCCGTCTCCGGCGACCAGGACTCCTACAAGCAGTACATGATCCCCGGCCTGCTCGGGCAGACCGGCCTCACCCTCGCGATGGCCGTCGGCACCGGTCTGAACAGCGACTTCCAGACCGGCGTGATGGACCGCTTCCGGACCCTGCCGATCGGCCGGGCCTCCGTCCTGCTCTCCAAGATGGCCGCCGAGACCTGCCGGGCGCTGCTCTCCTTCGTGATCCTGATCGGCTTCGCGATGTGCATCGGCTTCGAGGTGAAGACCGGTCCGCTGGAGGTCGTGGCCGCCGTCGGCCTGTCGCTGGTGTTCGGCATGTCGATCGTCTGGGTCTCGATGCTGCTGGGCATGGCGCTGCGCAGCAGCCAGGCCGTCCAGGGCGTGTCCATGCTGGTCCTGATGCCGATGCAGTTCGGCAGCTCGATCTTCGCGCCGACCGACACCATGCCGGGCTGGCTGCAGACCTTCACCAAGGTCAACCCGCTGTCGGCGCTCGCCGACGCCTCCCGCTCCCTGCTCAACGGCGAGGGGCCGCTGGCCCACCCGGTGATGGTCGTGCTGATCTGGTCGGCGGCCTGCACCGCGATCTTCGCCCCGCTCGCCGTCGCCCGCTTCCGCAAGCGGACCTGAGAACGGCCGCCGACCCTCCGCGGGGGAGGGCCGGGGACGATCGGTCGGCCACCAGGGGACGGGGGCCGGCCGACGGATCGGCTGACCGACGACCAGGGACGGCGTCGGTCAGCCGATCCACTCGTGTATCAGGTCCCGGACCTGTTCCGGGGTCATGCCCTCGCCGACGGTGTGGGCGGCCTCGAACGCGGCGTCGCCCAGCAGGGCCCGCAGCGAGGTCGCCGCCCGGCCGCGCTCGACGCGGTCCAGGTAGCCGCCCTTCGGGCCGTTCAGCACGTGGTGCGCACCGTGCAGGACGGTGGCCTGCCGGGCCCGCTCCAGGTCGCCGTCGCGCTCGGCGAAGGCGCGCAGCACCCCCACCACCGCCGGCACCACCATGACCGTCATCTGCTCCCCGAAGCCGGTCGTACGGTCCTTCCCGCGGAGCAGCCGCCACCCCTCGCGCAGCATCGCGAGCCCCTCGGCCGGGCGGCCCGCCCGGGCGGTGACCCAGCCCCGGCTGGTGCCCAGCATCCCGCTCACGAGCCCCGGGGCGAAGCTGCCGATGCTGGCCGCCTCCATCCGGTCCAGCTCCGCCAGCGCCTGCTCGCTCTCTCCGCGCAGCATGTGGATGCCGCAGAGCGTGAGGCCGCCGAACAGCAGCGCGCCGGTGGAGGCGTGGTCCGCGCCCGAGGAGTCCAGCTCGGCCAGCGTCTCCCGGATGATCCGCTCGCCCTGCTCCATGTCCTGCTCCAGCAGGGCGGAGCCGAGGTTCACCCGCAGCATCGGCACCTCCTGCGGTGCCCCCACCTCCTCGGCCAGCTCGATCGCCCGCCCGTACGCGGCGGCGGCCGCCTCCGGATCGCCCCGGTTGGCCAGCGACTCGCCCTGGGCCGACAGGGCCTGGGAGATCCCCCAGAGGTTGCCGGCCTGCTCGTACAGCTCCAGGGAGCGCACGCCGTCCAGGATCCCCTGGTCGGCCCCGCCCGGCCAGTCGTTCAGCATCTTGGCCCGGAGCTGCAGGATGAATGCGAGGTCGTTCGGCCCGCCGTGCTCCTCGCACCCGCGGACGGAGTCGTCCAGCAGGCTCTTCATCAGGTCCAGACGGCCGGCCAGGAACGCCCCGAACACCCGCATCAGGGCCGGGAACCGGTAGGCCTGCGGCAGCTCCGGGGTGTAGGCGTTCAGCAGCTGCTCCGCGACGCCGATCGCCACCGGGTTGCCGAGCACGTCCAGGTTCCCCTCGAACATGCCCATCAGCCGGTACATCGCGAGCAGCCGGCGGGCCTCCTCGACGACCCCTTCGGGCATCGGCAGGCCGTACGCGAGCACGTCCCGCTCCAGCGGTACGGGCGGCTCCGGACCGAACGGATCCGGCCCGAGCGCCGCCACGGCGTCGTACCAGCCGCGGGCCTCCATGCTGTAGCCGCGCACCGACCAGTACCAGCTCATGCCGAGGGTGAGGACCAGCGACTGCTCCTCGTCCCCGAGGTCGATGGCGCGCCGCAGCGCGGCCCGGATGTTGTCCAGACCGCGCTCCAGCACCGTCAGCCAGTGCAGCTGCCGGGGGCCGTGGATGTTCAGGAAGGCGGCGGCGACGACGGCACGGAAGTGCGCCAGGTGCCGGGCCCCGGTCGCGTCGCGCTCCTCCTCGGACTCGGCGAGGCGCTCGGTCGCGTACTCGTGGATGGTCTCCAGCATCCGGTAGCGCGGCAGGCTGCCGTCGTCCAGGTCGGCCACCAGCAGGGACTTGTCGACCAGCGACAGCAGCAGGTCGGCGACCTCCCCGTCGACCACCTCGACGCCGTCGGCGCAGATCACCTCGGCGTCCTCCAGCTGCCAGCCGCCGGCGAACACCGAGAGCCGGCGCAGCACCGCCCGTTCGCGCTTGCCCAGCAGGTCCCAGCTCCAGTCGACCACCGCGCGCAGGGTCTGCTGGCGCGGCAGCAGGGTGCGGCTGCCCGCGGTGAGCAGCGCGAACCGGCCGTCCAGGCGGTCGGCGATCTGGCGCGCCGTCATCACCCGCAGCCGGGCGGCGGCGAGTTCGATGGCCAGCGGCAGGCCGTCCAGGCGGCGGCAGATCTCGGCGCAGGCCTCCGGGTCGCTGTCCGGGTCGAAACCGGGACGGGCGGCGGTGGCGCGCTCGGTGAGCAGGCGCAGCGCCACCGGGTCGGGCAGGGGCTCGACCGGCAGCACGGTCTCGCCGGGCACGCCGAGCGGCTCCCGGCTGGTGGCGAGCACGGTCAGCTCGGGGCACTCGGCGAGCAGGACGTCGGCGAGGTCGGCGGCGGCCTGGATCAGGTGCTCGCAGTTGTCCAGGACGAGCAGCATCCGGCGGTGGCCGCAGTGCTCGACCAGTCGGCGCACCGGGTCCTCGGCGCGCTTCTCGATCACCTCGGCGACCATGCCGCCGCTGTGCAGCACGATCTCGCGCAGGCCGAGTGCGGAGACCACGGCGGCGGGCACCGCGTCCGGGCTCTCCAGCGGGGCGAGTTCGGCCACCCAGACGCCGTCCGGCCAGTGCCCGGCGGACTGCTCGGCGCGGCCGGCCTCGATCGAGAGCCTGGTCTTGCCGGAGCCGCCGGGGCCGATCAGGGTGACCAGCCGGCGTTCCGTCAACATCCCGCGCAGCGCGGCGAGATCGGCCTCGCGGCCGACGAAGCTGGTCAGCCGGCCGCGCAGGTTTCCGCCGCCGCGCGGGGGTTGGGGCGCCCCGGCCCGGCCGACGGCCGACGGGGCCGGTATGGACTCCGGCGCAGGCGCAGGCGCGGGCGAGGGCGCAGGCGAGGGCGAGGGCGAGGACCCAAGCGAGGGCGAGGGCGCAGGCGGCGCCGCGACGGGGGCCGGTTCGACCTCGGCCGGGGCCAGCAGCTCGGCGTACAGGGACTGGAGTTGGCGCCCCGGGTCGACGCCGAGTTCCTCGGCGAGGGCACGCCTGGTCCGCTCGTAGTGGCGCAGCGCCTCGGCGGTGCGGCCGCTCTCGTGCAGCGCCCGGATCATCAGCTGCTGCAACGGCTCGTCCAGCGGCTGCCGTTCGCAGAGCTCGGTGAGTTCGGCGACCAGTTCGGCGGCCCGGCCGAGCCCGAGTTCGGCGGTGATCCGGTGGCGGCGGTCCTCCTCGCGCCGGGTCTCCAGCCGGGCGGCCGGGCCGCTGCGGTCCGGCAGGTCGGCCAGGGCGGGGCCGCGCCACAGCGCCAGGGCGGCGCGCAGCCGCTCGGCGGCGAGCGCGTGGTCCCCGGCGTCGAGGGCCCGGCGGCCTTCGGCGCCGAGCCGCTGGAACTCGGCGAGGTCGGTGGCCGGGTCGGTCAGCCAGTACCCGGCCGGGCCGGAGCCGACCTCGTCCCGGCCGATGGTGCGGCGCAGCCGGCCGACCAGGGTCTGGAGCGCGGCGGAGGAGTCCTGGGGCGGCTCGGCCTCCCACACCTCGTCCACCAGCAGGTCGGCGGGCACCGGGCGGCCCTGCCGCAGGGCCAGCGCGGTGAGCAGCGCCCGTAGCCGGGCGCCGCCTAGCGGCACCGGGGTGCCGTCGTCGTGGTGGGCCGTCGTGGTCCCGAGGATGCCGTAGTACACCGGACCATTCTGGTCGATGGGCGGCGATCGGGGCGCACAATTGTGGGCGGGCCCCTCACCGGCGGCGGAACCCGGACGGGGCCCTCGGACGTTCACCCGGGACGGCTTGTCCGGTCACCGGCCCACCCGGCATGATCGAGCCCCTGCCCGCCCTTCCTCGGACACCCGGAGCACCCACACCATGACCTTCGCCGCCACGCAGCGCTCACGCAGCGAGGACCGCCGGATCAGCCCGGTGTTCTGGGTGCTCCTCGCCGTCCTCGCCACCTCCGGCTGGGCGGTGTACGCCGGCTACGGGAACGCTTCGTTCGGGGTGTTCCTGTTCGTGGTGGCGGGCTGGATGGTCTCGCTGTGCCTGCACGAGTACGCCCACGCGCGCACCGCGCTGCACGGCGGCGACATCAGCGTCGGCGCCAAGGGCTACCTCACGCTCAACCCGCTGAAGTACACCAACGTGCTGCTCAGCTTCGTGCTGCCGATCATCTTCGTGATCATGGGCGGCATCGGCCTGCCCGGCGGCTCGGTCTGGATCGAGCGGGACCGGATCCGGGGCCGGCTCAAGCACAGCCTGATCTCGGCGGCCGGCCCGCTGGTGAACGTGGTGTGCGCGGCCCTGCTGCTGGTCCCGATCGGCGCCGGCTGGCTGGACGACCCGAAGGTGCACGCGGTCTGGAACGGCTACGAGCTGAACGTCTCGCCGTTCGCGGCCGCGCTCGGCTTCCTCGGCCTGCTCCAGCTCAGCGCGGCCCTGCTGAACCTGCTGCCGGTGCCCGGGCTGGACGGCTACGGGATCGTCGAGCCCTGGCTGTCGTACAAGACCCGGCGCGCGGTCGAGCCGTTCGCGCCGTACGGGCTGCTGGCCGTGTTCGCGCTGCTGTGGCAGCCCTCGGTGAACTCGTTCTTCTTCGGGATCATCCACGACCTGATGAACCTGTTCGGCGTGGACCAGGACTACGCGACGCTCGGCCGGTACCTGTTCAGCTTCTGGAAGAACTAGCCGGTCCGGAAGGACCGGCCCGGGACTAACCCTGCTCGGCCGCAGCCGCGGCCGTGGCCTCGGCGATCTTCGCGCGGCGGCGGTTCATCCAGAGCACGTTGCTCGCCACACCGGCCATCGGGAGCCAGATCAGGCCCAGCCAGAAGCCCTGGGTCAGCGAGACCACGGCGGCCGCCAGCGCGAGGACGACGACGATCAGGGCGAAGAGGGACGTGCGGGGCATGGCGGGAGGCTCCTAAGGCCGGGTGCGGTCGGCCGGGTTGCGGCCGCACCCATTGTCGCCGACCTCACCCCCGGAGCTGGTCCAGGGGTGAGGCCGACACGGCTCGATCGGCCTCAGCGAGACCGGTCTCGAACGGTCCGGTCCCGACGGTCCGGTCTCGAACGGTCCGGTCCCGAACGGTCCGGTCTCAGAAGGGCCGATCTCAGACGTCCGTCACCCGCAGGCCCGCGTGGGCCTTGTAGCGGCGGTTGACCGAGATCAGGTTGGCCACCAGCGACTCCACCTGGTGCGCGTTGCGCAGCCGGCCAGCGAAGATCCCCCGCATGCCGGGGATCCGGCCGGCCAGCGCCTGCACGATGTCGGTGGCGGCCCGCTCCTCGCCGAGCACCATGACGTCGGTGTCGATCTGCTCCACCGACTCGTCCTGCAGCAGCACCGCCGAGAGGTGGTGGAAGGCGGCGGTGACCCGGGAGTCCGGCAGCAGCGCGGCGGCCTGCTGGGCGGCGCTGCCCTCCTCCGGCTTCAGCGCGTAGGCGCCCTGCTTGTCGAAGCCGAGCGGGTTGACGCAGTCGACCACGATCTTGCCGGCGAGTTCCTCGCGCAGCGCGGTCAGGGTCGCGGCATGCCCGTCCCAGGGCACCGCGACGATCACCACGTCACTCTCCCGGGCGGCGGTGGCGTTGTCGGCGCCACGCACGCCGCGGCCCAGCTCGGCGGCGGAGGCCTCGGCCCGGGCCGCGTCGCGCGAGCCGATGATCACCTGCTGGCCGGCCTTGGCCAGTCGCAGGGCCAGGCCGCGCCCCTGGTCGCCGGTGCCGCCGAGGACACCGATCACCAGCTGTGAGACGTCCGGCAGTTCGTGGGCCGGGTTTGTCGCTGAATCGAGGGAAGTCATGGGCCGATCCTGTCAAACCCCCGGCCGGGCGCGACATTCTGGGCCGCATGGACGCGGTGAGAGTTTCGGCACTCCGGCAGCACCTGGCGGGCACCGGCTGGCTGGAGGCGGTCGGCGGCTTCGCCGGGTCGCTGCGGCGCTCGGTGTCGCGGCGCGGGGCCGGCGAACTGCTGCTGGTCGGCACCGAGGCGTACGAGCCCTGGCACCTGGCCGCCCATCTGGAGGACGAGGCCGCCTGGTCGGCCGTCCCCCGGCTGGCGCCGACCCTGCTGCGGCACGCTCCGCCGGCCGGCGCCCCGGCGCACCTGGCGCACGGCCTGCGCCGGCTTTCCGGGGCCGGGCGCGGCGCCACCGTCCTGGTGGTGGCGCCGGTGGCGGCCGGCGCGCCGCTGCTGGAACGGGTGCAGGACGCCCGTCGGCACGGCGCGACCGTGCTCGCGCTGGACGGCGCCGCCCCCGCCGAGCCGGGCGACCTCGGCGGGCTCGCGCACGAGCGGCTCCTCGTCGGCACCGCCGACGAGGAGCCCTTCGACCTCGCCCAGCACCTGGTCAGCACCGCCGCCGGGCAGCCCCCGGCCCGCCGCACCGCGCTGGACCGGCTCGCCGAACTCGCCGGCCGGCTGACCGCACCGCCCGCGATCAGCCGCTGGTAGCCCCGGCCCGGCCCGACCCGGCCCTGACGGTGAGGTGTCGGGCCGACGACCGTGTGTCGGTCGGAAAAACCCTTTGCGAACCCGGGCGCCCACGTCGGAGGATGCTGGCTCGTGAAGGACGACGAACCCCCGCATCCCCCCGGCACCTCCCGACGGTTGCGCCCGCTGCTGCGCTCGCTGGCACCCGACCTCTCGCCCTGGCACGCCTCCCGCGACTTCCGCTTCCTCTGGCTCTCCGGCTGCGTCACCAGCTTCGGCAGCTTCCTGACCTACGTCGCCGTGCCGATGCAGATCAAGGAACTGACCGGCTCCTCCTTCGCGGTCGGCCTGATCGGCGCCTTCGAGCTCGTCCCACTGATCGTCTTCGGCCTGTGGGGCGGCGCCCTCGCCGACGCCCTGGACCGCCGGAAGCTGGTGCTGCGCGCCGAGACCGGGCTGGGCCTGCTCGCCGGGCTGCTGCTGCTGAACGCGCTGCTGCCGTCCCCGCTGCTCTGGCCGATCTACCTGGTCGCCGCGCTGGTCGCGGCCTGCGACGGGTTGCAGCGCCCGGCGCTGGACTCGCTCACCCCGCGGATCGTCCCGCACCAGCACCTGACCGCCGCGTTCGCCCTCAACTCCCTGTACCACAACGCGGCTTCGGTGGCCGGGCCGGCGCTGGCCGGCGTCGTGGTGGCATTCTCCGGGGTGGAGACCGCGTACGCGCTGGACGTGCTCACCTTCGCCGTCTCGCTGCTGCTGCTCGTCCGGATCCGGGCGGTGCCGCCGGCCACCGGCGCCGAGCGGCCGTCGGTGCGGGCGGTGCTCACCGGCGTCCGGTACGCGTGGAGCCGCAAGGACCTGCTCGGCACCTACGCGATCGACGTCTGCGCGATGCTGTTCGCCTTCCCGGTGGCCGTCTTCCCCTTCCTGGCCTCCGAGTTGGGCGCGGACTGGGCGCTGGGCCCGATGTACGCGGCCTCCGCGGTCGGCGCCCTGCTGGTCGGGGCGACCAGCGGCTGGACGTCCCGGATCCACCGGCACGGCCGGCTGCTGGTGGTCGCCGCCGTCGGCTGGGGCGCGGCCATGGCCCTGGCGGGCCTGTCCGGGAGCATCTGGCTGGTGCTGCTCGGCCTGGCGCTGGCCGGCGGCGCCGACGAGATCAGCGGGCTGGCCCGTTCGACCATGTGGAACCAGTCCATCCCGGACGAGGTGCGCGGCCGGATGGCCGGCGTCGAACTGCTCAGCTACTCCGTCGGCCCCCAGCTCGGCCAGGTCAGGGCCGGCACCATGGCCGGGCTGGTCGGCGTCCGCGCCGCCGTCTGGAGCGGCGGCCTGATCTGCGTCGCCGCCGTCCTCGCGGTGGCCGCCGCGCTGCCCAAGCTGCTCGCCTACGACGACCGCACCGACCCGCACACCGCCGCCGTCCGCGCCGGGCACGAACGCGCGGAACGCGAGCGCGAGCAGGAGGCCGCCGCGGCGACGGACTGACGGCGGTCGGCGGTCGGCTGACGGCTGACGGGCTTAGCGGCGGCCGGGCTTAGCGGCGGCCGGGCGCCGTAGAGGCCGCTACTCGCCGTCGCCGCCCTTCGGCCCGTCGTTCCAGCGCTCGTCGCCCTGCCGCCACTCCCGGTTGCGCTCGTCGGCGAGTTGCAGGGCGTGCGCGGCCTCCTCCGGGCTGTCGTACGGGCCGAGGCGGTCCTTGGCGGGGCACTCCGGCCCCTCCTCGACCTTGCCGTGCTTGATGCAGTAGAACCACTCGCCGGGCTTGCCGGTCGGCTTGCGGTGGAATCCCAGGGGCATGGTGCCCTCCCGTCAACGCGATGGGGTCGTACCGATCATTCCCCGGCCCGGGCCGCCGCGCACACCGCCCGGTCGGACGGGGACCGGCCGATAGACTCGCGGCCATGGCTCTCGTACCCGGCATCCAGTCCCCCACCCGCAAGGTCCCGGCGCACATCGCGCGCCCCGAGTACGTCGGGCGCCCCGCCCCGACGCCGTACACCGGGCCCGAGGTGCAGACCGCCGAGACGATCGACAAGATGCGGATCGCGAGCCGGATCGCCGCCCAGGCGATGGCGGAGGCCGCCAAGCTGATCGCCCCCGGCGTCACCACCGACGCGCTGGACGCCGTCGCCCACACCTACATGTGCGACCACGGCGCCTACCCGTCCGACCTCGGCTACCGCGGCTTCCCCAAGTCGGTCTGCACCTCGATCAACGAGGTGATCTGCCACGGCATCCCGGACTCGACCGTGCTGCAGGACGGCGACATCGTCAACATCGACGCCACCGCGTACATCCACGGGGTGCACGGCGACCTCAACGCCACCTACCTGGTGGGCGACGTGGACGAGGAGTCCCGGCTGCTGGTCGAGCGGACCCGCGAATCCCTCAACCGGGCGATCAAGGCGGTCAAGCCCGGCCGTCAGATCAACGTGATCGGGCGGGTCATCGAGTCCTACGCCAAGCGCTTCGGCTACGGCGTGGTGCGGGACTTCACCGGGCACGGCATCAACACGTCGTTCCACTCCGGCCTGATCATCCCGCACTACGACAGCGAGCGGGCCACCGAGGTGATCAAGCCGGGGATGACCTTCACCATCGAGCCGATGCTCACCCTGGGCACCTACGACTACGAGATCTGGGCGGACGGCTGGACGGTCGTCACCAAGGACCGCAAGCGGACCGCCCAGTTCGAGCACACCCTGGTCGTCACGGCGGACGGCGCGGAGATCCTCACCCTGCCGTGACCGTCCGCAGCCGGAGGGGGCGCCGGTTCAGCCGATGAGCCACTGCTCCTCGGCGACCGCGCCCACCTCGGTGCAGGCGTCGGTGAGCACGTCCAGGACGCGCAGCGGGTCCGGCAGCGGCTGCTCGGGCCCGCGCAGCCACCGCACCTGCGAGCCGTCCGGCAGCGCGGCCGGCGGCAGCAGGGTGTACGAGCCGCGGCAGTGCCAGCGCAGGCCGGGGTGCTCGGACATGGTGTCCGGGGTGGAGTCGAGGGCGCTCGGCCACCACTCGTCCTCGTCCTGCGGGGTGCCCCGGGTGGCGGTGAAGAACAGGTAGCGGT
Organism: Kitasatospora sp. NPDC086801; assembly: GCF_044745805.1. Classification (NCBI taxonomy): domain Bacteria; kingdom Bacillati; phylum Actinomycetota; class Actinomycetes; order Kitasatosporales; family Streptomycetaceae; genus Kitasatospora; species Kitasatospora sp. NPDC086801. The sequence continues at coordinate 73,654 of NZ_JBIVAX010000002.1, forward strand.
CCTCGCCGACGGCGGCGACCGGGCCCTCGACGCCCCGCTCGGTCAGCCGTTCCAGGGCCAGCCGGCCGGCCTCGGCCGGGACGTCCAGCACGTCGTGGGCGCGCCCGGTGGCGGTGATGAAGTTGGTCTGCGGGTCGCGGGCGAGCCAGCGGGCGAGCTGCTCGGGATCGGTGGTGGCCTGGGTCTGCCAGGCGAAGGAGACCGGGTGCTGGGCGGGGGCCGGACAGGCCACCCGGTCGCAGGAACAGCGGTAGCCGGCCGGATGCGCGGCCGGCGCGAGCGGGAATCCGGCGCGCACCGCGCCGAGCAGCTGATCCAGTCTGGCGGCGGGGCTGTCCACGTCACCCGCCCGCTGACGATCACGCTTCTGCCACCAGGTCGTCCACCTGCCGCCGGCTTCCATCGGGCCCCTTCCGCGCGCTGCCGTGCCTGGTGCGGCACAGCGTTCGACGTACCACTCCGACGCAACGCACAGCGCCCCCCGCTGCTTCCCGGGGTGGTGCTCGGCCCTGCTGTCCACGCCCTGCCGACCGGGAACCGGGGTCACCGGAGAGCCGACGCCCGGGTCACGGTACGCAGTCGCGGCAGCACGCTGTCCGCGCCAAGTCGGCCGGAGGGCGCGCGGATCCGCGCCCCGCCCGGCCCGTACGGGGCCCGCTGACCCGGGTGAACCCCGAGGGCGTAACAGGAAGGATAAGGGTGCGCGGGGCCTCCGGATGACCGGGGGCGGTGCCTCTCCGGTCACACTCCCCGCACCCGCCCGACACACCGCCCGCAAGGGGGAGCCCGCTCGGTCACCCGTGCGGAGGTGAGACCCTGGTGGGGTGAAGAGCGCGGACACCGAATTCGTCGGCGGCCCCCTGGACGGCCGCATCCTCCCCATCCCACTGGGGCCGATGTTCGGCGTGCCGAAGACCTACAAGGTGCCGGTCCCCGCGCACGGCGACTCCCCCGCGCGCACACTGGTGTACGTCCGGTCCAAGCAGGTGCGGGGCATCAGCTGGCACTGGCGCTACGAGTTCGACGAGGCGGCCACCGCCCGCGCGTCCGGCTGACGGCCGCGCCGCACCGGCCGCCGCCCCCAGCCTCCCCGGGAGGACGGCATGGCGAGAACGGTACGGCACCCCCGGAGCCGCTCCCAGACGGTCGCGCACCACAACCGGCAGATCGCCGGCGTCACCGGGGCACTGCTGGTGGCGGTGTGCGTCTACACCGTGGTGATCGGCCCGAACGGCTGGCTCTGGTTCGGCTGGGCGGTGCTGCTGCTCGCCTGCGTGGCCCTGTTCACGGTCCACCCCTGAGCAGCCGCACCGCCCGCCGTACCGCCCGCCGTACCGCCCGCCGTACCGGTGTCGCACGACCCCCCGCGCCGGTCAGTCATCCTCGGCGAGGATCAGGTACAGCTTCTTGCGCGCTTCGGTGAGCACCGCCAGGCCCTTCGCGCGCTGCGCCTCGGTGCCCGTCGCCATCACCTGACGGATCGCCTGGTCGACCGCGGCCAGCGCCTGGCCGACCTCCTGGACGGCCTCCCAGTCGACCTCCCGACCGGCCTCCGCCCACGGCTCGGCGGGCCCCGCCTCGGCCTCGGCCCGGCCCGCCTCGGTGAGCGAGACAAGCCGCTTGCCGCCGACCTCCTCCGCGGTGATCAGGCCCTCCTCCTCCAGCAGTTGGAGGTTGGGGTAGATCGAGCCCGGGCTGGGCCGCCAGGCCCCACCCGTCCGCTCGGAGATCTCCGCGATCATCTCGTAGCCGTGCATCGGCCGCTCCTTGAGCAGCGCCAGCAGCGAGGCCCTGACGTCCCCGCGCCGCGCCCGGCCGCCGCGCCGCCCGTGCGGACCGCCGCGGCGCCCGCCGTGCCCACCGAAGCCGTGCCCGAACGGACCGCCCATCGGCCGCCCGGGCCCACCGCCGCCGAACGGCGGCGGGCCGAAGCCGCCGAAGGCCTCCCGGCCCTCGAACTCCCGCCCTTCGAAGTCCGGCCCCGGCCCGCGGCGCGGACCGCCGCGCGGACCCTCACCACGGAATCGCATTCCCGGATTTCCTCGGTTTCCTGAGCGCATGGCGCTCACCTCCTCGTTCACCGAGCCAGTCGAGTTACTGTCTCGATAGTTCGACGATATATCGGCGACTGTCGCTCGTCAACGGATCCCGACACGATCCGACTGACCTGTGACAGCGAAGGTGGACGACATGCCACTGAAGTTGGACCGATGGCTGTTCGTGCCACCCAAGACGGATCACTATGCGGTTTGGGACAGCGAAGTTGGACCGATCTTGTGACGGGAGTGCGGTTGGCATGGTCACTTGACCCAGTCGACCTTGATGGCAGTCCCTGAACTTGTCTCTGACCGGGTTCGCGTGAACGATCTTGAGATCGCTGCTAGGGCAAGCGATGCTGAGCCTCTCAACTTGGGGAAGCGCGTACGAGCAGAGGTGTGAGATGGCGGCAGCAGAGCTTCGGCAAGCTGTGGATGGACCAACGCGGCCGGTCTGGGCGCTGGTACCACTAGAAAGCATCGGGCCGCTGCACTTCGGGACAGGCATCAACGACGTCGCTGCGCTGCTGCCGGGCATGGTCGAGCTGCGTCGATTCCAGGCCGACCCTCACTATCCGCATATTCTGGGCGCGCAGTTCGGCATTGGCCCTGAAGCCCCCTGCGTGTACACCTACTTTGACGACGCCGGCAGGCTGTTCTGCGTGGCGGTCGATGCGGCCTGGGGGCCGCAGGTGACGCTCGACGGACTGGAGTTGACTGCCTGCATCCCGGCTGAACTTGAGCAGGTCCTCGTGGACGCCTCTCGGTCTGGAACGCTCGATGTGTCCTATGGGCCGCGCGGAAATCCTGGAGTCAATGAGCTGGGTCTGGTTGTGCGAGTACAGGAGACCGCCGACGGCGTTGTTACCCGTCCGGTGCTGGTTGGTCGGGACTGGGCCGACCGCTGTGTAGACGACTGGGAAGGGCAGATACCGGAATGCGAATGGGTGGGCCGCCAGTGGAGCTACCCAGGCCATTCCGAGCACTGGCCCGCGCCTGGCTACGCGCCGAACTGGCATGACTGGCAGCCGCCCTTCTAGCCCAATCCGCGCCATCGACGAAGGAAGAGAAGGGGTGACCGTGGCTGACGAACGGCTTGATGCCGAGTGGCTTCGCGGTTGGTGTGCGCAGGCGAGTACGGCACTCGCGAAGCTGATGGAGTCATTCCAGGCGCGGTTTGGCTTCGACCCGGGAAGCAACGTGGTCTTGCATGCTTCGGACGCGAGCCATCGGGCCACCGACATACTCGTGGAGCTGACGCCGATTCCCTCGGACCTGACCACGATGTACTGGGTGATCGACGAAGTCTCCTTGCCCGATGTGGAGAACGGCTACTTCGTCCACCCGGCCTCGCTGGTCGCAGACCACTTCCGCGAGTACGGGACCATCCAAATCGACGGAGAAGAACCCGCCCTGGTATTCGCCAGCGACGGGGGCGGGCATCTGTTCGCGCTGGCGGGCTCCGGGCGGGTCTGGAGGTCGACCACCGCCTCCTGGTTCGATCAGTTCGACCTCGCTGCGGCCAGTCTTCAAGAGTTCTTCGAGGGACAGGGGCCGAGGTGGGAGTTGTGATCGTTCGCGGAGCTCTGCTCTCCAGCGGAAGCCTTGGTGGCAGCATGTGGACGAGCACCATTTGCGGGCCGGCCCCATGTTGCTGCGAGGTGGAAGACTCGCCATCAACACCCCGCAGGCTGGACATTTCTTCGGGTCGTTGCGGCATTGGTCGATGTGCTTGGTGAGGCACGCTTCCGAGCACAGGGTCCGAGGGCGGCCGTCCGGGAGGGCGAACGCCAGGCCGCCGCAATGGATGCAGGAGGTCGGCGGGGGCATCGGGGTTCGAATCCAGCGGCGGGTTCTGCGGGTGCAGCGCCTTGAGCAGGCTCGCCGCTTTCTGGGCTGCGGCAGATATTCGCCGCAGCCGGGGCAGGTCTCCGCCAGTGGGTCTTCTCCGTCCGCCTCATTCTCGTGTCGACGCGGCAGCGGCTGACCGCGGCGACGGCACTCGAACGCGAAGCGTCGGCAATCGCTGGAGCACAGGTATCGTCGCTGCCCGACCCGATAGTCCATGGGCTTGCCGCAGACGCGGCAGGGAGCCGTCCGCCGGTAATGCGAGTTGGTGACGCGGCTGCGCTGTCGGCAGTTCGTCGAGCAGGTCCTGGCCCTGACACCGAAGCTGGAAGTTGGGGTCATCGGTGCCCCGCACTCTTGGCATTGTGTCGTCTCCAGGATCTGCCGGAGCTGAACCGGGTCGCGCCCGGTGGCAGCAGCGATGCGCTCCCAGGACGGCATCCCTCTGTAATGCGGGGGCTCTGCCAAGAATTTGCGCAGGTAGCCGGGCTTCAGATGGTTCGCCTCGGCCAGTCTGGTGATGAAGGAGCGGCCGCCCTCGCCGCTTCGCGGGCGGACTTGGAAGGGCAGCTGACGGATAGGCGACCACCTGGAGCCGGGCATGGTGGTCGAGCCGGTCGTCGTCGTAAGTGTCCCGGTCTGCCGTGCCCAGCGCGTCGTACTCGGCCTTCGTCAGCGCGACCATGGGTTCGTTAAGAGACGCTTCGACGAATGCGCGCCAGCCCGGCAGGGTGGTCAGCTGCCGTCCGAAGTCCTCGTCTGGATCGTCGATGGGCAGCGCGGTCACGAGCGTCTCCAGGGGTCTTCGAGCGGGTTGAACAGTCCCAGCGGGATCACCTCGGCGAGATCGCCGTCGTCCTCGGGCGCTTCGGTTTCGGGCTGCCGCGGCACTTCCGGTACTGGGGACGGGATGGTGAGCGGGGCGGCCTTCGTCCGGGCAGCAACTCGCCACTCGGCCTTGGCCGACCCCGGCCTCCGGTCCTTCTTGCTCGCGGCGAGCCGGTCGGGGCCGGCGTGGGCGCGGGTCAGCAGGTCGGCGACGGCCTGGGCGAGTTCCTCCTCGGTGGCCTTGGGCAGTTGGTGGCTGACGTGGTCCCAGGCCAGGTCACCGAAGGGGACCGGTGCCCGGTTCAAGTACTTCCAGTTTGCCTGGACCCAGCCGCTGTCCCCGCGGTGGTCGCGGACCCAGACCCGGGAGGCGTCGTAGGGGTCGCGGTGGGCTTCCCAGAGCCCGCGCTTGGCGGTGACGCCGGAGTCGCGCAGGCGCATCGGGCCCAGCTCGGGGCTGTCGTAGGTGCGGTTGTTGATTCGGACGCCGTAGGAGTTGACGGCCCGCCAGGCCGCAGGTAGCAGCTCGACGTAGTCCTGCCCGCTGAGCGCGACCGGAACGTAACCGCAGGACTCGACCAGGGCGGCGTACTTCTGGTTCGGCGTGAACAGCCGCCCCGGGTGGTCGGGATCGCGCAGGCCCTCGTGCGGTCGGTTCTGCCAGTGCGCGACGATCCACTCGTCCAGCAGTTCCTGAAGTTCGGGCAGCGACCACAGGTTCTCCTGCTCGGGGTGCCGGCCGCGCTGATCGGTGTTGCGGCCGGTGTGGCCCGGCAGGAACTGGGCGAACATCGTGGCGACCGAGCCCAGCATCTTCTCGATGTGGCCCTTCTGGAAGGGCGATCCCTTGTGGGTGGGCTGGAAGTCGATCTCCAGGAACCGGCAGGAGGCCCGGAAGTTGCGGGAGACGAAAACCTTGCCGTGGTCGCAGACGATCATCTCCGGGACGATGACCGGCTTCGCGGCCGCGTGCTCCAGCCGCTCGTCCAAGGACAGCAGGCGGCGGTGCGGCAGCACCGACCGGGACATCTTCAGCGCGTCGACCCAGCCAGGCCGCATCAGCTCGGGGGTGACGGTGCGGGCCAGCAGCACGCTCGCGTCCACCGACTTCGTCGTCGGCCGCAGCACCGCCGCCGACAGCGTCCGCGACGCGACGTCGATCATGCCCGTCAGCTCGACCTTGCCCACCACCCCGTTGTCGAGGCGGACCATCACGTCCAGCGGCGTGGAGTCGATCTGCATGACCTCTCCCGGAGCCGACACCGTCCACTGGCCGAACGGCGCGCTTGCTCCATGAGCCTTCGATCGGCGTGTGACCGCCGAGCTCATCGCGTGGGTGCCCTTCGTCAGCTTCGCCAGCAGCCGGTAGAGCGTCCGGCGGGCCGGCAGCTCGACCGCCCCGCCTTCCGACTCCCGCAGGATCTCCCCGGTCCGCCAGATCAGGTAGGCCCCGTTGCGGGTCGAGGTGTCGACGCCCTCCTTGATCGCCTTGCGCATCGCCTCGACGACCGGCTCGGCCACCGAGCCGAACTCCGCCCGCTTGCGGACCGGACGGCGGTCGGCCAGGCCGACCAGACCCTCGGCCTGGTAACGGCGGCGCCGGTTCGCGATCGTCTGGGGCGCGACGTCGTGGCCCGCGGCGGCCAGCTCGGCCGCCTTCACGCGCTGTCGCGAGGTCACCGAGGAACCCGGCCCGTAGCCTGGCCGCGGCTGGGCGCCCGGCCCCGCGTCCGGCGCGATCCCGTGCAGGACCTCCAGGATGTGCGCCTCCCACCACAGTGCCTGCTTCACCGTCTCGGGCGGGAACGCCTCCAGCAGCCCGACCGCGGGCAGCGGCATCCGCTCGGGCTGGAACAGGACCTCGAAGTCTGCCGCCTCGAACAGGTTGATCAACGCGACCACCCTGTGCCCGGTCTCCGCGTCCTCCACCACGACGGCCTGGGCCGTGACCTCCAGAACCCCCCTGACCTGGCCCTCGAACCGAACCCTGTGGCCGACCGCCAACGCCGGTGGTCGCTTCAACGCGCTCATCCGCTTCCCTCCGTCCAGACCAGGCTGTCGGCCGCCATCAGGACGCCGGCCAGGTCGGTTCCCAAGGCCCCGGACCACAACAGGTGGAACAGCACCGGCAGCACCTGCAACCGGTCTCCGACCAGCCCGGCGCCTTCCCACAGACCCTTCGGCTCACGGAAGACCTCCAGCAGCCGGTCGGCCACGTCCGCCGGCCTGCCGCAGCGGGCCCGCCGGTATCGGTTCAGCCAGCGGACGTTCGCCATGAACACCGGATCGGGCCGTCCGACCCAGGCGTAGCCGACGTGATCTCCCACCGTCGCCGAGTAGTACCAGCCCGCGAAACCCCGGGCGAACTTGTGCCAACTGAACTCACGGACCGGCTCCACCGTCTCGAACCGCACGTCCCAATTCGTCCGCAGCGGCCCACGCTGACGGACCCCGTCAACGCAGAAGTCCAGCTCAAAGCCCGTTAGCGCATCCTGATCCAGCGCATGGGCTGGCTCTCCCACCGCGTCCCCGCCTGACGACAGCCCTATTGGTCCAACTTCGCTGTCGCAAACTAGCGTCGGTCCAACTTCGCTGGCAAGTGATCCATCTTCGGTGTCACAGGACACCGACACGGACGGCGCACCGGCCCCCCACCCGCCGCCCAGCCGCTACGGTGACGGGCATGGCCGGTGAACGAGACCTCGCGAAGCTGCTGCACGGGATGCGCCCGCTGCTCAACCCGGGGCGGTACGTCTACTGCACGCTGCCCGCCAAGGTGCCCGCCGGCATGCGGCCGGTGGTGACCGTCGCCGAACCCGAAGGCGTCACGGTCGTCGTCGCCCAGGAGGAGGCCGACGCGCTCGGGCTGCGCTACGAGTACGTGGCGGCCTGGATCACCCTGCAGATCCACTCCGCGCTGGAGGCCGTCGGTCTCACCGCCGCCGTCGCCGGGCGCCTCGCCGAGGAGGGGATCAGCTGCAACGTGGTGGCCGGCTTCCACCACGACCACCTGTTCGTCACCGCCGACGACGCCGACCGCGCCGTCCGGGCCCTGGAGGAACTGGCCGGCCGATCCACCTGACGCCGCCACCGCGCAGCGGCGGGCAGCGGCGGGCAGCGGCGGACAGCGGCGGACAGCGGCGGCGCAAGAGCCGGCCTGTACGCCGGGCTCTGTCTCCCGGAGTGCTCGCGCGGCCCGGGGGGCCCCGACGACGAAGGCCCCCTGACCTGCTGTTGCGCAGGTCAGGGGGCCTCGGCCAAGCTGGGCGGCGGAAGAGTCGGCCTGTACGCCGGGTTCTGTCTCCCGGGGTGCTCGCGCGGCCCGGGGAGGCGGCCATCCATCTAGGGCTGCCGTTGCCGACAGCCTCGTGCGGTCTACCCGCGGACTCGGGCGAGCAGCCCTCAGGCATCCGCGCACGGTGCCCGAGGGCACCGATCTTGACCTTGCTCCAGGTGGGGTTTACCGAGCCGGCCGGGTCACCCCGGTCGCTGGTGGTCTCTTACACCACCGTTTCACCCTTACCCGCCGCCGAAGCGGTGGGCGGTCTGTTTTCTGTGGCACTGTCCCGCGGGTCACCCCGGGTGGGCGTTACCCACCACCCTGCTCTGTGGAGCCCGGACGTTCCTCGGCGGGTCAGGGACCCGTCGCGACCGCCCGGCCGGCTCTTCCGCCGTAGTGGTCATCGTAGCCGCTCGGGTGGGGCCTCCCGTACACCGGAGCGGACCGCGGGCGGCTCGCCGCCGAGGCGGGCGGCCACCCGGACGGCGGTCGCGGTCGCCCACGGGGTGGTGGTGGCCAGGCCGAGGAGGAGGATCGCGCCGCCCAGTCCCACCAGGATCCACCAGCCGGCGTGGCTGGCCGGGGCGAAGCCCGTCGCCACCGGGCCGACCACGGCCGAGGTGACGACCGTGCCGATCACCGCCACCCCCAGCGACTGGCCGACCTGGCGGCTCGTCGAGGCGACCGCCGCGGCCACCCCCGCCTGGGCGCGCGGCATGCCGGAGACGGCCGCGTTGGTGATCGGCGCGTTGACCATGCCGAAGCCGAAGCCGAACAGCGCGTACGCGGCCAGCAGCAGCGCCGCCGGGGAGTCGGCCGCCAGCCTGGTCAACAGCAGCCCGCTCGCGGCCAGGCCCAGCCCGGCCGCGACCAGCGGGCCGCGCGGGCCCCGGCTGCCGACGATCCGGCCGGACAGCGGCGCGCAGACCAGCATCAGCGCGGCCATCGGCAGCGTCCACAGGCCCGCCTCGAACGGGTCGTAGTGCCGGACGTTCTGCAGGTAGAGCGTGTTGAGGAAGAGGAAGCCGCCCAGCGCCGAGAAGGCGCAGACCGCGGTGACGGTGGCGCCGGTGAACGGCGCGCTGGCGAAGAACCGCGGGTCCACCAGCGGCTCGGCCACCCGCCGCTCCCAGAGCGGGAAGGCGATCAGCGCGGCCACGGCGGCGGCCGCCAGGGCGAGGATCAGCGGGGACGTCCAGCCGTTGCCCGGGCCCTCGATGATGGCGGCGGTGCCGCAGCCCAGCAGGACGATCATCAGCAGTTGCCCGACCGGGTCCAGCCGGCGCGGCCGGGGCGAGCGGGACTCCGGAACGTAACGGGCGGTCAGGAGTATGGCGACCACGGCGACCGGAACGTTGATCAGGAAGATCGACGGCCAGCCCGCCCCTTCCACCAGGAAGCCGCCCAGCAGCGGGCCGAGCGCCATCGAGATGCCGACCACACCGCCCCAGACGCCGATCGCCCGGGCCCGCTCCTTCGGGTCGGTGAAGGTGTTGGTGATGATCGACATCGCCACCGGGTTCAGCATCGACCCGCCGACCGCCTGAAGCGCCCGGAACGCCACCAGCCACTCCAGGCTCGGCGCCAGACTGCACAGCAGCGAGCCGAGCGCGAAGCACAGCAGCCCGGTCTGGAAGACCCGGCGGCGGCCGAAGCGGTCGGCCACCGAGCCGAACAGCATCAACAGCGAGGCCAGGACCAGGGTGTAGGCGTCGATGATCCACTGCAGTCCGGACGCCGGGGCGTCCAGGTCCCGCTGGATCGCCGGCAGGGCGATGTTCACCACGGTGTTGTCCAGGCCGACGATGAACAGGCTCAGGCAGCAGATCGCCAGGACGAGCTGCCGGCGGCGGCGCCCCGGGGCGGTGGAGGACTGGGCTTCGGGCACGGGACCGATCCTCCCACCTGGGCGGCCCCCGGGGGCCGTGTGACGGACCGTCCGGGTGGCGGTGTCGGGCGGGCGCCGGGGGGCGGGTAGGAGCGTGGAGGTCAGACGGCGGCGAAGCGGACGGTGCGGGTGACCGGGTCGGCCTGCGTCAGCCGGACCCGGATCAGCCCGCCGAGCGGCAGCGCCGCCCCGGCCGGGGCGGCGTCGCAGCGGGCCCGGACGGCGGGCCGGCGCAGCTGCACGGTGCCGGCCGCGGGCCGCCGCTCGTCCACGTCGATCACCACGGCGGTGAAGTCCTCGCCCTCCCGGCCGGCCAGCAGCTCCGCCTCCACCAGGTCCACGCAGGCCCGTTCGACCTCGCCCGCACGGCGGTCCCCGCTCGCCATCAGGCCCGGCACGGCGGGCAGCGCCTCGCGCGCCCAGTCCGGCACCTCCTCCCCCGCCGCCACCGCCGCGCACACCTCCTGCGCGAAGCGGTCGCCGAGCCGGCGCAGCGGCGCGGTGCAGTGCGCGTACGGCGCGGCGAGCGCGGCGTGGCCCGGATCGGCCGGGGCGGGCAGGCCCCGGGACTCGTCGAAGGCGTGGTAGCCAGCGCCGCGCAGCAGGCCGGTGCACGCGTTGAGGAAGGCGGCGTCCAGTGGCGCGTCCGGGTCCAGCGAGCGGATCAGCTCCGGGTACCGGAGCGCCTGCGGCCAGTCCACGTCCAGTGCGGCGGCGATCCGGCGCAGCCGCTCGTACGCGGCGGCGGGCGCGGCGGGCAGGGTGCGCAGCAGGCCGACGCCCGCGTCGAGCATCAACTCGGCCGCGGCCAGGCCGGTGAGCAGCGAGATCTGGGCGTTCCAACCGTCGGCGGGGCCGGGCGCGCGGTAGCCGAGGACGTAGCCGTGCAGGGTCTCCTCGACTTCCTGCTCGGGCACCGGCAGGCTGATCCCGCCCCGCGCGCGCTCCTGCTCCTCGCGCAGTCGGCCGACGGTGGCGAGCAGGGCGAGCTGCTCGTCGGCGCCGCCGAGGTCCACCGCGCGCTGGACGGCCGCGTAGTCGAGGCGGCGGTGCGAGCGGACCAGGGCGCGGCGCAGGTCGGCGAGCACCACGGCGCCGTCGGCGTCCAGGTCCAGCTGCCAGAGCAGGGCGGGCCGGGGCTCGCCGGGCAGCAGGCTGGCGGCGTCCTCGGAGATCCGGGCGGGGTGCAGCGGGACGCGGTGGTCCGGGAAGTACAGGGTCTCGACCCGGCGGCGGGCCTCGGCGTCGATGGCGCCGCCCGGGCGGACGAAGGCGGCGACGTCCGCGATGGCGTAGTACACCCGGTAGCCGCCGCCGGGGCGGTGGAGCAGGTGCATGGCCTGGTCGAGGTCGCGCGAGCCGGGCGGGTCGACGGTGAACAGCGGCAGGTCGGTGGCGTCGTGTTCGGGCAGCCGGGGGCGCTCGGCCGCCTCCTCCGCCTCGGCCAACACCGGCTCCGGCCACTCGGTGTGGATCTCCAGACGGGCGCGGAGTTCGGTCAGTTCGGTGTTGATCCGGGCGGATTCGGCGGCCTTGACGCGCAGTTTTCGGCGAGGCATGCAGGCAGCGTAGGGCGAATCGGGTGATTCCGGACGGATCACCCCGCCGGACGCGCCGGGCCGCCGGTGGCACTGGACTGCCGGTGCTGTTGGGCTCAGCGCCCCAGCAGCGACTTCAGGTCCTTGCCCGCGAGCACGACGGCGTCGTCGTAGCCGCCGGTGGCCAGCCGGAGCACGAAGGCCACCGCGTCGTCCGGGTGCGGGTCGGTGTACGGCTCGCCGTTGTAGTCCAGGAACAGCAGCATCGCCTCGAAGGCGGTGCGCTTGTTCCGGTCGATCAGCGGGTGGTTGCGGGACAGGCTCTGGCCGAGGGCGGCGGCCTTGGTCCACGGGTCCGGGTAGGCGTCCCCGCCGAACAGGCTCGCCTGCGGGCGGGCGATCGCCGAGAGCAGGCCGCCGAGGTCCCGGATGTTCTCCGGGCCGCCGGCCAGGTAGGTGACGTCCTCCAGGTCCAGGTACTCGGTCACAGGTCCTTGAGCCTCTCCAGCGTCTCCGCGTTGGCGGCGCGGATCCGGGCCACCATGGCGGCCCGGCGCTCGGACCGGCTCTGCTGGCCGGGCCCCTGCTGATCGGACCTCTGTTGGCCGGGCTCCTGCGACTGCTCCGTGAGCGCGTCCGGCACCTCGGACTGGCGGACCTCGAAGGCCAGCTCGGCGGTGTCCGACCCGGCCGGGGCCTCGGTCACCCGCACCCGCCCGGCCATCACGGCCTCGGCGGCGGCCCGCACCGCGAACTCCAGGGCCTGCCGGGTCTCCGCCGGCAGGCCGGCGGGCAGGCGCACGGACAGGGACTCCTCCACGGCGTCGTCGTCGCCGGGCACCAGGTCCAGGGGTCGCAGGGTCATCTCGCTCACTCTCCTCGCTGCTCACCGTAGTGGCGAACGCCGGGCGGCCCCAGCGGATTTCCGTTCCCGGGCGGGGGCCCGGGCGGGGTGGGGCACGGGTGTGAGCGCTCGTAGGGTGGGGTCGAGTGGTCGTTCACGAAGGGGGTTCGGGCGATGGGTGTGGTGAAGGCGACCGGGGCGGCGGTGTCCGGGGTGTTGGCGGCGACGGGGGCGCTGCACGCGGTGTGGGCGGTGACGCCGTGGCCGCTGCGGACGCCGGAGGAGTTCGCGGACACCGTGGTCGGCGCGGGCGACGGAGCGCCGTCCCCGGCGGCCTGCGTCGCGGTGGCGGGGCTGCTCGGAACGGCCGCGTACCTGGTGGGGGCGGAGGCCGGGGTGCTGCCGGCGGTGGGGCCGCGGCGGCTGCGGCGGGCCGGGGTGCGGGCGGTGGCCGGGGTGATGCTGGCGCGCGGCGCCGGCGGCCTGGTGCTGTTCGGGAGGGTCGTCGAGCGGTCGGAGCGGTTCAAGCGGCTGGACACCCGGTACTACTCGCCGCTCTGCCTGGCGCTCGCGGCCGGGGCGGCCGTGGTCGCGGGGGCCGGTGGCGCCGAGTAGCCGCGGCCGGACGGGCCGCCCGGGGCGGGCCGGTTTTGCGTAGGGTGGCGGGGTTCATCCGCCACAGAGTGTTGAGGAGTCCGCTGTGCTGGTGCTGTTGCCGCCTTCGGAGGGCAAGGCCGCGTCCGGGGACGGGGTGCCGGTGGCGCTCGACCGGCTGTCGCTGCCCGGGCTGACGGCCGCGCGCGGCGTGGTGCTGGACGCGCTGGTCGGTCTCTGCCGGGGTGACGAGGACACCGCCGCGGAGGTGCTGGGGCTCAGCCCCGGGCTGCGCGGCGAGATCGCCCGCAACGCCGGGCTGCCGGTGGCGGGTGCCCGTCCGGCGGGTGAGGTGTACACCGGGGTGCTGTTCGACAACCTGGGTCTGGCCACGCTGGACGCGGCCGCGTACGAGCGGGCCGAGCGGTCGCTGCTGGTCTTCTCCGGCCTGTGGGGCGCCGTGCGGATCTCCGACCGGATCCCGCCCTACCGCTGCTCGATGGGTGTGAAACTGCCCGGCCCGGGGGCGCTCGGCTCGTACTGGCGGGGCGCGATGGCGTCCGTGCTGCCGGAGGTGGCGGACGGGCTGGTGCTGGACCTGCGCAGTTCGGCGTACGCGGCGGCGTGGAAGCCGGCCGGCGAGGTGGCGTCCCGGACGGCGACCGTCCGGGTGCTGCAGGAGCGCGACGGCAAGCGCACGGTCGTCAGCCACTTCAACAAGGCGACGAAGGGGCGCCTGGTGCGGGACCTGCTGGTCACGGGGGTCGAGCCGAAGACGCCGGCCGAGCTGCTGGACGCGCTGCGGGCGCTGGGGCACCGGGTGGAGCTCGCGGCCGAGGGGACGGCGCGCAAGCCGTGGCAACTGGACGTGGTGGTCACCGAGGTGCACTGAGCCCGCTCCGGGGGGGCGGTTCCCCGCCCCCCCGGGCGGTCAGCGCAGGTGCGAGGTGTCGTTGAGCAGCCGCAGCGAGGCGTTGCCGTCCGCGTAGTACTGGACGGCGCAGAACGAGGCGGCGGACAGCTCCATCCGGTACAGCGCGTCCGGCGGGGCGCCGAGCGCCAGCCGGACCAGCGTCTTGATCGGGCTGACGTGGGAGACCACCAGCACGGTCTTGCCGGGGTGCCGGGCGATGATCTTGTCCCGGGCGACGCCGGCCCGGTGGGTGAGCGTGGTGAAGCTCTCCGTGCTGCCGGTGGGCTTGGCCTTCGCCGAGCCGAGCCAGGCCGCCAGGTCCTCCGGGTGGCGCTCCTGCACCTCGGCGAAGGTCAGGCCCTCCCAGGCGCCGAAGTCGACCTCGCGCAGCCCGTCCTCGTACCGGACCTCCAGGCCGAGCCGGGCGGCGACGATCTCGGCGCTCTCCCGGGTGCGGCGCATCGGCGAGGCCACCACGGCCTGGATGCTGCCGCGGGCGGCCAGTTCCTCAGCGGCACGGGTGGCCTGCCAGCGGCCCTTGTCGGACAGTTCCGGATCGCTGCCGCCGCTGCCGGAGAAGCGCTTCTGCGGGGTCAGCGCGGTCTCGCCGTGGCGGAGCAGGACGAAGGTGGTCGGGGTGCCGAGGTCGGCCTCGGCGGCCCAGCCGGCCTTGGGGGCGGCGGTCTCCAGCGGCGGCTCGTCCACCACCGCGGCGGCCCGCGGCCGGGGCTCCCACTGGCGGCCGGCCTTGCCCGCGTCCATCGCCTCGTTGGCGAGCCGGTCGGCGTCCTTGTTCCGCTCGCGCGGGATCCAGGTGTACGTCACCCGGGCGCGCGGGAGGATCGTGCGGGCCTCGGCGGCGAGCGGCTGCATGTCGGGGTGCTTGATCTTCCAGCGCCCCGACATCTGCTCGACGACCAGCTTGGAGTCCATCCGGACGTCCACCGAGGCGTCCGGGTCGAGCTCCCGGGCCGCCCTGAGGCCGGCGATCAGGCCCTTGTACTCGGCCACGTTGTTGGTGGCGTGGCCGATGAACTCGGCGGCCTCGGCGATGATCTGCCCGGTGTCGCCGTCCCGGACCACCGCGCCGTAGCCGGCCGGCCCCGGGTTGCCCCGGGACCCGCCGTCCGCCTCGACGATGAAGCGAGCCGCCACCGGGTCAGGCGCCCGAATCGGCGGTGCGGACCAGGATCCGCGAGCAGTTCTCGCAGCGGACCACCTTGTCGGCCGGCTCGGCCTTGATGGCGTTGAACTCGGTGATGGAGAACTCGGTGCGGCAGCCCTCGCAGCGGCGCTGGTAGAGGCGGGCCGCGCCGACGCCGCCCTGCGTCTGGCGCAGCTTGGTGTAGAGCTTCAGCAGGTCGGCGGGGACGACGGTGGCGACGGTCTCGCGGTCCCGCCTGACCTTGTCGGCCTCGGTGTCGATCTCGGCGAAGGCGGCGTCCCGGCGGGTCTCGGCCTCGGTGAGGACGACGGTGGAGTGCTCCAGGCGCGCGGTCAGCTCGGTGACCCTGGTCTGGGCGCTCTCCAGCTTCTCCATGACCTCCAGCACGATCTCCTCCAGGTCGCCCTGGCGCTTGGCCAGCGAGCCGATCTCGTGCTGGAGGTTCTCCAGGTCCTTCGGCGAGGTGATCGCGCCGGAGTCCAGGCGCTGCTGGTTGCGGGCGGACCGGGCGCGGACCTGCTCCACGTCCTGCTCGGCCTTGGTCAGCTCACGCGTGGTGTCGCCCTGCTGGGCCTCGGCGGCGACCACCAGGTCCTTGAGCGCGGTGTGGTCGGCGGAGGCCTTCTCGATCTCGGCGTGCTCGGGCAGGCTCCGGCGCCGGTGGGCCAGCTGGTCGAGCTTCGAGTCGAAGGCCTGGAGGTCGAGCAGGCGGATCTGGTCGGCGGGCGCGGCGTTCAAGGGGAAGGCTCCTGTGAATCGGGTCAGGCGGTGAAGGACATGGGGGCGTGCGCGGTCCACGGGTCGGTGACCCGGTGGGAGACCTTGGTCTCCACGGCCCAGCCGCGCTGGTCGGCGGCGGCGTGCAGGGCCCGCTCGGCCAGGGTGAGCCAGGGCCACTCGGTGGCCCAGTGCGCGGCGTCGACCAGGGCGACCGGCGCCGCCTCGGCGGCCTCGGACGCCGGGTGGTGGCGCAGGTCGGCGGTGAGGTAGGCGTCCACCCCGGCCGCCCGCACCTCGGCGAAGAAGCCGTCGCCCGAACCGCCGCACACCGCGACCCGGC
The DNA here is from genome assembly GCF_044745805.1 of Kitasatospora sp. NPDC086801. Lineage (NCBI taxonomy): Bacteria > Bacillati > Actinomycetota > Actinomycetes > Kitasatosporales > Streptomycetaceae > Kitasatospora > Kitasatospora sp. NPDC086801. The sequence continues at coordinate 89,648 of NZ_JBIVAX010000002.1, forward strand.
TCACCAGCCGGTCCGGGTCGCCGGAGACCCGGACGCCCGTGGCGGTGGCCGGCAGGCCCTCGGCCACCTGCGCGGCGAAGGCCGACAGGGGCAGCGGGGGCTCCAGCAGGCCGATCCGGCCGGTGCCGCGGCGGCCCAGCGGGTCGGTCGGGTCCGGCACCAGCGGGCCGGTCACCCGCAGGCCCACCGCCTCGGCGAGCGCGTCCGAGACGCCGGGGTCGGCGTGGTCGGCGTTGGTGTGCGCGACGTGCAGGGCGATGCCGTTGCTGATCAGCGTGTGCACCACCCGGCCCTTGAAGGTGGTCGCGGCGACGCTCGTGGTGCCGCGCAGATAGAGGGGGTGGTGGGTGACCACCAGGTCGGCGCCCCACTCGACGGCCTCGTCGACGACCGCCTGCACGGGGTCGACGGCGAACAGCACGCGGCCGACCTCGGCCTGGGGGTCTCCGCAGACCAGGCCGACGGCGTCCCAGGCCTCCGCCCACTGCGGCGGGTAGACCTCTTCGAGCGCGGTGATGACGTCGGACAGTTTCGGCACCTGTCGAGACTACCGTGCGCGCGGGGGCGGTCGGGCCTCGGCCGTTCGGCGACCTGGCGGCGGTGAGGTGGCGGTGCGGTTCGGACGCGGGTGCCGATGGCGTACGGACGCACGTCAACCTGCGGCGGGGGCGCCCGGGCGGGCCGGCGCGGGTCTCACGCGCCCCGCGTGCCCGGCGCCCACTGCTCACACGGGGGCCCTCGCACGAATTCGAAACCGCCTCCTGATCACCCTTACGAGTGAAGTGACTGGCTCCACGTTGAGCCACCCCCGTCTCGAAAGTAACTTCAGTCCTGCGAACGGGAGTTGCCCCGACAGTTGCCCCGACCGGGGGTCGGGAAGGCGCTCCGCCGGACACGGGCCCTGGCGAGACCGGGCCCGGGGCGGGCGCGGCCGGGGCTCCTGCCCCAGGCGCGGCACCGCCGTACCAGGGCGGCGCGCCGTACCGAGGCGGTACGCCACACCGAGGCGGCACTCCCGCTCGGGGGCGGCACTCCCGCTCCGGGGCGACACTCCCGCTCCTTCCGAGGAAACCGATCAGGCCGGGCCGCACGCCCGGGTGCCGGAGCAGATGGGCACCGCGCGGGGCGGCGGACGAGACGAAGGGATGTGGTGGCGAATGGAGGCGGGCACATCGCTGCGTACGGCCGGGGGCGGGGAATCGGCGGGCCACGGGCCGGATGCGGCCGGACCGTGGCCGGAGACGACGCGGGCGGCGCTGGCGGAAGCCGGCGGCCGGGGAGGCGGCGGCGACTGGGAGGTCACCGCCGAGGGCTTCTGGTGCACGGCCAGGCCGCCCGCGTCGGATCCACTACCGGGGCAGGGCTGGAAGCTCCACGTCAGCGCGGCCTCGGCGGTGGGCGAAGCGGTGCTCGCGGCCGTCGCACGGGTCCTCGCCGACGACCCGTGCCCGTTCAAGTTCGCCACCGGGGAGGAGCGGCTGAGCGAACTCAACTCCCGCAACAGTGACCGTGGTTCGGCTGGCAAGTTCATCACCGTCTACCCGGCCGACGACGCCCAGTTCCGGCGGCTGGCCGCCGGACTCGACCGGGCCACCGCCGGGCTGCCCGGGCCCGTCGTGCTCTCCGACCGCCCCTACCGGCCCGGCAGCCGGGTCCACTACCGGTTCGGCGCCTTCGCGGCCCGCGCCGAACTCGGCCACGACGGCGAGTACCGGTCCGTCCTGCACGGACCGGACGGCGAACGGGCCGAAGACGTGCGCGGCGCCTCCTACCGGGCGCCGTCCTGGGCCCGGGACCCGCTGGAGGCCGGTGCGGCCCGGCGGGGGGCGAAGCGCGGCGCAGGCGTGCTGCTCGCCGAGCGGTACGCGATCACCGCCGCCCTACGGCACAGCACCAAGGGCGGAGTCTTCCTCGGCCGGGAGGCCGCGAGCGGCGCCGAGGTCGTGGTCAAGCAGGCCCGCGCACACATCGAGGTCGACCGGGCCGGCACCGACGCCCGCGACGCCCTGCGGCACGAGGCCGCCCTGCTGGCCCGGCTGGACGGGCAGGGCCTCGCGCCCCACCCGATCGAACTGATCGAACGGGACGACTCCGTCTTCCTCGTGCAGGAACGAATCGCCGGACAGCCCCTCGGCGCCTGGGTCGCCGCCCGACTGCGGCGCGACGGCAGCCCCGACGTCGACTGGGCCGAAGCCGGACCGGTCGCGCACGCCCTCCTCGACCTCGTCGAGCAGGTGCACGCCCAAGGACTCGTCCTGCGCGACCTCTCCCCCGGCAACGTGATGGTCCGCCCCGACGGCCGCCTCCGGCTCGTCGACCTCGAACTCGCCGCCGAAACCGGCCGCCCCGCCGGATCCGCCGGCACCCCCGGCTACCGCGCCCCCGAACAGGGGCCCGGCCGGCTCACCCTCGTCCACGACGGCACCTGCGTCGCCGACCCGGCCGTCGACCTGTACGCCCTCGGCGGCCTGCTCTTCCTCCTCGCCACCGGCCACGACCCGCTGCTCCCGGACGACCTCCCGCAGGCCCGCCCGGTCACCGAACGCCTCGGCCGCTGGCTCACCCTCGCCGCCCGCACCGGCAGCACCGCCCGCCGCCTCACCCCCGCCGTCCTCGGCCTCCGGGCCGAACAGCCGGGGCAACGCTGGAGCCTGGCCCAGGTCCGGGCGGAACTCGCGGGCGGAGCCGCTGCGGGCGCCCGGCGCAGCGGAGACACGCACCCGGACCCGGCCGACGGCGGCGGAACCCCTGGTGCCGTGCACGGCCACGACACCATCGCCGCCGTCACTCCCCTGTGGCAGGCACCGAACCGGCGGAACACGCACACCGGGCGCCCCGACGGCCCGCATGCCGCCGGCCCGACCGGCGCCGCCGCACCCCCGCAGCGAGCCGCCGACAGCAGCGCCGCGCCCGCCGGGGCCGGTGCCATCCGGGCCGCCGCCGCTCCGCCGTGGCGCGCCGCGGCCCACCGGGCCACGCCCGCCGAGCACTCCGGCGACGCCCACGGCGGCCGTTCCGCGACCGCCGCGACCACCACGGCCGGCGGTCTGCGGGCCGCCGTCCGGCCCGACGGCGCCGCCCCGGACGCCGCCACCCACGGCGCGTCGGCCGACCTCCTCGACCGGGTGCTGTGCGACGGGCTGCGGCAGTTGGCCGTCACGGCCACGCCGCGACGGCGGGACCGGCTGTGGCCGGTCGTGCCCGCCGGGGAGCGGACGGATCCGTGCAATGTGCAGCACGGCGCCGCCGGGGTGCTGGCGGTGCTGGCGCGGGCGGTGGCGGCGGAGGGCCTGCCGGGCGGGGTGCGCGCGGAGGCCGCGCGGACGGCCCGGACGGCCGCCGGGTGGATCGAACGGCGCCTGGCCGCCGAGCCGGTGGTGCTGCCCGGGCTGCACTTCGGGCGGTCGGGGACGGCCTGGGCGCTGTTGGACGCCGCCCGGGCGCTGGGCGACGAGGGGCTGGCCGTTCGGGCCGCCGCGCTCGCCCGGCGGATCCCCGTCGAGTGGCCCAACCCCGATGTCTGCCACGGCGCGGCCGGCTCCGGGTTCACCCAACTCCGCTTTGCCGCCGAAGGCTTCACCGCCGAAGCCGCCGGTGACCCGGCCTTCCTCGACCGCGCCGCCCGCTGCGGCCGCGCCCTGCTCGCCGCCGCCCGCCGCGAGCCGTACGGGCGGGTGTGGCCGGTACCGGCGGACTTCGACTCGGCGCTCGCCGGGATCACCCATCTCGGCTTCGCGCACGGTGTGGCCGGCGTGGGCGCCTTCCTGCTGGCCGCCGCCGAGGCGACCGGTGACCGCGAGCTGCTCGCCGGCGCCGTCGAGGCCGGGCACACGCTCGCCGCGACCGTCCGCTGGGACGCGCCGCGCGAGAGCGCCTGGTGGCCCCAGAGCGCGGGCGATCCGGACCGCGTCCGGCTGTCGCACTGGTGCAGCGGCTCGTCCGGCGCGGGCGGTTTCCTGCTGCGCCTCTGGCTGGCCACCGGCGACGCCACCGCGTACGGACTGGCGCTGGCCGCCGGGCGGGCCGCGCTGGCCGGGCGCTGGCACGGCGGGGTGAGCGCCTGTCACGGGCTGGCCGGTGACGGCGAGTACCTGCTCGACCTCGCCGAGTTCACCGCCGAGCCGGAATTCCGCTCCGGTGCCGAGGAGTTGGCGCAGCTGATCGCCGCCCGGTCGGCGCTGCGGGACGGCCTGCTGGTGCTGCCGGACGAGACCGGAGCGGGGTGCGCGGCCGGCTACGGCACCGGCACGGCGGGCGCGTTGGCCTTCCTGCTGCGGTTGCGGCACGGCGGCCCCCGGCTCTGGATGGACCCGGCGCCGCCCGCCGTGCGCCGGCTCCAAGGCGCGGCAAGCGGGGTGAGCGGAGCATGAATGTGGCCACCCGGACCGTCGCGCAGGCGCTGCGCCGACTGAGCTTCACCTTCGCCGCCGACGGCAGTCACGCCGCCTGCCTCGCCTCGGCCGCCGACGGCGGCTGGTACGTGGAGAGTTGGCGGCTGCCGCCGAACGGCGGGCCGGCCACCCCGCTGGCGCTGCCGCTGCCCGGCAACCGGTCGGAGAGCCTGCGTTCGCAGCTGGTCGCTCTGCCGGACGGCTCGGTGCTGGTCTGCCGGCACGACGGCGAACGGCACGACCTTGTCCGCCTCTCGTACGGCGAAAACGCCGCCGTGGAGCAGCAGTTGGCCACGATCCGGATGCCCGGGCTGCGGCTACTGCCGGTCCCGGCGCCTCCCGGGGCCGGCCCGCGGACGCCGGTGGCGCTCGCCCTCGGGACGGACACCCGCCCGGCGACCACCGCCTGGCTGGTGCGGACGGACGGCAGCGAACCCGAACAGGTCGCCGAGATCCCGGGGCTGCACGGCGGCGGCGCGTGGCTGGACCACCCCGGGGCGCTGCTGGCGCTGGACCGGGTGAACGCGGGGCTCGTCCGCACCGTGGTGCTGGACCTGCGCAGCGGCGCGACCACCCCGCTGCTGGAGATCGGCGAGCGCAGCAACGACCGGCTGGTGCTGTTCGACCCGGACAGCCGGTTCGCGATGGTGCGCAGCGACGCGCCGGGCACCGACCGGCTCGGCTGGGGCGTGCTGGGCGGCGGCGAACCGCTGCGGTTCCCGGAGTGCCTGCACGTCGCGGGCATGTTCCTGCGGCCGGTCGCGCTGCGGCGGACGGCGGACGGACCGCAGGTGGCGGTGCAGGTCGACCACGGCGCCGGCTCCGCGCTCGCCCTGTGGCGGGCCGCCGTCGGCACGCTGGACCCACTGCCGGTGCCGCCCGGTCGGCTCGGCGCGGTCGGGCACTGGGGCGAGGCGGCGCTGCGGCTTCCGTACTCCGCGCCCGACCACCCGGCGGCGCTGGCCGCCCTGGACGTCGACGCGCTGCTGGCGCACGGCCCTGCGACGGCCGGGTCCGGCCCGATGCCGCTGCCGCTGCAACTGGCGCCGCTGGGCTCCGGCCTGCCCGGTCCGTGGCGGGACACCGTGCCGCCCTGGCAGCCGGGCGGCCGCGCGTCCCCCGCACCCAGCCTCCAGGTTGGCGGGTGGACGGCAGCACCGCGCCCGGGGACGGCGGCCGCTGGCAGCCCGCGCAGAGCCTCGAACTCGCCGGCCCGGCCGGGCCGCTGGAGGCCGTGGTGTACGGCGGGGACGCCTGGCTGAGCAGCCCGCACCTGGTGCTGGCGCTGCACGGGGGCCCGGCGGACGCCTGGCGGCTGGAGTTCGACCCGGCCCTTCAGCGGATGGCCGCCGAGGGCCTGGCCGTGATCGCGCCGAACCAACGCGGCTCCACCGGCTACGGGGTGGCGCACGCGATGGCCATCCGGGGCGCCTGGGGCGGGCCCGACCTGGACGACGTCCTGTACCTGCTGGACGGCATCGCCGGCCAGCGCGCGGCACTCGGGCTGGAGCCGCCGGCCCTGTTCGGGGTCAGCTACGGCGCGTTCCTGGCGCTGCTGGCGGCCGCGCACGCGCCGGCCGAGCAGGTGTCCCGCTGCGCGGTGGTCGCGCCGTTCCTGTCCGGCGCCCGACTGCTGGCCGAAGCAGCCGCCCCCGTACGGGCGTTGACCACCCGACTGGCCGGCGACGAGCTGATCGTCGACGCCCGCGGCCCGCGCGACGTCCTGCAACTGGCGCACCGGCTGAGCGCTCCGCTGCTGGTGGTGCACGGCAACCGGGACGAGGTCGTACCGGTGAGCCAGTCTCGTTCACTGCGGCACGAGTTGCTGCGGATCGGCCGGGTCGAGGGCGCGGACTTCCGGTACGTCGAGGCGGCCGGTTCCGGCCACGAGGTGCTCGCCGAGGAGGGCGCGGCCGTGCTGCACGAACTGCTGGCCGCGTTCCTGCGGACCGGCCGACCGGGCTGATCCGAGCCCCGGCACGTCGACACCTCGGCGCGTCGGCACATCGACACCTCGGCACCTCGATGCCTCGGCGCGTCGGCACATCGACACCTCGATGCCTCGACACCTCGATGCCTCGATGCCTCAACACACAGACTCCCGGGCCCGACGCGGCCCGGGGCACCACCCCGGTGCGGCGGACCGAGCCGCCCGGGGGCGACACCCGATGCCCGCAGGCAGATCGCGGCGGGCGTAGTTCCAGGGGAGGAACCCGATCATGGAGAACATGGTGGACTTCGAGACCGACCTCGCGGCGCTGCAGGACCTGCCGGAGACCGAGTCCGTCGAGCTGACCGGCCACGGCGCCGGCTGTCAGTACACCTGTCTCGTCCTCACCTGTCTGATCTTCACCAACAGCTGATCCAGGCGGTGAGCCGTGGGTGCCGCCCCGCCTGTCCGGACAGGCGGGGCGGCACCGTCCGTTTCCCCTTTCCCGCTTCCCCTGCCCTGCCCTGCCCTGCCTTGCCCTGCCCCGACCGACTCAACGTTCCGACGGGAGCACCGACTTGCCCCGCCGTCCCACCGGCTGGACCCTCGCGCTCGGCCTCGCCCTGCCGGTCGAGGCCGCCACCACGCTCGCCCTGCCCGCCGTGCTCGCCGCAGCCGTCGACGCCTCCCTCGGCCACCGGCCCGGGCCCGGCGCCTTCGTGCGGCTCGCCCTCGTCCTGGGCGTGGCCGCCGCCGCCGACGCCACCGCCGCCGCGGCCGGTCCGGCCTGCTCCGCCGAAGCCACCGCCGCCCTGCGCGGACGCCTCGTTCGCCACCTGCTCGCCCTCGGGCCCGGCGGCCGGCTCCGCCACGGACCACCGCCCGGCGACCTCGCCGCCCGCCTCCTGGGCTCCGCCGGCGACGCGGGCGGCCGGCTGCCCGCCGTCCTCGGCGCGGCCACCGCGCTGCTCACCTCGGCCGGCGCGATTCTCGGGCTCGGGCTGCTGTCGCCGTGGCTGGCGCTCGCCTTCTTCGCGGGCGTCATCCCCGGCGTGGTGCTGATCCGGCTCTTCCTGCGCGAGGCCGGGCCGGTGTTCGCCCGCTACCAGGAAGTCCAGGCCGACCTCGCCGCCCGGCTCAGCGGCGCCCTCACCGGACTGCGCAGCATCCACGCCGCCGGTGCCGAACAGCGCGAGGCGGCACGGGTGTTGGCGCCACTGCCGAAACTGTCGGCCGCCGGGCACGCGCTCTGGGCGGCGCAGCGGCGCACCGCCTGGCAGGCCACCCTGCTGATCGCGGCGGTCGAGGTCGCGGTGCTCGCCACCGCCGGGACGCTCCTCGCCGACGGCACCCTGGCCCCCGGGGCGCTCGCCGCCGCGGCCGGCTGGGCGGCACTCGGCGCGGGACTCTTCGAGCAGGTCGAGGCGCTGGTCGCAGTGGCGCACGCCCGCGCCGGGCAGGCCCGGGCCGACGAACTGCTGGCCGTCCGACCGGCCGCACCCGGCCGGGCGGCCCTCCCCGCAGGCGGCTACGGGGAGGTCGTCCTGCGCGGCGTGGTGGTGCGCGACGGCGACCGGGTGCTGCTCGGCCCGCTCGACCTGACCGTCCCCGGCGGCCGCACGGTCGCGCTGGTGGGGCGCTCCGGCTCCGGCAAGTCCCTGCTGGCCGCGCTGCCCGGGCGGCTGCGCGACCCGGACGAGGGCACCGTACTGATCGACGGCGTCCCGGTGGACGCGCTGGCCCCGTCCGAACTGCGCCACGCGGTCGGCTACGCCTTCACCCGACCCGCCCTGATCGGCCGTACGGTCCGCGACGCGCTGGCCGGCGCCGGCCCCGCCGAGGCAGCGGCCGCCCGCGCGGACGGCTTCCTGCAACGGCTCCCCCGAGGCTGGGACACCCCGCTCGACGAACTCCGGCTCTCCGGCGGCGAACTGCAACGCCTCGGCCTGACCAGGCTCCTGGCCCAGCCCGCCCGGGTCGTCGTCCTCGACGACGCCGCCTCGGGCCTGGACCTCGCCACCTCGGGCCTGGACCTCGCCACCGAGTACCTGGTCACCGAGGCCCTCGACCGCGCCACCCTCGGCCGCACCCGCCTGGTGGTCGCCCACCGCGCCGGCGTCGCCGCCCGCGCCGACCTCGTCGCCTGGCTCGACGCCGGCCGCCTCCGCGCCCTCGCCCTCGCCCCGCACGCCACCCTCCTCGCCGACCCCGACTACCGCGCCGCCCTGTCCGACACCACCCTCCGAACGGCCACCGCCTGATGGCCCGCCACCGCACCCCACCCGACGGCGGCACAGGAAGTCGGCCCGATCGACTTCCCACGCAACCACCCACCCCGGCCACACCCCCACCCCCACCCCCGGCCCCACCCCCGGCCGCCGTTCCTCCGGCATCGCCCGGCACGGGAAGTCGACGACGCCGACTTCCCGTACCACGGCGCGCGTCAGCAGACGCCCCGCACCGACAGGACAGCCGCCCCGAAGACCCGCCCCTCCAGCACCACGTCGGCGGAGGCGAGTCCTCCTCCCCAGGAAGTCGACGACGCCGACTTCCCCCACCTCAGCCGACCGCCCCGGTCACCCGCCAGGCCGACGCGAACCCATCCCGCAACCCGGAAAGTCGACGGCATCGACGCCTCACGCCACAGCCCCCGGCGGCCGGGGCCCCGCGCCGGGCCGGCGCGGGCCGACTGCTCGGTACGGGAAGTCGACGACGCCGACTTCCCGCGTTCGCCTCCCCCGGGTGGGTGCTGCTGCTCCGGCAGCTTGCCGTCACGCGCGGGCCGCTGCTTCGGCTGCTCGGGTGGTCCGGGGTGGAGGCGTTGCCGCCGTTGCTGTCCGGGCTGCTCGTCTCGGCCGCCGTCGACCAGGGGTTCCTGGCCGGGCGGCCGGGGGCCGGGGTGGCCTGGCTGGCCGGGTTCGGCGCGGCGATGGCCTTCCGGGCGTATGCGGCGCGGGCCGGGTTCCCGTACCTGGCGGCGGTGGTGGAGCCGTTGCGGGACGCCCTGGTCGAGCGGGTGGTCCACAGTGCGCTCGCCCGGCCGTCGGCGGATCCGGCCGAGGTCGCCCGGCTCACCGAACAGGTGGAGTCCGCGCGGCAGTTGACCGCCACCCTGCTGCGCACCCTGCGCGGCGTCGGGGTCACCCTGGCCGCCGCCCTGGTCGGCCTGGCGCTGCTGGCGCCCGCCGTCCTGCCGCTGGTCCTGCTGCCGCTGCTCGCCGCCGGGTTCCTCTTCGCCCGCCTGCTGCGCCCGCTGGTGGCGCGGCGGAGGACGGTCGTGCTCGCCGAGGAGCGACTGGCCGCCGAGGCGGGGCGGGCGCTGCGCGGGTTGCGCGACGTGCAGGCCACCGGCACCCGGGAGCAGGTCGCCGAGGCGCTGACCAGGGCCGCCCGGGCGAGCGCCGCCGCCTCCCGCGCCCTGGGCCGGGCCTCGGCCCTGCGCGCGCTGGTCGTGGCTCTCGGCGGCCGGCTGCCCGTCCTGGCCGTCCTCGCCGCCGCGCCGCGGCTGCTCGCCCGCGAGGCCCTGACCCCCGGCGAACTGCTCGGCGTCGCGACCTATCTGCTTCAGCAACTCGACCCGTCGGTGCGGACGTTGGCGGGCACGGTCGGAGGCTGGCTGCTCAACCTCGCCGTCGTCCTGGACCGCCTGGCGGCCACCACGATCAACCCTCCGGCGGACACCGCCCCCAGCGCGCTGCCGGGGAGAGCCCCGGGGCAGGAGCCGGAGGTCCGGGTCAGCGAGTTGAGGTACCGGCACAGCAGGGCCGGGGCGGCGGTGCTGGAGGGGCTGGAAGTCGGGTTCGGGGCCGGGGAGCATGTGGCCGTGGTGCTGGACGAGGCGACCTGTCACCTGGACGCGCGCGCGGAGGACCGGATCGAGCGGGCGTTCGCGGCCCGGCCCGGGACTCTCGTCGTGGTCGCGCACCGGATCAGTTCGGCCCTGCGCGCGGACCGGGTGCTGCTGCTGGACGGCGGGCGGGGGGTGCTCGCCCGGCACGGCGATCTACAGGTGCTGTCCCCGCTGTACCGCGAGTTGGTGGGTCACTGGCTGGGTTCGACGGCGGGGCGCGCGTCATGATCTCGATAGGATCTCGTCCGTTCCGGCCGTTATGGTGGCCGGGGCACGGGCCGCGATCACCGGCTGTGGCGCGTACCGAGCGCCCGATCGGGGACCCGACCGCGCGCCGCCAAGCGCCGGCCGGGCGCCGATGACCTGCACCCTCCGCACGGAAAAGACGATTTCTGATGTCCGACACCCTCACCGACACCACCGGACCCACGGCCAACGGGACCGGCGCCGACGAGAGCACCGCCGGGGACACCTCGTCGCACGGCCGGCACCGGGGCCGGTCCGCCGCCGACGACAAGCCCGAGGCCGACCCGCACGGGCGGCACCGCGCCGCGGCGGACCAGGGCTGAGCACACCCGCACCGCGAGGGCCCGTCGGGGGGGGGCACCCCGGCGGGCCTTCGCCGCGTTCAGGGGGAACCCCGGACCCAGCGCCCCGGCGTCAGAGCCCCGGCCTCAGAGCCCCGGCGTCACGACCGTCCGCAGCGCCTCGCCACTGCGCATCTGGGCGATCGCCTCGTTGACGTCCGACAGGGCGACGCGGTGGCTGATCATGCCGTCGAGGTCGATCCGCCCCGCCCGCCACAGGTCGACGACCAGGGCGATGGTGCGGTCCACCGGCGCCCCGCCGTAGAGCGAGGGCAGCAGGCGCTTCTCGTTGAAGAACAGTTCGCCCATGGTGAACTGCGCGAGGTCGTCCTGCGCGCCGGCGCCGATCACCACGACCGCGCCGCCGCGCCGGGCCGCGTCGTAGCCGGCCCGGACGGTGGCGGCCCGGCCGACGGCTTCGAAGACGTAGTCGAAGCCGCCGCCGGACACGCTCTTCGCCGTCGCCTTGAGCTCCTCGGGGGCGATCGCCTCGGTCGCGCCGAAGGCCAGTGCCCGCTCGCGGCGTGAGACGACCGGGTCGACGACGGTGATCCGGGCGGCGCCGCAGACCCGGGCGCCCTGCACGGCGGCGACCCCGACCCCGCCGGCGCCGATCACCGCGACGGAGGCGCCGGGTTCGACCCGGGCGGTGTTGACGGCGGCGCCGACGCCCGTGGTCACCCCGCAGCCGATCAGCGCGGCGGCCTCGTACGGCAGGTCGGCGGGCACCTTGATGACGGCGTCCGCGGCGACCACGACTTCCTCGGCGAACGCCCCGGTGCCGTAGAACCCGGAGGCCTCGACCACCGCGCCGCCGTCCTCGAAGCGGAAGCCGGGCGCGCCGAGCCGCCGCAGGCTGGCGATGCACAGGTGGCCCCGGCCCCGCTCGCAGTGTGCGCAGCGGCCGCAGGGTGCCATCCAGCAGAGCACCACGCGGTCGCCGGGGGCGAGGCCGGCCACGCCTTCGCCGACCTCGACGACCTCCCCGGCGCCCTCGTGCCCGGGGACGAACGGCGCGGGCTGCGGCAGGACGCCGCTCATCGCGGAGAGGTCGGAGTGGCAGAGGCTGGCGGCGCGCATCCGGACCCGTACGGTGCCCGGCCCGAAGCCGACGGCCGTCACGTCCTCCCGGACGTCGAGGGTGTCCTGGCCGGTCTCGTGCAGGACGGCTGCGCGCATGGGGCTGCTCCCGGTGTGCCTCGTGTGCTCGGTTTCCGCGGTCCGGCCCGATTCTGGCACGGGCGGCACGACCCGACTGGAACACGTTCCAGAACGGCCGGGAACGATCGGCGGAAAGCCGCTGTCCCGCCACGACCCCCTCTGCCATGATCACCGGCGTGCCAACCCCAACCCCCGCGCCCACGTCCATACCCGACGCCACCGCGCCCGCACCCGCCGCCGACGCCACCGCACCCGCCGACCCATCTGCGGATCGCCTTGGTCGACCGAGCCCCGGCCGCACCCGGTGCCGTCACCACCACCGCCGCCGAGGCCGCCGCCGTGGCCGCCGAGCTCGGGCCGCACCGCGCCCGGGTCGCCCGCGCCCTGCTCAAGGACTGATCCCCGCCCGGGCTCCGGGGGCTGACCGCCGCCGCCCTGGCGACGCCAGCGGCCCTACCGTCGAGTAGGGTCCGGGGCGAACGCGTTCGCGCACGTCCCGAGCCCGAGGAGCACCGTCATGTCCGACCTGCTGGAGAGCGTCCACCCGGCGGCCGAGGTGCTGGCGGCGTTCGAGGCGGCCACCGGGTTCATGCCGGTGGACGAGGGGCTGGCGCTGTACGCGGCGGCGGTGACGGCGGCGCGGCGCACCGGGCTGCCGGTGCTGGAGATCGGCACCTACTGCGGCCGTTCGGCGGTGCTGCTGGCGGCGGCGGCCCGGGAGGCCGGGACGACCGCGCTGACGGTGGACCACCACCGCGGCTCGGAGGAGCAGCAGCCCGGCTGGGAGTACCACGACCCGACGCTGGTGGACCCGGAGGTGGGGCTGATGGACACCCTGCCGCGGTTCCGCCGGACGCTGCACGCCGCCGGGCTGGAGGAGCACGTGGTGGCGCTGGTGGGCCGCTCGCCGCGGATCGCGGCGCTGTGGGGGCGGCCGCTGGGCCTGGTGTTCATCGACGGCGGGCACACCGACGAGCACGCGACCGGTGACTACGAGGGCTGGGCCCCGCACCTGGCGCCGGAGGGGCTGCTGGTGGTGCACGACGTGTTCCCGGACCCGGCGGACGGCGGCCAGGCCCCGTACCGGGTGTACCTGCGGGCGCTGGCCGAGGGCTTCGAGGAGGTCTCGGTGACGGGCTCGCTGCGCGTCCTGCGCCGGGCCGTCGCGCGCTAGCCGGGCGCCGGGCGGGCGCTGACCGAACACCGGCCGGGCCCCTGGGACGAGCCGACCCGCCGCCCGATCCGTCGAGCGCCCCCACAGTCCTGCACGGATGCTCTAACGTCGTGCCGGAGCTGTCGGGCGGGGGTTCGAACGGTACGGTGTCCGCGCAGCACCAGGCAGAGCATCGGCGGACGGTGGGGGCTAGCGGCACATGACGGACCAGCACAACACCGCTCCGGCGGTCTGGGACCCCACCGCGCGCGGCGGCGCGGGCGGCTGGGTGCGCGGCCCGCAGCAACCTGTCGAGCCCACCCCGGCGCAGCCCGGAAGCACACCTCAGGACGGGGCCGCACCGCCCGCCGCGGGCGCGGCCGGGGACCAGGGCCCGCCGCTGGGCGCCCGCCCGTACCTGGCCGCCGCCCCGCAACCGCCGTCCGTGCCGCCGCCCGCGCCGTTCCCCTCCCACGCGTCCGCGCAGACCCCGGGCCCCGGCTACGTGTCCGGCCAGGCCCCCGGCCCCGGCTACGTGTACCCGCCGCCGCAACCGCCCGCCGGCCCGCCGCAGCCCCCGTACGGCCCGGCCGCCGCCCCGTACCCGGGCCAGCCCGGCTACCCCTCCGACTACCCCTCCGACTACCCCTCCGACTACCCCTCCGACTACCCCTCCGACTACCCCTCCGACTACGAGGACCCGGACGACGAGGACCGCCCGGGCAACCGGAAGGCGCCGCTGCTGATCGGCTTCGCGCTGCTCCTGGTGGTGGCGGTCGGCGGCGGCCTGCTGGTGGCCGCCAGGAACAGCGGCGACAAGAAGGACCAGGCCGCGCCCGCCCCGTCCGCCGCCTCCGCGACGTCCACCGGGAACCCGCCGCCCGCCCCGGCGCCCACCGGCACGGACGCCGCGCCGAGCGGTGCCGCCACCGACCCGGCCTCGCCCGCGGGGACGCCCTCCCCGGCCGCGAGCGGTGCCGGGGCCAACGCCAGGACGCAGGCGCAGGCACTGGACGGCCTGCTCACCGAGGGCGAGAGCGCGAAGGCCCCGATCGGCAGCGCGGTCGCCAAGGTGAGCAGCTGCCCGGCGAAGGCCGACATCGAGAGCGCGGCGCAGGTGTTCGACAACGGCGCCAAGCAGCGCGACGAACTGCTCCGCAAGCTCGCCGGGCTGAGCGCCTCCGACGTGCCGGGCGGCGCGGACGCGGTGGCGTCGCTGAAGTCCGCCTGGCAGCTGTCGGCCGACATCGACCGGGCGTACGCGAGCTGGGCGCGGGCGGTCGCCGGCCAGGGCTGCTCGGGCTCGGCCCCGAGCACCGCCGACAAGAAGCGGGCCGACGAGCTCAACCCGCAGGCCACCCAGGCGAAGAAGGACTTCGCGGGCAAGTGGAAGCCGATCGCCGACACGTACGGCCTCACCCCGCGCACCCAGGACAGGATCTGACCCACCCGTGACCGGCCCGAGCTCCCGACCGCCCCGCCGTTCCACCCTGCTGCGCGCCACCACGGCGGTGGGCGCGGCCGTTCCGCTCTGCCTGGCGGGCTGGCTGGGCTGGCAGTCCCTCGGCGGCTCCGCCCCGGTGGGCGGCGCCGCCGCACCGGCCACCACACCGGCCGGAACCGCCGCACCGGGCGTCACCGCACCGGCCGGCACCGCACCGGAAACCACCGCCCCTGCCCCATCGGCAGCCGGCACCCCGGCCCCGACCCAGACCCAGACCCCGATCCAGACCCCGACGCCCCTGGCGACGCCCACCCCGTCGGACACCCCGGCCTCCCCCACCGCACTCACCGGCCGCACCATCGTGCTCGACCCCGGCCACAACCCCGGCAACTCCGCGCACGCCGCCGAGATCAACCGCCAGGTCGACATCGGCAACTCCCGCAAGGAGTGCGACACCACCGGTACCGAGACCAACTCCGGCTACACCGAGGCCGAGTACACCCTGGACGTCTCTCGCCGGGCCCGCGCCATCCTGGCCGCCCGCGGCGCGACGGTGGTGCTGGTCCAGGACGGCGACCGCCCGTGGGGCCCGTGCATCGACGAGCGCGCCCGGGCCGGCGCCGACGCACACGCCGACGTGGCGCTGTCGGTACACGGGGACGGCGGTCCGGCGGGCGGCAGCGGGTTCCACGTGATCCTGCCGGCGAAGGTGGCGGCCGGGAAGGCGGACAACTCGGCGATCGTCGAGCCCTCGCGCCGGCTCGGCCTGCTGCTGCGCGAGCACTTCCGCGCCGCGACCGACGAGCCGTACGCGGACTACATCGCACGCGACGGCCTGGACACCCGCTCCGACCTGGGGGGCCTGAACCTGTCCACGGTGCCGAAGGTGTTCATCGAGTGCGGTAACATGCGCAACCCGGCGGACGCGAAGCGGATGACGGACCCTCAGTGGCGGCAGCGGGCGGCGCAGGGGATCGCCGACGCGCTGACGGCGTATCTGACCACGCGGTAAGGGAGTTGGGCGGGAGCGGCGGGCGGCGTGCGCCCTGCCCGACCCGCGCCGTTCGCAACGACTTCGCCCCATTCCCGGTCCCGCCGTGCACCGGCGGTGCGGTTGGGCCTAGGCTTCTGGTCCGTTCGGGAGTTTCGGCCGGTCAGCCCGACCGCACGAACCGCCGTCCACGACACGTCAACGAGGGGAACGTTAGTGAATCTGCGCGCTCTCACCAGGGGAGACGCCGCCGTCGCCGGCGCGGCCGTCCTGCTCTTCATCGCCTCCTTCCTGCCTTACTGGACGGTGGACTGCACCGGCCGGTACTGCGGCGACACGTCGCAGAACGCGTGGAGCACCCAGCTGTTCCCCATCCTGCCGTCGATCTACCTGCTCGGCATCGCCGCCGCGGTGCTGATCCTGCTGCACCGCTTCCAGGGCGAGGCCGCGGCCGGGCGCCAGGTGCTCGGCCTGCGGCTGGACCAGTGGGGCATCGCCTTCGCCGTCGTCGCGCTGTGGACGGCGCTGTGGTCGCTGGGCGGCGGCCAGTCCGGCGGCAGCTTCGGGCACGGCTTCGGCGCCTGGCTCGGCCTCATCGCGCTGATCGTGCTGGCCGGTGCGGCCGCGGCCGCGCCGCTGGTGCCCGCGCTGAAGGCCCCGCTGGTCACCGAGCGGCCGGCGGCCGTCCCGTACCAGGGCGGCTACCCGGCTCCGGGCCAGCCCGGCCAGCCGGTTCAGCCCGGCCAGTACGGTTACCCGGCCCCGGGCCAGGACCCGAACCAGGCCCCGGCGTACGGCGCCCAGCCCGGTGGCTACGGCTACCCGGCGGCCGGCCAGCCGGTGCAGGCCGGCCAGCCGCAGGACGCGGCCGCTGCGGCCGCCGCTGCCCCGCAGCCGGCCCCGGCCGCGCAGGCGCAGCAGGCCCCGGCGGCCCCTGCGGCCGACTTCGCACCGTTCTGGTTCGCCGTCCCGGCCCCGCGCTCGCTGGCGTCGAAGGACAACCCGGCCGGCGCCCCCGTCGGCGAGCTGGTGCCCGGCACCTGGTACCTGGCGGTCGAGCAGCGCGGCAGCGCGCTGGTCGCCCAGCTCCAGGACGGCACCGTCGGCCTGCTGGCCGACACCTCGGGCATCCAGCGCGGCTGACGCCCCCGGTACGACGGAGGGGCGGGACCGGAGAGATCCGGTCCCGCCCCTTCGCGTTGCCCGTACGGGCTTCAGCAGTCCGGACGGGCTTCAGTCGTTCGTACGAGCCTCAGCAGTCCGGACGAGTCCAGCCGCCCGGACGGGCATCGGCCGCGAGCCTCAGCAGCAGTCCTGGACGACCAGCCCGGCGGGCAGTTGCTCCCCGCCGAAGATCGCGACCGTCGCCGGGTCGCCGCCGAGCGCGGCGACCGCGAGCAGCAGCGCGCCGGCCGTCCAGGTGGTGCGCTCCTCCGGCCAGACGGCGTCGTCCTCGAAGACGTACCCGGTCCAGTAGGAGCCGTCCTCGTGCCGCAGGTGCTTCTGGATCCAGCGCAGGATCTCCACCGCGCGGTCGGAGCGGCCGATCGCCCAGAGCGCGAGGGCGAGTTCGGCGCTCTCGCCGCCGGTCACCCACGGGCGGTCGCTGACGCAGCGCACGCCGAGGCCGGGGACGACGAAGCGGTCCCAGTCCCGGTCGATCCGCTCCAGTGCCGCGTCGCCGCGCAGTCCGGTGCCGAGCACCGGGTAGTACCAGTCCATCGAGTAGCGGCCCTTGTCGAGGAACCGCTCGGGGTGGTGGGTGATGGCGTGCCCCAGCCGACCGGCCGCGAGCTCCCAGTCGGGCTGCGGCTCCTCCAGGTACTCGGCGATGGCCAGGCCGCAGCGCAGCGCGTGCAGCATGCTGGACGAGCCGGTGAGCAGCGCCTCGTCGGTGGCGGTGCCGTCCTCGTCGAGGCGCCAGGCGATGGGGCCGCCGGGCAGCCGCTGGCCGACGATGAAGTCGAGGGCACGCCGGACGACGGGCCAGATCCACTCCAGGAAGGCGTCGTCGCCGGCGCTGAGGTGGTGGTGCCAGACGCCGACGGCCACGTAGGCGCAGAAGTTGGTCTCCTTGGCCCGGTCGGTGACCGCGCCGTCGGTGTAGGCGGCGTACCAGGAGCCGTCCGGGTTCTGGTTGGCGGCGAGCCAGCGGTAGGCGGCCTCGGCGGCGGCGTGCTCGCCGGCGGTGTCGAGGGCCATCGCGGCCTCGGTGTGGTCCCACGGGTCGAGGTGGTGGCCGGCGAACCAGGGTATGGCGCCGTCGGGGCGCTGTTCGGCCAGGATGCTGCGGACGGTGCCGGCGGCCTGTTCGGCGTCGAGCACCCCGTCGAGCAGCAGCGCCTCGGGGACGGCGGCGGTCATGCGTCCACGCGCCCGGGCTCGGTCCGCTCGGCCGGCTCGATCCGCTCGGTCCGCTCGGCCGGCTCGGTCCGATCGGTCCGCCGCGGCTTGGACGCGTACGCGACGAAGCTCTTGCCGATGACCGGGTTGAGCGCCCGTTCGGCGGCCTTGGTGAGGGTGCTGATCACGGGGGTGCCGACGATGTCCCAGACCAGCAGCTGGTGGTAGGCCTTGACCGGCAGCGCCTTGTCGTTGTTCACGCCGACCGCGCACTTGATCCACCAGTACGGCGAGTGCAGCGCGTGCGCGTGGTGGGTGCCGTAGGGCTCCAGGCCGGCGTCCTTGAGCTTGCCGAGCAGTTCGTCGCCCCGGTAGATCCGGATGTGGCCGCCCTCGACCTCGTGGTACTCGTCGGACAGCGTCCAGCAGATCTTCTCGGGCAGCCAGCGCGGCACGGTGACGGCGAGCAGCCCGCCCGGCTTGAGGACGCGGAACATCTCGTTGAGCACGCCCTTGTCGTCCGGTATGTGCTCCATCACCTCGGAGATGATGATCTTGTCGAAGTAGTCGTCCTCGAACGGCAGCGCCAGCGCGTTGCCCTCCATCGCGACCGCCGACGCGCCCTCCGGGGCCTCACCGGCCTGCTCCATCGCGGCGAACCACTTCTGGACCTCGGCGATCTCCTCGGCGTTCTGGTCGAGGGCGATCACGTTGGCGCCGCGGCGGTAGCACTCGAACGCGTGCCGGCCCCCGCCGCAGCCCAGGTCGAGCACCCGGTCGCCGGGGGCGAGCGGGAAGCGCGAGAAATCGACGGTCAGCACTGCAGGACTCCCATTCCTTTTGCTACCAAGCCTTTTGCTGCCAAGCCTTTTGCCACCGAGCGAACTTGACGCCACGTCGGCTCGATCCGCTACCGCGCCGAGCGGCCTGGTCCGGCGGGCGGCGCGGCCGGGCGACTCAGGGCACGTACCGCCAGCCCGGCCCGGAGCGGGCCCGGGCGCCGGCCCCGGTGGCGATCGCCGCCCGGTAGGCGTCGGCGGTCAGCTCGGCGGCCCGCGCCCAGGTGAACCGGGCCAGCACCCGCTCCCGGCCGGCCGCGCCGAGCCGGGCCCGCAGCCCCGGGTCGTCCAGCAGCCGGCCGAGCGCCGCCGCCAGCCGGTCCGGCTCCCCCGGCGGCACGGCCAGGCAGGTCTCCCCGTCCGGCCCGGCCACCTCGGGGATCGCGCCGCCGGTGGTGGCGACCAGCGGGGTGCCGGTGGCCATCGCCTCGGCGGCGGGCAGCGAGAAGCCCTCGTACAGCGACGGCACGCAGGCCACCTCGGCCGAGCGGTAGAGGTCGACCAGTTCCCGGTCGGTCAGGCCGCTGCGGAACTCGATGTGCTCCGCCAGCCCGAAGCGGCGCACCGCCTCCGCCACCGGACCGTCCTCCTTCTGCGGCTTGCCGACCACGACCAGGTGCGCGGGGCGCTCGGTGCGCACCTTCGCCAGCGCCTCGACCAGGAACACCAGGCCCTTGAGCGGGACGTCCGCGCTGGAGGTGGTGACGATCCGCCCCGGGACGCGGGCGATCTCCTCGGAGGGCGACCAGAGCCGGGTGTCGGCGCCGATCGGCACCACCGAGATCGCGCCCGGCGCGGCGCCCAGGTGCTCGGCGATCTCGCGCTGCGAGGTGCCGGAGACGGTGATCACGTGGTCCAGCCGGGCGGCGACCCGGCGCTGCATCCGGGTGAAGGCGTACCAGCGGCGCAGCGACAGCCGCTTGACCCGGGTGGTGGCCGCGTCCAGTTCCAGCCGCCGGTCCACGGTGATCGGGTGATGGATCGTGGTGACCAGCGGGAAGCCGTACCGGGCCAGGCCGAGCAGGCCGTAGCCGAGCGTCTGGTTGTCGTGCACCACGTCGTAGCGGCCCTTGTGCCGGGCCAGGTACTGGCGGGCGCGCAGCGAGAAGGTCAGTGGTTCGGGGAAGCCGCCGGTGCGCATGGTGGCGAACTCCAGCAGGTCCACCGGGCCGCGGAACTCGTCGCGGGCGGGCGTGCGGAACGGGTCCTCGGCGCGGTAGAGGTCCAGGCTGGGCAACTCGACCAGGCGCACCGAACCGGGGCCCTCGACCTCGTCCAGCACCGGGTACGGCTGGGCCCCGATCACGTCCACGTGGTGGCCGAGCCTGGCCAGCTCACGGGAGAGGTGGCGCACGTACACGCCCTGACCGCCGCAGAAGGGGTCCCCGCGGTACGACAGCAGGGCAATCCGCAGCGGCTGCGCGGTCATCCTCGGGCCCTCATCTCTAGCTGCTGGCGGTGCTGCCATCTCCGTGTTGCTGCCTCTGTGCTGCTGTCCCTGCACTGCTGTTCCTGTGCTGCTGTTCCTGTGCTGCCGACGGCCCTGCCGCCGGTCGCTAAAGTAGATCAGGTTTCAGTGGCTGTGGAACTCGTCATCGACCATGTGAACAATGAGAGACCTCGAAGATACCGGCCCGTAGCTTTCCCTCAGGAGGCAGGGCCGGTGATTCCCGACACGCCGACCCACGCCGACCCTGCCGACCTTGTGGAGCACGCCGCCACCCACGCGCCCCGGGAGCACTCCTTGCCGCCGCCGACCACCTCCACGAGCCCCACCACCCCGCCCCCCGCGCAGCCGGGCGAGCCGCCGCTGACCGCCCGCCAGGCCGAACGCCGGCGCCGGATCCTGCGGGCCGCCACCGCCCTGGCCGCCCGGGGCGGGTACGAGGCGGTGCAGATGCGGGAGGTCGCGGAGACCGCGCAGGTCGCCCTCGGCACGCTCTACCGGTACTTCCCGTCCAAGGTGCACCTGCTGGTCGCGGTCATGCTGGAGCAGTTGCAGGGCCTCCAGGAGCACATCCGGCGGCACCCTCCGACCGACCTCGAACCGGCCCTGCGGGTCGCCGACACGCTCACCCGGGCCTTCCACGCGCTCCAGCGCGAACCGCTGCTCGCCGAGGCGATGGTCCGGGCGCTGTCCTTCGCCGACCGCTCCGTCGGCGCCGAGGTGGACCAGGTCAGCACCGCCACCGGCCAGCTCATCCTGGACGCCATCGGCCAGTCCGGGCCACCCAGTGAGAGCCAGCGCGCGGCCGTCCGGGTGATCGAGCACACCTGGCACTCCGCCCTGGTCGCCTGGCTCTCCGGCCGCGCCTCGATCGCCGAGGTCCGGGCCGACCTGCACACCGCGGCCCGGCTGCTCACCCTGCCCTGACTGGAACCTGTTCCTGCCCGGGCGGAGGGGACCGGCCGCCCCCGGCGGTTAAAGTCGACGGACAGCACAACTTCATCCCGTCCCTCCCCCGGGGGAAGCCGGTGCGAATCCGGCGCTGACCCCGCAACCGTGAGCCCGGCCCCCGTGACGGCCCGGGCGAGTCGGACCGCCCGTGGAGGGGCGAGCGGCCAGCCCGGGCCCGCCACGCGCACCGCCCGGCACCGTCGAGGACTACGGAACGGCCCCGCCGGGCCACCACCGCTCACCGAAAGGCACACCTCCACCATGCTCACCGCCGCCCGCCTGGGCGCCGCCGCCCTGTCCGCCGCGATCCTCGCCGGCGCCACCGCCGGACCGGCCCTCGCCGACAGCCCCGCGCCCACCGCCGCCGCCGTCCCCGACGGCCTCTACGGCAAGGGCGACCCGACGTACGACGGCGTCTGGCGGCAGTCCCTCGCGCTCACCGCGCTCGCGGCGGCCAAGGCCACCCCCGCCGACTCCGCCGTCGGCTGGCTCACCGGACAGCAGTGCGAGGACGGCGGCTGGCCCTCCTTCCGGGCCGCCGGCGCCGCCTGCGACCCCAAGACCGAGGACAGCAACGCCACCGCCGTCGCCGTCCAGGCCCTCGTCGCCCTCGGTGGGCACCAGGAAGCCGTCGACAAGGGCGTCCAGTGGCTCAAGGCCACCCAGAACGCCGACGGCAGCTGGCCCTACAACCCCGGCAGCCCCGGCGACGCCAACTCCACCGGCCTCGCCGTGAACGCCCTCTTCGCCGCGAAGACCGACCCGACCGGCGTCGCCAAGGCGGGCAAGAACGCCTTCGACGGGCTCGCCCTCTTCCAGCTCGGCTGCGCCGCCCCCGCCGACCAGCGCGGCGCCTTCGCCTACCAGCCCGACCCGTCGTCCGGTGCGCTCGCCCCCAACGCCCTCGCCAGTGCGCAGGCCTCGCTCGCCGCCGCCGGCGGCCACCTCCCGGTCGCCACCACCGCCCGCACCGACGCCGCCCCCAAGGCCCTCGGCTGCGCCGACGCCGCGGCCGCTCCGGTCGCGCACGCCGACTCCGGCGAGGCCGCCGGGGCGTACCTCACCGCCCAGCTCGCCGGGGGCGACAACCACCTCGCCCTCACCACCCCCGGCGCCGCCCCCACCCCCGACTACAACGCCACCGCCTGGGCCGCCCTCGGCCTCATCCAGAGCGGCCACCCCCAGCAGGCCGCCGGCGCCGTCGACTGGCTCACCAAGGAAGGCGCCGCCTGGACCAAGGGCGGCACCGACGCCTCCGCCACCGCCAGCCTCCTGCTCGTCGCCCAGGCCGCCCAGCGCGACACCGCCCCGCTGACCGCCCAGCTCACCGCCCTCGGCCCGGCCCCCAAGGCCACCGCCAGCCCCTCCCCGACGGCGGCGGCGCCCAAGAAGAAGGACGACGGCATCGGCCAGTACTGGCCGATCATCGTCGGCCTCCTCATCGGCCTCGGCGGCGGCCTCCTGCTCAGCCTCCAGCGCAAGCGCGGCCAGAGCCTGTGACACCCCGCCCGGCCCGCCTGGCCCGCCTGGCCCGTCTGGCCCGTCGCCGGGACGCCTCCGCCAGGACCCGCGGCGCCGGCCGTCCCCTCGCCTCGGTGCTCGTTCCGCTGCTCGGTGCGGTGCTCCTGCTGGTCGCCGCCGTACCGGCGGAGGCGGCGACCGGGTACCGGTACTGGTCGTTCTGGCGCGGTGCCGGCGACGGGTGGCTGTACCAGCAGCAGGGGCCGGCCGTCGCCGTGCCGCCGGACGGGGCGGTGGACGGGTGGCGGTTCGCGGTGAGCCCGGACGGCGGGCAGCAGGCCGCGCAGCCCCGGGCGGCGGGCGACTTCGCCGCCCTCTGCGCGGACACGCCCGCGCAGGCGGGCCGCAAGCGGGTCGCCGTCGTGCTGGACTTCGGCACCACCGCCGACGCCGGCTCCGCCGAGGCGCCGCCCGAGCAGCGCAGCGCGTGCGCCAGCGTCGTCTCGAACGCCACCTCGGCCGAGGTGCTGGCCGCCGTCGCCCCGCCGCTGCGCTACGACGCCAACGGCCTGCTCTGCGCCATCGCAGGCTTCCCGAAGGCCGGCTGTGCCGACCAGCTCGGGTCGGCGGCCAAGCCGGCCGGCGCGTCGGGTGACGGCGGCGACTCGGACTCCGGCTCGGACTCCGGCCCGGACGTCGGCCTGATCGCCGGTGGCGCGCTGGTCGCCGTGCTGGCCGGCGGTGCCGTCTGGCAGGCGCGCCGCCGCCGTAGCTCCTGACGCTTCCTGGCACCTCCCGAATCCTCCCGAACCCTCCTGAACCCTCCTGAACCCTCCGGACACCCCCACTTGGACTGGCCCGCATGAGCACCGCCCGCACCACCCGACCGCCCACCGGCCCCCGTCAACTACACCCCGGGGCCTGGTGGTTGTGGGCGCTCGGGCTGGGCGCGGCGGCGACCCGCACCACCAATCCGGCGATCCTGCTGCTGCTCGCCGCCGTCGCCGGATACGTGGTCGCGGCCCGGCGCGGCGACGCGCCCTGGTCGCGTTCGTACGGCGCGTTCCTGCGGCTGGGCCTGCTGGTGCTGGGCATCCGGCTGGTGTTCGCGGTGCTGCTCGGCTCGCCGATCCCGGGCACGCACGTGCTGTTCACACTGCCCGAAGTGCCGCTCCCCACCTGGGCGCAGGGAGTGCGGATCGGCGGCCGGGTGACCGTGGAGGGCCTGCTCGCGGCGCTGTACGACGGGCTGCGCCTGGCCACCCTGCTGGTCTGCGTGGGCGCCGCGAACGCGCTGGCCAGCCCGGCCCGGCTGCTGCGCGCCCTGCCCGGCGCGCTGTACGAGGCGGGCGTGGCGGTCGTGGTGGCGATGACCTTCGCGCCGAACCTGGTCGCGGACGTCCGCCGACTGCGGGCCGCCCGCCGTCTGCGCGGCCGGACCGACCGGGGGATCGCCGCCTTGCTGAGCGTCGGACTCCCCGTCCTGGAGGGCGCGTTGGAGCGTTCGGTGGCGCTGGCCGCGGCGATGGACACCCGCGGCTTCGGCCGCACCGCGGACGTCCCGCGCCGGCTCGCCCGGGCGACGGCCGCGCTCACCCTGGCCGGCCTGCTCGGGGTCTGCCTGGCCGCGTACGGGCTGCTCACCGCCGGCGGCGCCGGCTGGGCGCCGCCGGTGCTGCTGCTGGGGCTGGCCGCCGCCTTCGCCGGGCTACTGCTGGGAAGCCGACGATCCGTCAGGACCCGTTACCGGCCCGACCCTTGGGCGCTGCCCGAGTGGCTGACCGCCGGTTCGGGCGCCGCCGTCGCCGGGTTGATCATCTACCTGTCCACGCGCGACCCGGCCGCCTTCGCGCCCACCGTCGTCCCGCCGACCGTCCCCGCGCTGCCGCTGGCCGCCGTACTGGCCGTCCTGCTCGGCCTGGTACCGGCGTTCGCCGCCCCGACCCCGCCCCGGAGGGCTTCGTGATCACCTTCGAGCAGGTCTCCGTCCGGTACGCGGACACCGCCGCCCCCGCCGTCGCGGACGTCGACCTGACCGTCCCCGAAGGCGAACTCTGCCTGCTGGTGGGCCCGTCGGGCTCCGGCAAGTCCACCCTGCTGGGCGCGGTGAGCGGACTCGTCCCGCACTTCACCGGCGGCACCCTGCACGGCCGGGTGACGGTCGGCGGCCGGGACACCCGCGAACACCGGCCGCGCGAACTCGCCGACCTGGTCGGCACGGTGGGCCAGGACCCGCTGGCGCACTTCGTCACCGACACCGTCGAGGACGAACTCGCCTACGGCATGGAGTCCCTGGGCCTGCCCGCCGACGTGATGCGGCGCCGGGTCGAGGAGACCCTCGACCTGCTCGGCCTCGCCGACCTGCGCGACCGCGCCCTCACCTCCCTCTCCGGCGGCCAGCAGCAGCGCGTCGCGATCGGCTCGGTGCTCACCGTGCACCCGCGCGTCCTGGTCCTCGACGAGCCCACCTCGGCACTGGACCCGGGCGCCGCCGAGGAGGTGCTGGCCGTCCTCCAACGGCTGGTGCACGACCTCGGCACCACCGTGCTGATGGCCGAACACCGGCTGGAGCGCGTCGTCCAGTACGCCGACCAGGTGCTGCTGCTGACCCCGGGCGCCCCGCCCGTCCTCGGCGAGCCCGCCGAGGTGATGGCGCACTCCCCGGTGCACCCGCCGGTGGTCGGCCTCGGACGGCTCGCCGGCTGGCGGCCGCTGCCGCTGTCCGTCCGCGACGCCCGCCGCAAGGCCGCCGGGCTGCGCTCCCGGCTGGACGGCCTGCACCCGGGCGCGGCCCCTGTTCCAACCGTTTCGACCGACGCCCCGATCGCCGCCGCCGAACGCCTCGCCGTCCGGCGCGGCCCCGTCCAGGCCCTGCGCAGCGTCGACCTGGCGCTGCGCCCCGGCGAGATCACCGCCCTGATGGGCCGCAACGGCGCCGGCAAGTCCACCCTGCTGGGCAGCCTGGTCGGCCTGCACGCCCCCGCCTCCGGCCGCGTGACCGTCGGCGGCCGCACCCCGCACCGCACCCGCCCGGCCGAACTGATCCGGCAGGTCGGCCTCGTCCCGCAGGACCCGCGCGACCTCCTCTACGGCGAGAGCGTCACCGCCGAATGCTCCGCCGCCGACACCGACGCGGGCGCCACCCCCGGCACCTGCCGCGCCCTGGTCGAACGGCTCCTGCCCGGCATCGCCGACACCGCCCACC
This sequence comes from Kitasatospora sp. NPDC086801, assembly GCF_044745805.1. Taxonomy (NCBI): domain Bacteria; kingdom Bacillati; phylum Actinomycetota; class Actinomycetes; order Kitasatosporales; family Streptomycetaceae; genus Kitasatospora; species Kitasatospora sp. NPDC086801. The sequence goes on from NZ_JBIVAX010000002.1 coordinate 115,401, forward strand.
CGCGCGACCTCTCCGAAGGCCAGCGGCTCACCCTCGCGCTCGCCGTCGTGCTCACCGCCCGGCCCCCGCTGCTGCTGCTCGACGAGCCGACCCGCGGCCTCGACTACGCCGCCAAGGCCCGGCTGGTGGAGATCCTGCGCGACCTCGCGGCGGAAGGCCACGCCGTCCTGCTCGCCACCCACGACGTCGAACTCGCCGCCGAACTCGCCCACCGCACGGTGATCCTGGCCGAGGGCGAGATCGTCGCCGACGGCCCGACGGCCGACGTCGTCGTCTCCTCCCCGGCGTTCGCCCCGCAGGTCGCCAAGGTGCTGGCGCCCGGCCCGTGGCTCACCGTCCGCCAGGTCGCGGAGGCGCTGAGCGCATGAGCCGCCCCGTTCCTCCCGGTGTTCCTGCTGGTCGCCCCGTTCCGCTCGGCCGCCGCTCGGTGACGGCCCTGCTCCTGACCTCCCTGGTCGGCGTGACGGCCTTCGGCTGGCCGCTGCTCGCCTCCACCAAGTCCGCCCTGGTCGGCCACGCCACCGACGCCCCCTGGCTGTTCGCCCTCCTCCTCCCCCTGCTGCTCGCCGTCGTGATCGCCCAGATCTCCGAGGGCCGCACGGCGGGCGGCGGCGCGCCCGGCCTGGACGCCAAATCCGTGGCCCTGCTCGGGGTGCTGGCGGCGGCGGGCGCGGCACTACGGCCGCTCGGCGCGGGCACGGCGGGGCTGGAGCCCATGTTCTTCCTCATGGTGCTGTCCGGCCGGGTGCTCGGGCCGGGCTTCGGCTTCGTCCTCGGTTCGCTGTCGATGTTCGCGTCCGCGCTGCTCACCGGCGGCGTCGGGCCCTGGCTGCCGTTCCAGATGCTCGCCATGGGCTGGGTCTGCCTCGGCGCCGGCCTCCTCCCGGGCTCCGCGAGCCTGCGCGGCCGGCGCGAGCTCTGGCTGCTCGCGGGCTACGGCGCCCTGGCCTCCGTCCTCTACGGCACGATCATGAACCTCCAGGGCTGGCCGTACATCGCCGGGCTCTCCGGCTCCATCTCCTTCGTCCCCGGCGACCCACTGCCCGCCAACCTGGTCCGCTTCGCCGCCTACTGCCTGACCACGTCGCTCGGCTGGGACCTCCCGCGCGCCGTGCTCACCGTCGTCCTCTGCCTCACCCTCGGCACCGCCGTCCTGCGCGCCCTGCGCCGCGCCACCCGCCGGGCCGCCTTCGCCGCACCGGTGGCGTTCCGTCCGCCGGACTCCCGGCCGCCGGGCGGGTGAACTCCGCCTCCCCGCCCCGGGGTCGACTACGGCAAGGCCCGCGACACCCTCGGAGCCCGACACTCCCCGCACACCTGCCCGACACCCGCGACGGGCCGCCCGCACAAGCCGTCCCGCCCGGGGCACTCATGCCGACGTGGCCCCGACCCGCCGCCGCCCTGCGGGGTCAACGGAACGGGCGGCACCTTCGCCAACCTCCCCGCCAGCACCGCCCCCACGCTGTGCGTGACCCTCTCCGGCAAGGGCGCGGCCAGGATCCCCGCCAGCGCCTCCCCGCTCCACCCGCCCGCGAGCAGCCCCTCCACCCGCACGGCCTGATCGCACAGCGGCTTGCCCGCCAACGCCATCCTGGGCTCCCTGCGCCCGAGTTCGAGCAGCAGCGCCATGCCCGTCGTCAACTTCTCGGACGGACGGACGGAGGGAACTTCCGCTTCCTTCACCCTCACCTTTCCGGAAGGGCTTCCCGCCTTCCCGGCGCACGTCACCCCAGCTCCGGGCCCACCGGCGGCCGGGGACACGGGAAGCGGCGGCACGGTGTGAACCGCCTTGCCCGTCACCGGCACTTCGTGCACCGAGACGATCGTCCGCACCTGCCCCGTCACCGGATCCCGCTGCGTCCGCCGCACGTAGTGCCCGGCCGCCTCCAGCTCACGGAGCGCCCGCGCCACCGTCGCCCGGCCCTCGACGCTCTTCGCCGCCAGCGTCCGGATGTCCTCCCGCGCACCGTCCGGCAGGCTGAGCAGGTAGCTGAGCAGCCCACGCGCCGCCCAACTCAGCGAGTGCTTCCGGACGACGTGGCCGTTGTCGAGGATTGTGTACCCGGGCGAGTGCTTCGGGATACGATGAATGTGCATTCGGGAGCCCTTCTACTCCTGGTGCCATTCCCCGGGGTGTTAGCGCACCGCCGGGGCTCACTTTTGCCGCGCACAGGCCGTCCCTCCGAACGCCCGCGCCGACCCAATGATCACCGTAATGCGCTAACCGAGCGTCAAACTCCCCACCACATCACCCAAACGGGCGGCGCAAGCGCACACCCCCCAGCGCGCCCCAGGCTCGCAAGCCCGGGACACTCCCCACATCATGGGCGAGTTGCTACGTTCGACTTATGGCTGACTACGAAACCGCATTCCGGTCACTGGACGGCACGGAACTGTTCGGCACGGTCACTCCCTCCCCAACTCCCCTGGCGGCACTCGCCGTTCTCACCCACGGCGCTGGCGTCACCCGCGAAGAGGGCGGGTTCTTCGGCCGCTTGGCGGCCGGCCTCGCGGCCGCCGGCATCACCTGCCTGCGCTTCGATCTGCGGGCCCACGGCGCGAGCGCCGGGCGCTTCTCCGACATCACGATCGCCGCCATCGCCAACGACATCCGGGCGGCATCCGAGCACCTGACAGAGATCGCGGGTCGCCCCGGGCCTGTGCACGTGATCGCAGCATCGTTCTCCGGCGGGGCTGCGGCCCTGCACGCGGGCCATCGGCCAGGCGACATCGACAAACTCGTCCTGCTCAACCCGCGCATGGACTACCAGAACCGCTTCATCACCGAGGCGGCCGGCTGGAGCGGCGACCACCTCTCCAAAGAACGCGCCGCGAAGTTGGACGACCGAGGTTTCTCCATCCGACAGCCGTTCGAGACCGGCCGCGGCCTCCTGAACGAGGTTTTCCACCTCGACCCCGAGAAGCTCTGCGCCAGCGTTCGATCCCCAGTGCTCATCGTCCACGGAACGAAGGACACCTTCGTCGACGTCGAACTGTCCCGTCGGTTCGCGCCGCTGTTCGGCGCCGGAGCCGAACTGTACGAACTCGACGGCGCACAGCACGGCTTCGCCGTGCACGACGACCCCACGTACGCACACCCGCAGTCACAGGCGTGGCAGCGCGAGGTCGTCGCCAAGGTGGCCGACTTCCTCTCCCTCTAGCCTCCGCCATGCGGCGGGCCCATGTGCTTCTCCTCTCAACGTCCTTGCCAAGATCAGATATTGCTCGGGTTGAGACAACAGGGCCGCCCTCACGGGCCGCCGAAACAGAGCGCCAGCAGCATCGCCGCGAGCACGGCCGCTCCCGCAATCGACACCGCGCAGGCGGCGGAGAATGCTTCGTGACGACCACCGGGTGAATCACACCTCACCGGTGTGCGCTCCGACGGTGGCGACGCATCAGCACGCGGGCGTCAACGGCACCGGAGTAGTCGAACCGGGCCGCGGACTCCGCCTCCCGAACGGCCAGTTCGGCGCATTGCTCACAGTCGCCGACCGGCCCCGAAGCGGTATCGCGCCCCGCCTCCATCAGTTCCACCGGGACGCCCAGTTCGCCTCACGTACGCGGGCTTCCAGGTGCTCACGCCGCAGCCGCAGCCACTCGCCGTTCGCGGCCTCGAACCGTACGAAGGCCCGAATGGTTCCGTCGCCGTCCCGCAACCACTCGCCACCCTGCTCGTCACGTACGCGGTAGCAACGCGCCGCCGGGTCCCAGCGGATGCCGTACCCGTGCGTGGCGGCCGGATCCAGCTCCCGCACCGCCTGCCGCGACAGCCTGGCCGCCCTCGCGACGGCGATTCCGTCCTGCGCCATTCGCACACTCCCTTACGCACCGAACCCGCAATGTCACTCAACGCTACGGGTTCGTCACTGTGCGAAGGGGCAGGGTTTCTGCCACCAACTCCGGCAGCCCGCTATGCGGCCATCCCGATCGACTCGGCGAGTCGACGCCCGGCCTCCTGGACCGGCGAACGGCCATCAATCAACCCTCGGACCATGGCCCGCGTCTCCTCGTTCCACCGGGCCGTCTCGGGCGCGACCGCAACGGCGTCCGTGAGCAGTTCCGCCACGGACGCCGATTCCCCACGAAGGGCGTGTGCCCGCGCGACCTCGATCAGATGGCGACCACGGCGCGGAATCGCCGTGACCTCGGCCACCGGCAACCGTCGGGCCCACCGAAGTGCGGTGCCGGTCTGGCGAAGCTCGACCGCCACAGTGACCGAGTGCAGCCCGACCGCCTGACGGGAGCCCGACGTCGGGGCGCTCCAGAAGCCTGCGGGAAGGCGCTCGGCAACGGCTGCCGCACGGTCGATCCAGCCCCAGGCCTCACCAGCCTCACCGGCGACCGCATGCGTGATGGCGGCGTGGAATGCCATGTCCGCCCACGCCGAGGCCAGTTCCGGCGAATCCCCGCGGACGGGGTCGAGCAGGCGAAGAGCTCCCTCGGTCAGTGACTGGGCGCTGTCCCACTGGCCGGACTTCCGGAACGCCTCCACCAGGAACCAGCACGCCTGCGCGATCGCCCGCCGGTCGTCCGATGCCCGTGCGGTGGCCAGCGCCCGTTCGGCGACCCGCCAGACCAGGTTGCCGTCCCCTTGGAAGGCCGCATACATCTGCGTCAGGTTCAGTGCGCCGGCGTACATCACCTCCGCCCGACGCCGATCGGCGCAGTCCTGATGCGCAGCTGCCAGGGAGGCCGCCGACACGAGGGCCGGCAGCAACTCCGCCAAGGCGGTCCGGTGGTCGCCTCTGGTCATCCTGGTCCGCCAGGCGTTCGCCAGCTGGACCTCGATGTGGTCGAGGTTGGGCACCGGCTCACCGGCCGACCCGAGCTGCGCACCGTCAACCGCCCGCCGGACGGAGTCCAGCGCCGCGTGTTCCACGCCTGAGTACAGCGCCCTGGGCATGCTGACGTCGCCCGTCAACAACGAGAGATCATCAACCCCCAAGTGCTGAGCGATGCGCACGAGCATCGGCAGGCGCGGCGGCAGCAACGCCCCGTTCTCCACCTGCTTCAGCCAACTCGGCGACCGCCCCAGCAGCGCGGCCAACACCGGACGAGACTTCCCTGCACGCTCCCGGTAGTACTGGATGCGCCGGCCAACGGGCAGAGCGGGATCCACAGCCATGCCACCAGCGTAGGGCCGCCGGGTCTCCTCGGGCAGCCAGAGAAAAGAATTGAGCACGCTCCGAATCCAGGCCTCCGGAGGGCAGGGTGGCCCCTCCTGCACCGACGTATCCCCGGTCCAGAGCGACGGGTCGCACTCTGGGTGGAGTCCGCACGGGCGTACAGCCGACACGGCAGACTGGCCGTGAGATGCGGGGCGCCCAGAATCGCGAAGAGCTGTGCGTCGGACGACATCCGTCGGCGCTGTCCCGGAACTTCGCCGCTTCTGCCAGGAATTGGGAGTCCAGACTTGACCGACCAACGCGATCCGTTCCTCTACGTCGTCGTCTGCGCCTCGGGCATCGCGGACGACGTCGGCACCTTGATCAGCGCCGCCCACGCCGAAGGCTGGAAGGTCGGCGTCATCGCCACCCCCCATGGGCTCGGGTTCATCGACCCGGAAGCCGTCGAGCGCCAGACCGGCTACCCGATCCGCTCGGCTTGGCGCACTCCCGCAATTCCCCAGCCCCTTCCCCCGGCGGACGCCATCGCCGTGGCGCCCGCCACGTTCAACACCATCAACAAATGGGCCGCCGGGATATCCGACACCCTTGCACTCGGCATTCTCTGCGAGGCGTACGGGCTCGGCATCCCCACTGCCGTTCAGCCCTACGTCAACTCGGCCCAAGCAGCCCACCCTGCGTACAGCGAGAGCCTGGAACGACTCCGCTCGATGGGCGTCCTGATCGGCGACTACATCCCCCACAAGCCGAAATCCGGCGGAGGTCGCGACAAGTACAACTGGACCCACGTCCTCGACCTGCTTCGCCCCGTACTGGCCCCGGTCACAGAGCAGAACTGACAACGTGCGCCCCGGGACCAAGCCCCGGGGCGCACAGGCCGGAGCTGAGACAGCTGAAGCGCGCGGCACCCGCCCGGCCGGGCCCGCGCAGCGCCGGCCAACGGGCAGAGCGGGATCCACAGCCATGCCACCAGCGTAGGGCCGCCGGGTCGATCAAGGCAGCCGGAGAAGGGAATTGGGCACGCCTCGCATCCAGCCGCCCAGGGGATTCCGTCGCGGCGACTACAGTCTCGCCGTGACCGACTCCCCGCACGAAGCCCTGGCCCAGCCGCGCACCGCCGCCGGTGTGCTGTTCTTCGACGAGGAGAACCGCATCCTCCTCGTGAAGCCGACCTACAAGCCCGGTTGGGAGATCCCAGGCGGCTACCTGCACGCGGGCGAGACCCCCAGCGAGGGAGCGGCCCGGGAGGTCAAGGAAGAACTCGGCATCACCCCGCCGATCGGCCGCCTGCTCGTCGCCGACTGGGCACCCCACCCCGCCGAGGGCGACAAGCTCCTCTTCGTCTTCGACGGAGGGGTTCTCCCGACCGCCGAACTCGACCGCATCACCGTCGACCAGGTCGAGATCGGCGAGCACTCCTTTCACCACGTCGACCAACTCGACGCGCTCCTCATCCCCCGGCTCGCCCGCCGAGTCCACGCCGCATACGCCGCCCGGACACAGGGCGAGACCGCCTACCTTGAGCACGGAGCGCCGCACGCGTAAACCAGGGGCCTCTGCGGCAACACCTTTCAAGAGGCACCGAGCCATCGCGACTCGACACGGCAAACCCGCCGTCCGCTACGAAGCGACCGCGCCGGTCACGGCCATCGACGAGTGGCCATGACCGGTTCGGTCATCGTTCGACGCCCGGCTCGTACAAAGGCAGGAAGTGGATGACCGGTTCCTCATACGGATGAGCCGCGCGCACTGCTCGCAGCACAGCCTCGGCCTGCTCGGCATCGCAGACGGATTCGACCCTGCTCTCCTCACCCTGCCGCACTTCGCCCACTTCACCGTCGTAGGGCCGAGAACCAGGCAAGGGCCTCCATGTCCCCGTGACCCGCCAGGTGCTGGCGCACCGGGCGTAGTCGCCCACCCGCCCCGCGCCAGCCGCCTGGAGAGCATCGCGATCACCTTCTCGACATGACTCTCCGGGACAGATATCTCGATCTTCAAACGCGCCATGCCCGGACCCTAACAACCAGCGCCGGCCCACACCTTCGCAACCGGCCCTGGATCCCGAGATCCAGCCGTCCTGCGAGGCGGCGGCTCCGCGCCACGCCGTCACACACCGTCCGCGAGGTCGCGCAGCGTCTGCCCGGCCTTCGCGGTCAGGACGAGCGGGCCCTTCCCGTTCGTCCACACGGCCCGCACGTCGAGGCTCCGCAGGCACCAGCTCTCCGCCCACCTCACCCCGACCGACCCGCCGCGCGACCTTCCATGCGAACCTCCATGCGATCCTCCGCACCGGCCGATCTTCGGCCGAACCCCACCCCTCGTCACCGCAACGACTGCCAACGTTACGTACTGTTCTGAAAGGTGAGTTGACGACAAGTCAGCCAGCCGAACGCAGACGCCTAGCGACATACGAGGAGAGGGCCCGACATGTCCCGACCAGCACACATCGCCATGGTGAACATCCCGGCGCACGGCCACGTCAACCCCAGCCTGGAGGTGATGCGGGAGCTGGTCGCCCGCGGCCACCGGGTCAGCTATGTCAACGACCCGTCGTTCGCCGGGCAGATCGAATCCACCGGCGCCCGACTCGTGCCCCACGACACGACCCTGCCGATCGCCAAGGGCGGAGTCGACCCCAACATCGGGGCCGGCGTGCACACCATGATCTTCGAGGAGGCGCAGGCGATGCTGCCGCGACTGCGCGAGGCCTTCCACGACGACCGGCCCGACCTCGTCCTGTACGACTTCATGGCGTACGCGGGCCGGGCGCTGGCCGACGGCTGGGGCGTGCCGTCCATGCTGATCTCGCCGTCCATGATCATCCGGGAGGACTCCCACCTGGCGCGCTTCGAGATGGCGCGGGAGGCCTTGGAGGCGGAGAACGTCCCGGAGCGGTTCGCGCAGTGGCTGACCGACAACGGGGTGCCGACGGGTGACCCGTTCGGATACATGCTGCACCCGGACCGCGGGATCGCGCTCATCCCGCGGGTGCTCCAGCCCGAGATCGAGCTGGTCGATCCCGAGGTCTTCTCCTTCGCCGGGCCCTGCCTCGGCGCCCGCGAGCACCAGGGCGGTTGGACCCGTCCGGAGGACGCGCAGAAGGTGCTGCTGGTCTCGCTCGGCTCAACCTTCACCCACCAGCCCGACTTCTACCGCGCGTGCCTGGAGGCCTTCGGCGACCTGCCCGGCTGGCACGTCGTGCTCCAGGTCGGCCAGGCAACCGACCCGGCCGAACTGGGTACGATCCCGGCCAACATCGAAGTGCACCAGTGGGTGCCACAGTTCGCCGTGCTCCAGCAGGCCGACGCGTTCGTGACCCACGCCGGGATGGGCGGGTGCAGCGAGGGCCTGTACTGCGGGCTGCCGATGGTCGCGGTGCCGCAGGCCGCCGACCAGTTCGACAACGCGGACCGGCTGGTCGAACTCGGCGTCGCCCGCCGGCTGGACACCCCCCAGGCCACCCCGGAGGCGCTGCGCTCCGCCGTGCTGGAGCTGACCGGCGATCCGGCGGTGACCGCCCGGCTGGCCGAGCTCAGCCGCGAGGTCCGCGCCGGCGGCAGCGCGGCCAGGGCCGCCGACCTGGTCGAGGCCGCCCTCATCTGAACCACCCGTCCGCCACCGCCCCGCCGCCCGGGGCGGTGGCGGACACCGCACCGGCCGCCGGGCCCGCACCGCCGTCCCCTCCGCCCCCAGGAGACCTGTTGACCGAGATCATCCTCATGTCCGACCCGCAGGTGGCCGCCGTCCCCGTCCAGGACTGCGGCGACCGCCTCCTGGACGTACGCGAGCACGAACTCCTGCTGGACGACCGCAAGCACGACGACGCCGGGGCGTTCGCCCACCTGCGGTCCGGCGTCCTCGACCGGCTCCTCGACGCCCAATCGCACCTCCCGGACGGCCTGCGACTGCTGTTCGTCGAGGGCTACCGCCCGCCGGCCCTCCAACGCCGCTACTTCGACCAGTACGCCGCCGAGTTGCGCGCCGCGCACCCCGACTGGCCTCCCGCACAGCTCCGATCGGCCGCGAGCCGCTACGTCTCCCCGCCCGAGATCGCACCGCACAGTGCCGGCACCGCCGTCGACACCTCCCCCGCACGGCGCGGGTGCCACATGTGGACGCCCACCGTCTGACGCCCACCGTCTGTCCGTTGACCACGATGTTCCGCGTCACGGCCTTCCGCAGGCCCGCACCGCAGTAGAAGCATCGCGTCGCCGCCGATCCGAACGCCCGACCGTTCCTCATCTGGCACCGCTTCCCGGGCCGACCAAGGCCCAGACGATCTTTCCGAAGCCTTCGGGGCGGGGCGCGCAACCCCACTCCACGGACAGGGCCTCCACCAGGAACAGTCCCCGCCCCGACAGCTCGTCGGACACGGTCGACCGCCGGATCGTCGGCTTCTCGCTGCTCGCGTCGTGCACCTCGATGCGAAGATGGCCGCAGGTCAGCTCGAACCGGACAGCAATCTCCCGCCCCGGCGAAACCCGCCCGTGGACCACGGCATTGGACACCAACTCGGTGAGCACGAGCTGCCCGTCCATCGCGAGGGCCGCGCCGTCGGGAACCTCCGCAAGGAACTTCCGGAGGTGGTCCCTGGCCATGCCGGCGGACTTACGGTGCCGGGTGAGCATCGCCCCGAACGTGGTTATCCCGGCGCCCGACTCATTGGACTCAGCGTCGTCCCGGGATTCTCCCGAGCTGATCACGTGCACCACCCTCCCGATGCTCGACAGCGGCCGGAACGGGTCTTCCGGCCCGTGGCTCCAGGTTGCCGGGAGGCGATGCGGTCGACGTACCCAGGCTGAATACCCAAGGTGGATAAACTCACTGTCAATCAACTTCGCTTCAGGGAAAACTGATCGACAGCGGGGGCAATGGTGACCGAAGCTCGCCTTCCGGACCGGCTTCCATCAGGTCTGCTCGCCAATCCTGAGATGATCGCCGCGTGCCGACAGCGGGACTTCGCCGCCGTATTCCGGCTGCTCAAACTGGCCGGCGTCTACCCATCGCTCATCGCGCGAGCCTGCGACCTGACCCCGAGCCGTGTCGGCGAGGTCATGGCTGGGAAGCGGCGGATCGAGAAGATCGATCTCGTCGAACGCATCGCGGACGGCCTCCACATCCCGGGTCACATGGTGGGCCTGGCCACCCGGGATTGGGAGCAAGCAACTGCGCCGCCCCAGGCGAGGCGCTGTGTGATCGAGCCCCATCTCGCCGCCGCAAGGCCCAGCCCGCCCGTCGACCCCGAGTTCTTCGCCTGCCACCTCCGCGAGGTGATGCCCGGCCACTACAGGACCGCCAACCTTCTGGGATCCCGCCACGCGCTCGACCCGGTCACCCGGCACGTCGAAGTACTCGACCGTCTCCAGCGATCCGCCGACGGGAGCGCCAGGGCCGAGATCCTCACCATCGGTGCCCGCACCGCCGAGTTCCTGGGCTGGCTGAACCAGGACCTGGGCGACTTCGACCAGGCCATGTACTGGTCGGACCGCGCCATGGAGTGGGCGCAGGAGTCCGGCGACGACGTCATGGCCGCCTACCTCCTGTTCAGGAAGAGCAACCAGGCGACGGCCCGCCGCAACGCGCAGCAGGCCGTCGGGCTGGCACGCGCCGCCCGGCGCTCACCCGGGGCGACCCCGCGCATCCGAGCCCTGGCCGCGCAGCAGGAGGCCCAGGGGCACGCGCTCATGGGCAACCAGCGCTTCGCCCAGGCCAAGTTCGACGAGGCCCACGAGCTGGCCGCGTCACCGGACGACGAGCACCGCGACGATGCCCTCGACATGGCCTACTGCACGCCGACGTACATCGAGATGCAGCGCGCGAACTGCCTGCTCGAACTGGGTGACCCGCTCACGGCGGTGGCCATGTTCGAGGCCGAGCTCCGGGCGCTCCCTCCGGTGTACCGCAACGACCAGGGTGTGTACCTCTCCCGGCTCGCCCGCGCCTACGCGGTGTCCGGCGAGCCGGAGCAGGCTGCCGCGGCGGCGGACCGCGCGCTGTCGATCGCCATCGACACCGAGTCCGCGCGAGCGATGGCGGAACTGTCCGCCGCAGACAAGGCCCTCCGGCGGTGGAACACCGTGGCCGAAGTCGCCACCTTCACCGGCCGGTTGAAGCTGATGAGCGGCACGGCGCCCTCTCGACCTGCGACAGGCTGATGAGAGAGGGTGGGGCCATGGACGCACTGATCACGGCCGCCACCTCTGCGGACGAACGCCGGCGCGGCGCCAAGATCGCCGTACTGCCGGTCGGCAGCTTCGAGCAGCACGGCGACCATCTGCCGCTCACCACCGACACCATCGTCGCCGGCCTGATCGCCCAACGGATCGCCGCCGACTACGGCCTGTTCCTCCTGCCGCCCATCACGGTGTCCTGCTCGCATGAGCACGCCCACATGCCCGGCACCGTCAGCATCAGCGCCGCCACGCTCTACGCCGTCGTCAACGACATCTGGAAGTCGCTCCAGGCGTCCGGCGTTCCCGGCCTGCTCATCGTGAACGGCCATGGGGGCAACTACGTCCTCTCCAACGTCGTCCAGGAGGCCAACACCTCCGGCCCGCGCGTCGCCCTCTTCCCGGTCCGCGAGGACTGGCACCAGGCCCGCGAGGCGGCGGGCCTGGTGAGCAGCGGCGCGGAGGACATGCACGGCGGCGAGTTGGAGGTGTCGCTCCTCCTTCACGGCGCCCCGGAGCTCATCCGCGACGGCATCGAGCAGGACGACCACTCCGCCCCCGAGCGCCCGCACCTGCTCACGCTCGGCATGGCCGGGTACACGAAGAACGGCATCATCGGGCAGCCCTCCCTCGGAACGGCGGCGAAGGGCCGAGCCCTCCTCGACAGCCTGTCCCAATCTGCCGCCGCGCATCTCTCGATCCTCGTGGGCGGCTGAGAGGCACTTCGGGCCCTGCCCCGGCTGGGGAAGGGCCCGAAGGGAAAAGCGAACAACCGCGAAGTGAGGCGTCAGGCCTTGGGGCCGGCGGACTGGACGACCTCGAAGGACCAGAGGGTGGAGCCGGAGGCGGCGGGGCGCTTGGGGGCCTCGCCCTCCGGGGCGGCGGGGCGGTGGGCGGCCCGCATGGGGCCCTCCATCCACGCCTTGAAGTCCTCCTCGCTGTGCCAGCGGGTGTAGACGAGGTACTGGTCGGTGCCCTCGACGGGGCGGAGGAGCTCGAACCACTCGAAGCCGTCCGAGTTCTCCACCGCGCCGGCGCGGGAGGCGAAGCGCTGCTCCAGGACCTCCCGCTGCTCGGCGGGAACCGTCAGTACGTTGATCTTGACGACGGACATGCCGCACCTCTCCTCGTCCGCCGGGGCCCACGGGGAGCCTCCGGCCCGGTTGCTGTCAGCAGTCTCCTACACCTCACACGGGCCGGGTCACGCGATCCACGGCGGGAGGAGGCGCTCGGCGTCGCGGGGGGCGAGACCGCAAGCCCCTTCGGGGGTGACGGCGTCGGGGTTGTAGGCGTGGGCGGGGGACGGGCCGGCGACGATGGCGGTGAAGCCGTCGACGGTGGTGATCTGGCGCGCGAGGTCGGCGGGGAGGACGAGGGTGTCGCCGGCGGCGAGGGGCACGGCGCCGTCGGGCAGGGTGACGGTGGCGGTGCCGGTGAGGAGCGTCCAGATCTGTTCGACGTCCATGGCGTGGAGCGGACCGCTCTTTCCGGCCGTCATGTCGACCTGCCACAGGGCGAGGGCGGTTGAGCCCTGGGTGGGTGAGGCGTAGGTGGTCATGACGGCGTTCGGCGTCTCGGTGCGGCGGGCGTCGGCGTGGCGGATCACGGGCATGGCGAGGAAACCCCTTAAGATGGTCAATGGCGTTGTCTATATGGTCAATGAGGTTGTCTATCCGTGTCAAACGAACCCGTGAGCACACCCGCCCCACCCGCGAGCGAACCCGCCCCGCCCGCGAGCGAACCCGCCCCGCCCGGCTTCGAGTTGCCGCTGCGTCTGCTGCTCGCCTTCCGGACGATCATCGACGAGCTGCACGAGCGCATCGCCCGCGAGGGCCACCCCGACCTGCGCCCGATGCACGGCTTCGTCTTCCAGGCGATCGGGCCGCAGGGCACCACCGCCGTCGAACTCGGCCGCCGGCTCGGCGTCTCCAAGCAGGCCGCCGGCAAGACCATCGAGAACCTGGAGCAACTCGGTTACGTCGAGCGCGGCGGCGACCCGGCCGACGCCCGCCGCAAGGTGGTCCGGCTGACCGCCCGCGGGGTGGACTGCCTGGTCCGGTCGGCCCGGATCTTCGACGAGCTGCGCGCCGAGTGGTCCGCCACCCTGGGCGAGGAACGCCTGCGCGAGGTGGAGGCGGCCCTGCGCCTGCTCGCCCCCGGCGACCCGTTCCGCCTGGACACCCCTCGCTGGTTCGGGAGTCCGTGAGGGAGGATCGGCAACGACACGAACCACAGGGAGGGGAAGCGGATGAGGCTGGGGCGGGTGGTCGCGGCGGCGGCCGTACTGGTGCTCGCGGCGTGCTCCTCGCCGACTCCCTCAACTCCCGAAACTCCCTCAGCCCCCGAACGCATCTCCCCGGAGGCCCGCGGCTACCTCTCGGAGGCCCTGGACCTCATCCAGCAGAAGTCCCTCAACACCGCGAAGGTGGACTGGCCGAAGCTCCGCACCCAGGCCTTCGCCCAGGCGGCCACGGCCCGTACGCCGGCCGACACCCACGCCGCGATCAGGGCCGCCGTCACAGCCCTCGACGACCACCACAGCCGTTTCTACCCGCCCGACCAGGCGGCGAAGGTCGACGCCGACCCGGAGGCCGTGAACACCCCGACCGCCCGCCAACTCCCCCACCGCATGGCCCAGGTGACCCTCCCGGCGGTGAACGGATCGGAGCGCGCCTACGCCGAGTACGTCACCCGCGGCCGCGCCGCCGTCGCCGAAGTGAGCGCCTGCGGCTGGGTGGTGGACCTGCGCAACGAGACCGGGGGCGGAATGTGGGCCCCGCTGGCCGTCGCGGCGCCGATCCTCGGCGACGGCCCGCTGGGCGCGTTCGTCACCGCGGACGGCACCCGCAGCACCTGGTCGGTCCGCGACGGCGTGCCGTACCTGGACGGCGCCCCGCAGGCTTCCCCCGCCACCCAGCACGACAAGGCGCCCACCCACCACGACAAGACGCCCGAAACGCCCGTCGCCGTCCTCACCGGCCGCGCGACCGGCAGCGCGGGCGAGGCGGTCGCCATCGCCTTCATCGGCCGCCCGGCCACCCGCAGCTTCGGCCAGCCCACCTACGGGGTGCCCACCGGCAACGCCGCCCACCGACTGTCGGACGGCGCCGTCCTGCTGCTCACCGGCGCCGCCGAGGCCGACCGCACCGGCAAGGTCCACGAGGGCCCGATCGAGCCGGACGAGGCGGTCGAAACGGCCGACCCCCGCAAGGACGACGATCCCGCGCTCGCCGCCGCCGTCGCCTGGCTCTCCGGTCAAACCCCCTGCGAGGCGGGCTAGACACGCGCTAGAACGACCGCCCCTCCCCCCGGTACGGCGGCTCGTGGGCGGCCCGGTCGGGGCGGTCGCGCTGGTCGGCGCAGAGGGTGGAGCTGAGGCGGGTGAGCAGGTCGGCGAGGTCGGCGTACTGCTTCTCGTCCCAGTCGCCGAGCAGTTCGGCGAGTTGCGAGCGCCGGGCGGCGACGAGTTTGAGCGCCGCGTCCTGCCCGGGTTCGGTGAGCCGCAGCGGCAGGCCGCCGCTGCGGGCGGCGAGGCCGCTGCCCTCGACCTCCCGGACGGCACTCTCGATGACGGCGATCGGGACGATCCGCCGCTCGGCGAGTTCCGCCGGTTCCACCGAGCCGTGGTGGTGCATCTGCAACAGGAGCCAGCTGGAGGCGGGTTGGAGGTCCAGCCCGGCGCCCTCGGTGATCCGCCGGAAGAGGTCGCGCCGGGCCTCGCGGGTGCTCAGCACCGAGAGCGCGCGGGCGATCTCGTCCAGCGACGAGCGTTCGACGGGGTTGAGGCCGATGGAGGTCCCCAGATCGGGCGCGGTGACGGTGGAGCGCAGCTTCTGCTCGCGCAGGAACAGCGACAGCACGAAGCCGACCACCGCGACGGGCACCGCGTAGAGGAACACCCGGGTGATCGACTCGGCGTACGCGTGGTGGACGGCCTGCTGGACGGCGGCCGGCAGCCGGGTGATCACCCGCGGATCGGAGCCGATGGTCTCGGGATGGAAGCCGGGCGGCAGCGGCAGCCCGGTGAGGGCGTCGGCGAGCCGGTCGCGCAGTCCGCTGGCGAAGAGGGTGCCGAAGATGGAGACGCCGAAGGAGGCGCCGATGGAACGGAAGAAGGTGGCGCCGGCGGTGGCGACGCCGAGGTCCTGGTAGCCGACGGAGTTCTGCACGATCAGCACCAGCACCTGCATGACCAGGCCCAGCCCGAGGCCGAAGACCAGGAAGTAGAGGCTCATCTCCGTGGTGCTGCTGTGCTCGTCGAGCCGGGAGAGCAGCAGCAGGCCGACGGTGGTGACGGCCGTCCCGGCGATCGGGAAGATCCGGTAGTGGCCGGTGCGGGAGACGATCTGACCGGAGCCGATCGAGGTGAGCAGCATGCCGAGCACCATCGGCAGCATGTGGATGCCGGACATGGTGGGCGTGACCTGCATGACGACCTGGAGGAAGGTCGGCAGGTAGGTGAGGGCTCCGAACATCGCGAACCCGACCACGAAGGAGATCACCGCGACCAGGCTGAACGTCCGGGAGCGGAACAGCCGCAGGGGCAGCACCGGTTCGCTGGCCGTCCGCTCGACCAGGACGAAGGCGATCAGCAGCACCAGACCGAGCACTCCGAGCCCGACGATCTGCCAGGAGCTCCAGCCCCAAGTGGTGCCGCCGAGGGAGGTCATCAGCACCAGGCAGGTGGCGACGGCGGCGATCAGCGCGGTGCCGAGGTAGTCGATCCGGTGCTGGCGCCTGACCTCCCGCCCGTGCAGCACGGCGGCGATCACCACCAGGGCGACGACGCCGATCGGCAGGTTGATGTAGAAGACCCAGCGCCAGCTGAGGTTGTCGACGAACAGCCCGCCGAGCAGCGGCCCGAGGACGCTGGTCACGCCGAAGACGGCACCGAAGAGGCCCTGGTACTTGCCGCGGTCCCGGGGGGAGACGAGGTCGCCGACGATGGCCTGGGAGAGCACGATCAGGCCGCCGCCGCCCAGGCCCTGGAGAGCGCGGAAGGCGATGAGTTCGCCCATGTTCTGGGCGATGCCGCAGAGCACGGAACCGAGCAGGAAGATCACGATGGAGGCCTGGAAGAAGCGCTTCCGGCCGTACATGTCGCCGAGCTTGCCCCAGAGCGGGGTGGCGGCGGTGGAGGCCAGCAGGTAGGCGGTGACCACCCAGGAGAGGTGGTCCAGGCCGCCGAGGTCGCTGACGATGGTGGGCAGCGCGGTGGAGACGATGGTCTGGTCGAGGGCGGCGAGCAGCATCGCCAGCAGCAGGGCGCCGATCGGCACCCAGAGGTTGGGGACGGTGACCTCCGGCGGACCGGGTTCGTGCACCGGGCTGCGGTCGGACGCGGCGCGCGGGTCCGTCATGGCGGCTCCGTAGGGTCGCGGGCCCCGGCCGAGGCGGCGGGCCCGTGCGGATGATCACTCCCAGCTCACCATGCTGTCAGAAATGCCCCGGTTTGCTCCCTCGGGTTGAGCCGAACGTAGCCGCCGGGCCTGCTCGACCGCACCCACCGGGCCGACCCGCCCGCAGCCGCCCGGGTCGGCCCGACCACCGGCACCGGGGACATCCGCCGTTCCCCGGCCGTTCCTCAGGAAACAACCGCCACCAACCGGCACAACACCCCCGCCCGGCCCCGAACGCCCCTGTCCCCCCTCCGGGACGTCCTGCATAATCAGGCGCGATCGTGAGCCCGGGAACCGCCCAGGGGCACGGAGACCGCCCGAGAACCGAGGAGGACCGGCCGATGCCGGACCAGCACTGCCCGACGTGCGGCACCGCACGCTCCACCGGGTGCGGCTGCGTCCCGGACCCGAGCCTCACCGAGACGGCCGTCCTCCCGCACCTCGAAGGCCCGCCGCTGGTCCGCCCGTACGTGCCGCAGGCGGCCGGCCAGGTCGCCGAGGAGCCGGTGGCGGACGCCCCGGTCGTCGACCCCTTCGCGACCGCCGTCCTGCCGCCGGTCGCCCCGGGGCGGCCCGCCCCCGCCCCGTCCGTCGCTCCCCCGTCCGTCGCTCCCCCGCCCGTCGTTCCCCCGCTCGGGCCGGACGCCGACGCCTACGCCACCACCGTGCTGCCGCCGGTGCCCGCCTCCGGGCCTGGCGCGTACGCGGCGGCGACGACCCCGCAGGCCCCGCCCGGCGGCGACCTCGGGTTCTTCCCCTTCGACCACGCGACGCCCGCGCCCGCGCCCGAGCCGGAGCCCGTCGGCGGCCGGGCCGCACGCAGAGCCGCCGAGCAGGCCGCACAGAACCCGCTGGCCCGGCACAAGCTGCTACTGGCCGGGGTGGGCGCCGGCCTGGTCGCACTCACCATCGGCATCGCGTACGCGGTGACGCCCTCGCCCGGGCCGGCCACCCGGCAGGCGCAGCCGCTGCCCACCACGCTGGCGCCCGCGCCGGTGGAGCCGAGCACCCCGGCGCCGACGGACCCGGCCACGCCGCCGCCGACCAGTGAGGCGCCGAGCCCGGCGCCGTCCCCCACCCGCAAGCCGAGCCCGACGAGGACGGCCACCCCGGCGCCGGCGCCGACCACCCAGGCCCCGGTCGCCGCTCCCCCGGCCCCGGCTCCCGTCCCGACCCCGACGCCCACCCCCACCACCGCGACGCCCGCACCGACCCCGACCCCCACCCCGACGCCGACCCCGACGACCACCCGGGTGCTCCAGTTCGGGATGACCGGCGCCGACGTCAAGGACATGCAGCAGCGGCTGTGGTCGGCCGAGTGCGGATACGTCGACAAGTCGATGATCACCGGCACCTTCGACTACTGGACCGGGACGGTGCTCTACGACTACCAGACCAGCAACCGGATCAAGGGCGAGAACCGCGTCTACGGCCCGAAGACCCGGGCCGCCCTGGAGGCCGACCCGGGCTGCTGAGCCTCGGCGGAGCGGGGTCAGCCGGTGATCGCCCCGACGATGCTGATGCCCGCCAGCACCACCATGATCGCCGCCGCGACCCGGATGATCAGCTTCATCGGCACGTGCTTGAGCAGCTTCTGCCCGCCCACGATGGCGAGCCCGCCGACGGCGCACAGCGCCAGCCAGGCGCCGAGGCCGACGGCCAGCGGATCGGCGTACTTGGCGGCCAGGTTGGCGGTCATGATCTGGGTCAGGTCGCCGAACTCGGCGACCGCGACGACCACGAAGCTGGCCCCGGCCACCTTCCAGAAGCTGTTCGAGGACGGCTCCTTGGCGGCGTGCCCGTCCTCGTCGTCGCCCCCGCCGTGGAACAGCAGCATGGCCGCACCGGCCAGGAACAGCACGCCGGTGACGCCTTCGACCCAACGGTGCGGCAGCAGCGAGAGCAGGTGTCCGGCGGCGAGCGCGAGGACGACCTGGACGGCCATCGCGGCGGCGACGCCCGCGAAGACGTAGCTGGCACGGTACTTGGTGCCGAGTACGAGGCTGGCCAGCGCGGTCTTGTCCGGCAGTTCGGCCAGGAAGATGATGCCGAACGTCAACGCGGCCACGGTCAAACTCATCAGAAAGAGTCCCTCGGTCGGGCTGCCCGGCCTCCGCAGCTCCGTCAGGGGACGCTTCGGCCCGACAGCACTGGTCATGGTCACAGCACTGCGGCCGAAGGTCTCGCCGGCACCGACCCGGAGGATCGGGTGCCCCGGGCGCCGGGCCCCTGGGGGCCAGTATGTCGACGGTCCGGTGGAGGGCTACTCCCCTTCAACGTGCTCAAGGGTACCCGACGCGGTCCGGTGCCCCCGCGGTCACCAGCCCGCGGCCGACCAGCTCCAGCACCACCACGATCGCCACCGACTCCACCGCGAGCAGCCCGACCAGCACGAACAGCTGCACCGCCCCCGCCTGGACGGGCGAGGCGCCGCCGAGCAGCATGCCGACGAAGGCGCCGGGGAGGGTCACCAGGCCGACCGTCCGGGTCTGGTCGAGGGCGGGCACCAGCGAGGTCGCGGCGGCGGTGCGGCAGATCTCCAGCCGGGCGTCGCGGTCCTCGAAGCCGAGCGCCAGGGCCGCCTCCACCTCCCCGCGGCGCTGCCGCAGCTCGTCGAGGGCGCGCCGCCCGGCCAGCGAGGTCGCGGTGAGCGCGCCGCCGATCAGGATGCCGGCGACGGGGATGACGGACAGGCCCTCGGGCGGCAGCAGTCCGACGGCCAGCAGCAGGGCGAGCACCGGCAGCACGCCGGCGCCGATCGGGGCGGCCGCCCAGACCCAGCCGGGGCCGGGGGTCATCCGCCGCCCGGCGGTCCGCACCGCGACGGTGAACATCAGCAGCACGAACAGCGCCGACCACCAGAGCGAGCCGACCACCCAGCTGATCACCGCGGCGACGGCGGCCAGTTGCACCACCGCGCGCAGTCCGGCCCGCAGCACCGCGTGCCCGTGGCCGAGCAGGCCCCGGCCGGCGACCGCGACGGCGGCCAGCAGCAGGACGGCGGTGACCACCCCGAGCACCGGGGTGACGGGCAGCAGCTGACCGCCCGTGGCGGACAGGGGCACCGGCGTCAGATCCAGCTGGTGAACCACATCCGGTCCTGCCAGGACGTCATCGGGATCACCTCCGCCGTGTACAGCGGGTAGAAGAAGGCGAAGCAGGCGACGACGGCGAGCACGATCAACCCGGCGCCGGCCGCGCCGATCCGGCGGCGCTCGGGGCTGCATCCGGCCGGACCGAGGATCGCGCCGAGCATCTGGGCGACGGCCAGGCACAGGAACGGCACCAGGACGACCATGTAGAAGGAGAAGACGGTCCGCTCCTGGTACTGGAACCAGGGCAGGTAGATCCCGGCGACCGCGCACAGCACGGCGCCCGAGCGCCAGTCCCGGCGGAAGAACCAGCGCCACAGCAGGTAGACCAGGGCGAAGCAGCCCGTCCACCAGAGCAGCGGGGTGCCGAGGCCGAGGATCTGGGACGCGCAGCCGCCGGTGGCGGTGCAGCCGTGCTGCCCGTTCGGGACCTGCTCCCAGTACATGGAGACGGGGCGGCCGACGACCAGCCAGCTGAAGGGGTTGGACTGGTAGGTGTGCGGGGTGCTCAGTCCGGTGTTGAAGTCGTACATCTGCGCGTGGTAGTGCCACAGGCTGCGCAGCGACGCGGGCACCCAGCTCATCGGCACCTGCGGCAGCGGGATGCCGAGGAAGGTGTCCGGGGACAGCCCGGCGCGGCCGTCGGCCCAGTGCCGGTCGTACCCGCCCTCGCCGTTGCCGCCGCTGGCGAGCCAGCCGGCCCAGGCGCCGACGTACACCACCAGGGCGGAGCCGACCATGGCGAGGAAGGCGGGGACGGCGTCCCGGCGCAGCATCGAGCGCCAGGGGCGGCGGGCGCCGGCCCCGCGGCGGCCGGACTGGTCCCACAGGACGGTCAGCAGGCCGAAGGCGGCGAGGATCATCGCGCCGTTCCACTTGACCGCGCAGGCGGCGCCGACGAACACCCCGGCGGCGATCCGCCAGGGGCGCAGGCCGAGCCGGACGCGGTCGCCGTCGGTGACACCGGCCAGCCGGGTGCGGACGTGGTCGCGGTCGATCAGCAGGCTGCCGAAGGAGGCGAGCACGAAGAACATCTGGATGCCGTCGAGCAGCCCGACCCGGCTCATCACCAGTTGGAGGCCGTCGACGGCCATCAGCAGGGCCGCGGTGCAGCCGATCAGGGTGGAGCCGAAGAGCCGGCGGCCGATCCGGGCGAGCATCAGCACGGTGACGGTGCCGAGCAGGGCGGTCATGAACCGCCAGCCGAAGGGGTGCAGGCCGAACAGCTGTTCGCCGATCGCCATCACCCATTTGCCGAGCGGCGGGTGGGCGATGAACTCGGGCGCGGAGGTGAGCGGGATGTGCTGCGGGACGGCCAGGATGTCGGCGTTGGCGTGGTCCGGCCAGCTGCCCTCGTAGCCCTGCCGGAGCAGCGACCAGGCGTCCTTGGGGTAGTACGTCTCGTCGAAGACGAAGGCGTTGGGGTAGCCGAGGTTCCAGAACCTCAGCAGGCCGGCGAAGACCGCGACGCCGATCGGCCCGAGCCAGCCGGACCAGTCGGCCGCCAGGCGGAGCAGCCGGCCCCGGGCCGGTGCCGGGGCGGCGGGGGACGGGGCCGGGGCCGCCGGGGGGTGCGTGAGCGCCGCTTGCGTCATTGCCTCGCCGATTCGCCTGTCTCCTGTGCCGGCCGGGTCTCCTGTACCGACCGGGCCGGGCGGCCAACAGCCACTGACACTATGTGGCGGTGGTCGCGAAGCCAAGCGCGACGGGCGCCGACCAGGTGACCCGGTCGGCGCCCGTCGGCACGCCCGTTCGATCGGCGGTCACGCCGCCGTCTGCAGCTCCCGGACGACCGTGGCGCGGACCACGGCCGGGGCGGCGTTGTCCTGCTCCGGCGTGAGGTGCGGGCGCAGCCGCAGCGCCAGCGCGACGATCAGCAGCGTGGAGCCCGCCATGGCCGCGAGGTAGAGCGGCCAGGTGCCGGAGCCGACCAGCAGCACGCCGACGGCCGGGCCGACCGCGATGGCGATCTGCTTCACCAGGGAGTACCCGGCGTTGTAGGTGCCGAGCAGCCGGGCCGGGGCGAGGTCGGCGACGATCGGGCCCATGGTGGGCGCGAGCAGCGACTCGCCGACGCCGAACAGGGCGTAGATCGAGACGATCGCGACGGTGGCGGCCATGGCCTCGGTCCGGATCAGGCCGGCCACCAGGGCCATCGCCCAGGCGCCGAGCCAGACCACGCCGGCCGCGGCCATCGCGGTGGTGCGGCGGCGGCGCGCGGTGATCCGCACCATGAACATCTGCAGGACGACGATGGTCAGCGCGTTGGCGCCGATCGCGAAGCCCAGGGTGGAGGGCGCGGTGCCGACGGTGTCGGTGGCGAAGGCCGCGACGCCGGACTCGAACTGGCCGTAGCAGGTGAAGAAGATCAGCCCGGCGAGCAGGCAGAGCCGCAGCATCGCCTTGTCGGCGACCAGCGCGCGCAGGCCGGTGGGGCCGTCGCTCTTCTCCTGGAGGAGGGTCAGCGGGGTGGCCGGCATCCGGGCGGTGCCGGTGACCAGGGCCAGGCCGAGGAAGGTCGCCGCCTCGATGGTGAACAGCCGGGTGAGGCTGGCCGGGTCGGCGACGTTCACGATCTGGCCGCCGACCAGGGCGCCGATGCCCATGCCCAGGTTGACCAGGGTGAACTGGAGCGCGAAGGCGTGCGAGCGGGTCGCGGCCGTCGAGCAGCGGACGATCATCGTGGCGAGCGCCGGCTGGCAGGTGGTGACACCCGCACCGAACAGGAAGGAGGAGACCAGCAGGGCCGGGGTGCCGGTGGCGTGGCCGAAGGCGAACGCGCCGGTGGCGGCGAGCGCCGAGCCGGCCAGCAGGACCGGGCGGGGACCGTACTTGTCGATGCCGCGGCCGATGAACGGGAGGACGGCGAGCGCCGCGAGCGCGAAGACGGTGAACACCATCCCGGCCGCCAGCGAGCCCAGCCCGCGCACCTGGTCCACGTACACGAACATGTACGGCATCGTGAACCCGCTGCCGAACGCGCTGAGCGCGTTGCCGATCTGGACGCGGCGCAGCGGGCCGCCCGCCCCGCGTCGCTGCTGCCTCTGCTGCTTCACCGTGCCGGTCACCGTGCACATCCCTTCCTGGATTCAACTGGATACTCTTAAGTCCAGAAGATTTCAGAGCTAAAGTTTGACAAGATAAATTCTTAGCACTGGAAGAGTGTGGAGTCAAAGGCTTAAGAGATGCACGCCCCCCGTGCGACACTGGTCCGCATGACTACGGACAAGCCCCCGCCGGCCACTGCCAGGGAGCTCGGCATCACCGAGCAGGTGGCCGTCTACCAGCGGGAATTCCCCACCGTCGACCCCCAGGTGGAGACCATCGTGCAGACCCTGTCCCGGGTCGCCCGGCGGATGGGCGTGGCCTACGACCGGCAGCTGACTGTGCTGGGAATCACGGCCGCCGAGTGGGAGGTCCTCAAGGCGCTGGTGGTCTCCGGCAGCCCGTACCGGCTCGGGCCGGGCGAGCTGGCCAAGCGGCTCGGACTCACCCCGGCCGCGATGACGCACCGGATCGACCGGATGGTGACCGAGGACCTCGTCACCCGGGAGCGCGACGAGACCAACCGGGTGCGGGTGATCATCGAGCTGACCGAGAACGGCCGCGACAAGTGGCTGGAGTCGATGCGGATGGCGGCGGTGTTCGAGGAGGAACTGCTCCAGGACGTCACGGGCGAGGAGCGCGCCGTGCTGTCCGCGATGCTGGCGCGGATGCTGCGGCGGATCGAGGAGAGCCAGCCGGACGCGCTCGGGCGCACCGCCGACCTGGCCTGAGACGCGCCCTGCGGCACTGCCCCGCGGCGCGCCCTTGAGACGCGCCGTTGAGACACAACAGGTCCGGCCCGCCGGGGGTGCTCCCCCGGCGGGCCGGACCGTTTGGTTCAGGTGCTGCGAGGGTCCGTCAGGCCCTCAGCTCGTGCTGCCCGAGGGGTCAGCAGGGGCCGTTGTCGGTCCAGACGCCCCACTGGCCGCTCTGGCTCGGGTCATCGCCCTTGGTCCACCACTTGTTGGTGTAGTAGTGGCCCTTCCACGAGACCTTGGTGCCGCCGGCCGCGTAGGTGGTGTTGGTGTCCCAGCTCGGGGCGGCCGGGCAGCCGGCCGGCGAGGTCGGGGTCTGGGTCGGGGTGCCGGTCGGGGTGCCGGTCGGGGTGCCGGTCGGGGTGCCCGTGGGGGTGCCCGTCGGCGTGCCGGTCGGGGTCTGGGTCGGGGTCGCCGTGCTGCTCGGGGTGCCGGTCGGCGGGGCCGGGCAGCCGGCGGCGGAGCCGTTGGTGGCGTTCACCATCGTGTCGAACAGGCCGGTCTTGGTGCCCAGGTCGTACAGCGAGAAGGCGAAGGAGCCGCCGAGGCCGTTGCAGTGCGCGTAATCGAGCTTGGCCTGGATCGACCGGGCGTCCTCACCGCTCCAGAAGGTGTTGCCGTCGTAGAAGTACGTGGCCTTGGCGTCGTCGTCCCAGAAGGTCTTGGACGGGTTGTCGACGAAGCCCGCGAGCTCCTTGAACATCTGGATGCCGGGGACGTTGCCGGACATCGCCGCGCCGGCCGCCGGGCTGGCGGCGGGCTGGAACAGGCCGTTCTTGCCGTTGTTCTGGACGCCGGTCCAGCCGCGGTAGTAGAACGGCACACCCATGTTGATCTTGCTGGCGGGGAAGCCGCCGGGGATCCCGTAGTCCGCGTCGCCGACCGTCCACGCCTTGATGGCGTTGTCGATCGAGTACTTGCCGTTGCCCGGCTTGGCCGGGGTCGACGGGTCGTTCGGGGCGGAGTAGAGCGGGGCCTGGTGGTTGGTCGGACCCTGCGGGTCCCAACCGCCGTGCATGTCATAGGTCATGACGTCGAGGAAGGTGAGGTACTGACCGATCTTGTCGGTCTCGACGTTCATGATCTTGTCCTGGCCGGCGCCGACCGCCGCCGACAGGGCGTAGGTCTTGTTGTCGGCCTTGCCCTGCGCGTCCAGCTGGGTGCGGAACTCCTTCAGCAGCGCCGTGAAGTTCTGCTTGTCGGCCGGGCTGGAGATGTTGCCGGTGTGGCCGCCGCCGCCCGGGTACTCCCAGTCGATGTCGATGCCGTCGAAGATGCCCGCGCCGGTGCCCGGACCGCCGTAGCCGCCGTCGGCGGGCAGGTTGCCCTTGATGAACATGTCGATGCAGGACGAGACCAGGTGCTTGCGCGAGGCGTCCGTGGCGGAGGCCGGCGAGAAGTACTTGGAGTAGGTCCAACCACCGATCGAGAGCAGGATCTTGAGGTTGGGGTTCTTCGCCTTCAGCTTCTTCAGCTGGTTGAAGTTGCCGGTGATCGGCTGGTTCCAGGTGTCGCCGACGCCGTCGACCGAGATGTCCGCGCCGAAGCTCTTCTGGTAGTCGGCGAACGCGTCGGCCGCGCCGTCACCCGCGTTGGGGTTGTTGTCGTTCGTGTCGGCGGCCTTGGTGGCCTCGAAACAGCCCAGGTCGGTCGGGTGGATGTTCGCGAAGTCGTAGATCAGGTAGTCGAGCTTCCCGGCCACGCCGGTGTCCTGGATCGTCTTCGGGTAGTACGCGTTGGCGTAGACCGACCACTGGTCGTAGTAGGCGACCTTGATGCCGCCGCTGGTGGCGGGCGCGCCGGTGGTGTTGGTGGTCGCGGCGTTGGCCGCGCCGCCGCCGGTCAGCGCGAGACCCGCGCCGAGCAGGACGGAGGCGGCGGTGCCGGCCGCGACGGCGGCCAGGCTCTTCGGGCGGCGTCGACGGCCGCCCGTCGGAGCCGGGGTCCCGGCCCTTTCAATGCGTGAACGCAGCATGGGTGCGTGACTCCTGGTTGTGGGGGTTTTCCGTCGTCCCGGGGTGGGGTGCGCCCGAGGTGGGGTCGGGCGACCGGGACATGACAGCTCAGAGCAGGGAATCGAGCGGGGAATCGAGCAGGATCAGCGGGATCGGACCTGGACGGACACCGGGATGTGCCGAACCGGCGCCCGCGGCACGAGGCCGTTGACGCCGATTCAGGGGCTCCCTGCACCTGGGCAATAAAAATGGACTAGACCAACTCCCCCGTCAAGGGGTCCCGTTGGGCCTTGAGCCGCGCTTAAGGTTCGCCCCCCGGTCGGGCACCCGCGCTGACCTGGGAGTCAGTAGCGCACCGCGTTCGCCACCACGGCCTTCAAGCCGCCCGACAGATCCCGGTGGCTGCGCGCGATGGCCTGGGCGCTCCGGCCGGCCGCCACGTCCTGGACCGTCACCGCGGTCGCGTCCTGCACCGCGCCGGAGTCGTCGGTGAAGTCGACCTGGATCACGTACCGGTACGACTGCTGCCCGTGGTTGGTGACGGTCAGCTCCACCTGCGCCTTGCCGTCCGAACCGGCGCTCACCGCCCCGACGGCCACGTCCCCCTTGGCGTCCAGCCCGCCCTTGATCCCGGAGACCGCCGAGGAGGCCGCCGACACCGCCGCCGAGGCCCGCGCCTCCGCCGAGGCGATCACCGCCCCCGCCCCGCCCGCCGCCGAGGCCAGCGCCGAGGCGGCGGAGGCCGCGGCCGAGGCGCCCTTCTCGACCGCGGCGGCGGCCGAGGAGGCCACGCTGCCCGCGCTCGTGCCGGAGGAGCAGCCCGCCAGCGCCGCCGCGCCGACCGCGGCTGCGGCCAACACCCCTGCCACCGCCCGACGTTGGCGGCGCACCGGCGGCGCGTCCGGGTGCCGCGCGGTGATCCGCGGGCTCGAACCGGTCCGGGTGAGCGGCTGGCGGTCCATGCGGTCCCTCGTTTCTGCCCCGGCGCCGGGCTGCCCGGCACGCCTCCCCGCCCACCCTCCGGGGGCCGCCCGGGGGCCGCCAGCAGGACTGGTACCTCCGGGTGACCGGGCCCCACCGGCGCCCCACCGGCGCCCCACCGCCAGGAACGCGAGGACGTCAGGACAACCCCGAGCCCTCCTGCGCGTCCGCCTCCATCGCGGCCCGCTCCTCGCGCAGCCGCACCACGTGCCGGCGCCGCGCCACCACGCCGTACGCCCCGGCGACGGACGCCCCGAAGGCCGCCAGTCCCATCCACGGCCGGTCGAGGACGTGGCAGGTCAGGTGGTCCAGCGAGTACCGCCCCGGACCGGCCAGGCCGAGCGCCAGCCCGGCCGTGCCGAGGAAGGCCGGGTACTCGTAGCCGCCGGAGGTCGCGAAGAAGCCCGCCGGGGCGTGCACCGCCACCGCGCCCGCCATCGTCCCGGCCACCACCGCGCCGGCCGCCCCGGTGGCCAGCCCGGCGACCAGCAGCACGCCGCCGCCCGCCTCCCCGGCGCCCGCCGCGATGGCGCTCTGCCGGCCGGGGTGGAAGCCCATGTGCTCCATCGCCTGGGCGGTGCCCTCCAGACCGCCGCCGCCGAACCAGCCGAACAGCTTCTGGGCGCCGTGCACGATCAGCACCCCGCCGACCGCGCCGCGCAGGGCCAGCAGGCCCAGGTCCTTACGGTTCAGACACATGTCGCACCCTCGTTCCCGGGGAGGTGATCCGACTTCCATGGGAGCCGAGAGCGCGCACCCGTTCGAGTCGGGACGGCCATCCGGGCGAATTCGTCGGCGACCAGGAATGGACCGCCCGTCCGCGGGATTCACGCCATGCCGCGCCACGCCCGACCGCGTGGCGTGGCGTGGCGGAGCGGCCGCACCGGGCGCCGCGGTCATGCTTGGCGCATGTTCGTCTTCAACCTGAGCAGCGCCTTCATCACCTTCTTCGCCGTGGTCGGCCCGCCCAAGACCCTGCTGGCCTTCGCCCGGCTCGCCTCCACCCGGAGCACCCGGGAGCTGCGGCGGCTGGCGGCGTGGAGCACGATCATCTCGGCGGTGATCGGCCTGGTGCTCGGCTTCACCGCGGACGAGGTGACCACGCTCTTCCACATCAGCGACCAGTCGCTACAGCTCGCCGGCGGGACGATCTTCTTCATCTACGCGGTCGCCCTGGTCTTCGGCGTCCACCTCGGCGGCGAGAGCGAGGACGACGACCACCTGCCGAACCCGATGGTGGACGGCATCCGCGAGCTGCTGCTGCCCTACATCGCCAGCCCGCTCGCGATCACCGCCGTCCTGGTCGGCTCGCTCGCCAGGAACGACTGGGGCTGGAAGGCCACCGTCGCCGGCGCCTACCTCGCGGTCGTGGTGATCAACTACGTCTGCGTGGCCCTGCTCGCGCCGCTGATGCAGCGCACCCACCGCACCTCGCTGGAGGTGCTCTCCCGGCTGCTCGGGCTGCTGCTGGCGGCGGTCGGCGTGGAACTGTTCCTGACCGGCCTGGCCGGGCTCGGGGTGCACCTGCCCGAGGCGCACTGAGCCCGGCCGCCGCCCGTCAGGCCACGGCCGCCGCCAGCCGGGCCAGCACCCCGCCGATCCGCTCCCGCACCAGCGGGTCGGCGACCAGCCCGTCCGGGCCGACCGCCCCGCGCTCCAGCGGGATCCGGACGCAGGCCTCGTCCACCACGGCCGCGCCGGTGTAGCCGAGCACGGTGCGCAGGGTGGCCTCGGCGCCCCGGCCCCGGCCCGGCCCCGCCGCGTTGATCCAGCCGGCGGGCTTGTCCGAGATCTCCGTCCCGCCGACCGTCCAGTCCAGCAGGTTCTTGAAGGAGCCGGGCAGCGTCCCGGCGTACTCGGGGGTGCAGACCAGCAGCGCGTCGGCGGCCTCGACGGCGGCACGCAGGGCGGCCACCGGCCCGGGCAGCGGGTCGGTGTCGTGGTCCGGGTTGAAGTGCGGCAGATCGGCCAGCCCGGCGTAGTAGGTGGCCCGCAGGCCCGGGGTGGCGGCGGCCACGGCGGCGGCGGTGCGCAGCACGGTCTCGTCGGTGGAGCCGGCCCGCAGGCTCCCGGGCAGCAGCAGGATGTGACGCTCGTTCGGCATGCGGAGGAACCTACCGTTCCGGCCTCGGGCCGTTCGGTCGTGACGGCGGTAGGGCGTTATGACGTCATGGCACTACGGCACTACGGCACTACGGTGTTGCGGCGTTGCGGTGTTGCGGTGTTGCGGCGCTATGACGTCATGGCGTTGCGGCGCTACGCCCCTGCGGGCGCGACCACCGGCCGCCAGGGCACCGGGCTGGAGAGGATCATCGAGCTGGACGGCTGGCCGTAGCCGCCGAGCCGGTCGCACAGGGCCTCGAAATCGGCCATCGTGGGCACCGCGACCAGCAGCGCGCAGCAGGCCCCGCCGGTGACCCGGTGCAACTGGAGCACCTCCGGCCAGGCGGCCACCTGGGGGTCGCGCAGCACGCAGCGCGGGCCGTAGCACTGGATCTGGACCAGCGCGGTGATCGGCAGCCCGGCCCGGCTGAGGTCCACGTGGGCGTGGTAGCCGGTGATCACGCCGTCGGCCTCCAGACGGCGGACCCGTTCGGCCACCGCAGGTGCGGACAGGCTCACCCGGCGGGAGAGTTCGTTGTAGGAGAGCCTGGCGTCGGTCTGCAACTCGGCCAGCAGGCGGCGGTCGACGGCGTCCATGGCGGCTCCCGGAGTGACTGGAACGGGTGGTTTCGCGATCGTAAAGCGAATCGGCCGAACGCCTCGCGAACGACAGCCCGGAACGCGGTTGCGGTGTCCATCGACCATTCAACCGGGGGGTCGCACCGCCGCACAATGGGCACCCCGGTGGAACCAGGCCGTCCGTCTGGTCGCCGGTCCGGGCGACGGGCCCGGGTTGATCAGGAGGAATCGGGATGGGGCACGACACGGTGGAGACGCCCAACCTGTCGTTCGGCCGGCGCGGGCAGCCGGATCGAGGCACCCCGTACGCCCGCTACGTGTGCCTGGACGAGCTGCACAGCCTGCAGCACCCGCAGACCAAGGCGCCGGCCGAGCTGTCGTTCATCGTCACCACGCAGGTGATGGAGCTGCTGTTCGACCTGCTGCGGCACGAGTGGACGCTCGCCCAGCGGGCACTGCGCGAGGACGACCTGCCCGCCGCGCTGGCCGCACTGCGGCGCGGCACCCACGCGCAGGACGTACTGGTGGAGTCCTGGGACCTGCTGGCCACCATGACGCCGCAGGAGTTCAACGGCTTCCGCGCGGCGTTCGGCGAGGCCTCCGGCTTCCAGTCCGCGGCCTTCCTGCACCTGGAGTTCCTGCTCGGCAACAAGAACGCCGCGCTGCTGGCGATGTACGACGGGATGCCGCAGACCCAGGCCGAGCTGACCGGGGCGCTGCGCTCCCCCGGCCTGTACGACGACGCACTGGCCCTGCTGGCCCGGCGCGGCCTGCCGCTGCGCCCGGAGCCCTCCGAGCAGCGCTACCGCGCCGACGACACGGTCGCCGCGGCCTGGCGCCTGGTCTACACCGACCCGCAGTACGCCGCCCTGCGGCCGCTCGGTGAGGCGCTGCTGGACGTCGCCGAGCGGGTCACCCGCTGGCGCCAGCGCCACCTGTCCGCGGTCAAGCGGACCATGGGCGGCAAGCCCGGCTCGGGCGGCTCCAGCGGGCTGAGCTGGCTGCGCAGATCCGCCGAGCAGGACGTGTTCCCGGAACTGTGGACGATCCGGGACGAGCTGTGAACGAGGGGATGCGCATGGTCACGCGCGAGGAGTGCGCGGCGCTGGACGCCGTCGACCCGCTGGCGGCGTTCCGCAAGGAGTTCGCCCTGCCGGACGGGGTGGTCTACCTGGACGGGAACTCGCTCGGCGCGCTGCCGGTGCGCACCGCGGAGCGGGTGCGGCAGGTGGTCGAGGAGGAGTGGGGCCGGGAGCTGATCCGCAGCTGGAACGACGCCGGCTGGTTCGAGCAGCCGTACCGGCTGGGGCGGCGGATCGCCCCGCTGGTCGGGGCCGGGCCGGAGGAGGTGGTGGTCTGCGACACCACCTCGGTGAACCTGTTCAAGGTGCTGGTCGCCGCGCTGCGGCTGCGCCCCGGGCGGCGCACGGTGCTGGGCGACGGCGAGGCGTTCCCGACCGACCTGTACATCGCCGAGGGCGCCACCGGCCTGGTCGAGGGCGCGCGCAGCGTGCTGGTCCGGCCGGAGGAGCTGGACCGGCACCTGGACGGCGACGTCGCCGCGGTCGTCCTCTCGCACGTGGACTACCGCACCGGGGAACTGCTGGACCTGCCGGGGATCACCGCCCGGGTGCAGGCCGCGGGCGCGCTGATGATCTGGGACGTCTGCCACTCGGTGGGTGCGCTGCCGGTCGAACTCGGCGCGGCGGGCGCGGACTTCGCGGTCGGCTGCACCTACAAGTACCTGAACGGCGGCCCCGGTTCGCCGGCCTTCCTGTACGTCGCCGGGCGGCACCTGGCGGCCGGCCCGCGGCAACCGCTGAGCGGCTGGTTCGGGCACGCCCGCCCGTTCGCCTTCGAGCCCGGGTACGACCCCAAGCCGGGCATCGGGCGCTTCCTGACCAGTTCGCCGTCGCTGCTCGGGCAGGCCGCGCTGGGTGCCAGCCTGGACGTCTGGGAGCGCGCCGACCTGGCCGCCGTCCGGGCGAAGAGCCTGGCGCTGACCGACCTGTTCATCGGCCTGGTCGAGGGTCTGAACGGGATCGAGGTGGCGACCCCGCGCGAGCACGCCCGGCGGGGCAGCCAGGTCGCGCTGCGGCACGCCGACGGCTACCCGGTGGTGCAGGCGCTGATCGAGCGCGGCGTGATCGGGGACTTCCGCGCGCCGGACCTCATGCGGTTCGGCTTCACCCCGCTGTACCTGTCGTACACCGACGTCTGGGACGCGGCCCGGGAGCTGGCCGAGGTGCTGACGAGCGGGGAGTGGCGGGCGGAGCGGTTCTCCCGCCGGGGCGAGGTGACCTGAGGCGCGTCGTCGGCGAGGGGCCTCAGGTCACCTCACCCCGGCGGACCCGGCCGCTCCTTGCCGTTAATAATGCCCAGCATTAAACTCGGGCGCATGGCAAGGACGACGGCGGGCCACGAGACCCGCGAGAGGCTGCTGCGAGCGGCGGAGGAACTCTTCGCCACCCGGGGCGTGGAAGCCGCCCTGACCAGGGACATCACCCGGCTGGCCGGACAGAGCAACCCGTCCGCCGTGCAGTACCACTTCGGCTCCCGCGAGGGCCTGCTCGACGCGATCATGGCGGGACGCCAGGAACGCACCGAGCAGGCCCTCGCGCCGCGTCTGCCCGCGCTCGTGGGCGCGGACCTGCCCGGACTGCTCGGCGCCCTGGTCTCGGCCGAGGCCACCGAACTGCGCACCGACCGGGGCCGGCACTGCCTGCGGATCTCCGCCCAGGTCAGCCACAGCAGCGGGGTCCGCACCCGGACCCCGCACCCCACCCTGGCGGGCGGCGGCTACTGGCGGCTGATCGAGCTGGTCGAGGACCGGATCGCCGCGCTGCCGGAGCCGATCCGGCTGGAGCGGATCGACCTGGTCCTCACCCTGATCGGCGCGGCCCTGGCCGACCGGGCGCAGCAGTACCTCGCCGGGTCCACCCCGCTGACCGACGAGGAGACCTTCCTCGCCGACCTGGTGACGGTGTCCGCCGCCATGCTCTCCGCCCCCACCCCCCAGAGGAGCACGTCATGAACGACCTGACCGGCAAGACCGTCATCATCACCGGCGGCGCCCGCGGCCTGGGCGTCGAGGCCGCCCGGCTCGCCGTCGCGGCCGGCGGCAACGTGGTGATCACCGATGTCCTGGAGGACGACGGCACCACCACCGCCGCCGAACTCGGCGACCGCGCACGGTTCGTACGGCACGACGTGGCCTCGGAGGAGGACTGGCGGCGCGTGGTGGACTTCGCCGTGGCGGAGTTCGGCGCGGTGCACGGCCTGGTCAACAACGCCGGCATCTCCACCGGCTCGCTGCTGGCGGACGAGAGCGTCGAGCACTTCCGCAGGGTCGTGGAGGTCAACCTGACCGGTGTGTTCATCGGCATGAAGACCGTCGTCCCGGCGATGCGCGCGGCCGGCGGCGGGTCGATCGTCAACATCTCCTCGGCGGCCGGCCTGATGGGCCTGGCACTGACCGCCGGCTACGGCGCCTCCAAGTGGGGCGTGCGCGGCCTCAGCAAGATCGGCGCGGTCGAGCTGGGCACCGAGCGGATCCGGGTCAACTCGGTGCACCCGGGCATGACCTACACCCCGATGACCGCCTCGGTCGGCATCCAGCGCGGCGAGGGCAACTACCCCAACACCCCGATGGGCCGGGTCGGCGAGGCCCCCGAGATCGCCACCGCCGTGGTCTACCTGCTCTCCGACGACGCCTCCTACGTCACCGGCGCCGAACTCGCGGTGGACGGCGGCTGGACCACCGGCCCGACCGTCAAGTACGTCATGGGCCAGTGACGAAGGTCATGCCCGGGTAGAAGTTCGATCCTCATCATCCTTGGAAAACCTCCCCATTGACTCACCGTCAGCCACAAAGGGGGGTTTGCATGACCATCGAACTCGGACCGCTTGAGCCCGAACCCTTCATGCTGGCCCTCGGGTTGACCCTGCTCTTCCTGATCACGTGGACCCTGGGCTGCAGCCTCCTCCCCCGCATCGAGCGGGTGAAGGCCGAGCGGTGGGACGCGACCGAGGGCCGCACCGAACGCGCCGACGCCATCCGCGCCGAAGCCGAGGCCGCCCACGACGCCGGCCGGCAGGAACTGGCGCAGGCCCGGCACGAGGCGGCCCGGATCCGGCAGGAGTACGCCGAGCAGGGCGCGGCGGCCGTCGCCACGGCCCGCGCGGAGGGCGTCCACGACCGGGACCGGCTGGTCACCGCCACCCAGGTGCGGATCGCCGCCGACCAGGCCGAGGCGGCCGGACAACTCCGGCAGGACATAGGGGAGTTGGCCGTCGCGCTGGCCGGCCGGGTGGTCGGCGAACCGGTGCACACCGTCGCCACCGACCGTCGCACGGTGGACCGCTTCTTCGGCTCCCGCTGAGCCGTCGTCGGCCCCTCGCCCAGCACGGGCGAGGGGCCGACGCATGCCTGCGGCGGGCTGCCGACAACGGCCCAGGCCGCCCGGTCGGGGTCGACCCGGGCGGCCTGGGCCGTAGTTGGCATTGTTGGCATTGTTGGCGCTCTTGGCGCTCTTGGCGCTGTTCAGGCCTTCCTTGCGGCGCTAGCTGTGGCGGCCGCGACGGCGGGCGGCCAGGACGGCGAGGCCGCCCAGGCCGAGCAGGCCCACGCCGGCCAGGCCGAAGACCACCGGGGCGTTGCCCGCGCCCGTGGAGGGCAGCTCACCGCCGCCACCGGGGTGGTGGCTGGACGGGTGCTCGGACGGGTGGTGGCTGGTCGGGGCCGGCCCGGAGCTGGAGCTCGACGAACTGGCCGAGGGCGAGGTCGGGCTCGTGCTCGGGGACGACGAGGGGGAGGAGGACGGCGAAGAGGACGGGGACGACGACGGGGACGACGACGGCGAGGAAGAGGGCGAGGAGGACGGGGACGACGACGGCGACGAGGAGGGCGACGACGACGGCGAGGTCGACGGCGACGGGCTCGGCGTCACCTGGCAGTCCGGCAGGTCCCCGTCGAACGGGTAACTGTGGATCTCGTAGCCGCCGGTGCCGGTGTGGATCAGGTTGCCCGCGAGATACACCCGGCCGTTGATCCCGGGCTCGGAGATGGTCATGGTGCCGCCCGGGTTGCCGGCCAGGATCGAGCCCTGGAACTGGGCGCTGCCGAGGATCTGCGCCGAGGTCGCGGTCGGGAAGTTGTACATCAGCTTCGACCGCATGTCGGTGGTCTGGTCCCCCGCCAGACCGGTGCCCGTGTAGGTGTTGATGATCGGGCTGTCCCCGAGCATGTTCACCACGACGGTGGCCCCGGCCGGGATGTTGTCGAAGACCAGTCCGATCTGACCGCCGCTCGGCGAAGCGAGGTTCTGGGTGACGTTGAAGACCTGCTTCGCGCTGGTCCCGTCGCCGGTGAAGGTCGCCTGGCTGGAGGAGACGTCGACGGTGCCGGTCGCCGCGGCCTTCCCCACGCAGTCGGAGATCTCCTCGATCTGGGACAGCACCGTCTGGTACGGCGCGGCGGCGTTCGGGTCCTGGATCGCCTGGCCGGTGGGGTCGATGTTGACGGTGCCGGAGAGACTTCCGGCGTGCCGCAGGTTGCCGAAGGCCGGGCCCCCGGAGTCGCTGCCGCCGATCAGGATGCGGTCACCGGTCCTGACGTCGACGTTGCCGCCGGTGGTCACGAAGTCGCTGCCGTTGGGCGGCACGACGCGCGAACCGACGCCGACGACGCCCATGTTGTAGACGCCGCCGCCGTTCTTGTCGACGGTCAGGTTCCCCAGCACGACGATCTTGCCCTCGGCCTCGGCGGCGCGGCCGGTCACCGTGTAGTCGCCGCCGGTGAAGACGTTGATGGTGGAGTCCCGGCCGGTGAAGTCGCCGTTGTTCGGCGGCGGCCAGGTGGCGGGGCAGTCGGGGCCCGTACAGGCGCCCAGCGGCGGGGCGAGCGGCGCGGCCGAACCGACCGTCAGCACGGCCGCCATCGGCAGCGCCGCGACGGCGGTCGCCACGGCGACCCGGACGGTCCGGCGCCTGCGGGTGGCGGGTGCTCTTCTCACGGCGGTCGTTCTGTGATCCGGCGTACCGGTGCCCTGACCCATCGACACATTCCTCCGCGCATAGGACAAAGAGCAGGCGCACATGACCTGCCCTGTTCGTACTATCTGCTGGCGATCCCACAGATCCGGGACATCCAACCTCAAATCGGATGATTCATACCCTACAGATCCTCAGATCCGGTCCGAAGATCCACCGAACGGCGCAGTGGTCGCCACCCCCCGCCCCGACTCCGGACGACCTCCGCGCCGACCCCGTCCGGGGTCCGCGCCCGTTAGGTTGGAGGAATGACCTCCGAGGCCCAGGACCAGAGCACGCCGCTCGTCGCCGTCGCGTCCGCCGACGCCGTACTGCGGCACCCCGAAGCGGGCGAGCACCTGCTCACCCCCCTTGAGCACGAGCGCGCCGCGCGCTTCCGGCACGAGTCCGGGCGGATCGACTTCACCGCCGGCCACGTGCTGGTCCGGCTCTGCGCCGCCCGGCTGCTCGGCGTCCCGGCCGCCTCGCTCACGCTCGCCCAGCAGTGCCCGGACTGCGGCCTGGCCGACCACGGCAAGCCGTACCTGCCGGACCACCCCGGGGTGCACGTGAGCCTGTCGCACACCCGGGGCGTGGTCGCGGCCGGAGCCGGCCACCAGCCGGTCGGGGTGGACGTCGAGCTGGCCGCGCGCGGCGGATCGCTGGGCGCGGTCGCCCGCCGGGTGCTCGCCCCCGCCGAGCTGCGCCTGGTCGAGGCGGCGCCGGAGCCGGACCGGGCGTTCCTGCGGCTGTGGGTGCGCAAGGAGGCGCTGATCAAGATCGGCCGGGCCACCCTGGACACCCTGGCCTCCGTCGACCTGTCCGACCTGCCGCTGGACGTCCCGCCCGGCACCCCGCTGCGCAGCCGTCACCAGGACCTGCACCTGCTCGACTGGGCCGACCCGGAGCACGGCGCCGCCGTCGCGGCGGTCAGCACCGCCGCGCCGCGGATCGTCCAGCTGACGGTGGCGGACTGACCGGTGCGCACCGAGCAGGGCGGACCGAGCAGGGCGGACCGAGCAGGGCCGGCTGAGCGCGGCGGAACCGCGCCGCCCGGCGGAGCGGGCACGCCCACCCGAGCGACGGACCGCCGGATAAGCGGTGTTAGCGTGCCTGATCGCGGGCGCGTCGCCACCGGACGCCCGCCGCACCAGCTGCCCACCGCCGGATTAAGGGTGTCCCCGCCATGGCCAAGTTCCTGCTGAGCCTGCACGTCCTCGCGTCGGTCCTGTTCATAGGCCCCGTCGCGGTGGCCGTCAGCATGTTCCCGCGCCGGGCCAAGGCCGCGCTGGCCGGCGGGCCGGACCAGGCCTCGGACGCGGGCGTGCTGCGGATCCTGCACCGGATCACCCAGGTCTACGCGCTGCTGGGGGTCGCGGTGCCGGTGCTGGGCATCGGCCTGGCCCAGGTGATGGACGTGCTCGGGCAGTCCTGGATCATCGTCTCGATGGTGCTCACCGCGATCGCCGCGCTCTCGCTGCTGCTCTTCGTGCTGCCCGGGCAGCAGGCCGCGGTGGACGCGCTCGGCGCCGACACCGCCCAGGAGGAGCGCACCAAGGCCGTCCAGAGCCTGCGGCTGCTGCCGATGACGGCCGGGGTGTTCAACCTGCTGTGGGCGGTGGTCGTGGTGCTGATGGTCATCCGGCCGGGGTCGAGCACCGGCGTCTGAGCCGGATCCCCCGAAGCCGTACCGAGCGGGGCCGCACCGAACGAGAAGCCCTACCGGGCGAAGCCGTGCCAGGCGAAGCCGTGCCGACCGGAGCCGTGCCGGGCGAACCTGAAGGCCCTCTCCCGCCGGGCGGGCCCGGTCCAGTACCGTCCTGGCCATGACGATCATGGCGGGCATGGGCAGCCCGACGGGTACCGGAGTCGGTCCGCTGCTGCGCGGCTGGCGCGAACGGCGGCAGCTCAGCCAACTGCAACTGGCCCTGCGGGCGGACTCCTCGGCCCGGCACCTCAGCTTCGTCGAGAACGGCCGGTCCCGCCCGAGCCGGGAGCTGGTGCTGCGGCTCGCCGCGCACCTGGACGTCCCGGTGCGCGAGCGCAACACCCTGCTGCTCGCGGCCGGCTACGCCCCGCACTTCCCCGAGACGCCGCTGGACGACCCCTCGATGGACGCGCTGCGCGGCGGCCTGGAGCGGCTGCTCGCCGCCCACGACCCGTACCCGGCGCTGGTCGTCGACGGGTCCTTCCGGGTGCTGGCGGCCAACCGCTCGCTCGGGCTGCTCCTCGACGGCGTCGCCCCGCACCTGCTGGAACCGCCGCTCAACGCGATGCGGATCGCCCTGCACCCCGAGGGGCTGGCGCCGCGCATCGTGAACCTGCCGCAGTGGCGCCGGCACCTGCTGGAGCGGGTGGAGCACCGGATCGAGCTGGTCCGCGGCGAGCCGCTGCGGCGGTTGTACGAGGAGGTCACCGGCTACCCGGCACCGGCGGACGACCC
Source organism: Kitasatospora sp. NPDC086801 (assembly GCF_044745805.1). NCBI lineage: Bacteria > Bacillati > Actinomycetota > Actinomycetes > Kitasatosporales > Streptomycetaceae > Kitasatospora > Kitasatospora sp. NPDC086801. The sequence goes on from NZ_JBIVAX010000002.1 coordinate 153,082, forward strand.
GAGCCCGGGCGGGGAACAGGCGGACGGCACCGGGCGGTTCCCCTTCGCGCTGCCGATGCGGATCCGGCACGAGGGGCGCGTGCTGTCGTTCCTCTCCACCATCACGACCTTCAACACGCCGCTGGACGTGACCGTCTCCGAGCTGGCCATGGAGACCCTCCTCCCGGCCGACCCGGAGACGGTGCGGTTCCTGCAGTCCGCGGTCGGTCCGGAACGCTGACCCCGAATCAGGTGCGGCGGTCGACGCGGCCCTCGGCGCGGCCCTCGGCGCGGCCGTCGCGCCGGCGCAGCGCGGTGAACTGCAGGGCCGCGAACAGGGCCACCACCGCCGCCTGCACCGGGATCCAGACGGCGCCCGCGGTGGTCGGCTCCAACCAGGCCGCCATCGCCACCAGGCTGAGCACCACCCAGACGGCGTTGAGGTCGATCACCGCCTGCACCGCGAGCCGCGGCGGCCGCCGACGGGCGGCCAGGGCGCCGACCCCGAGGGCGTAGACGGTGAGGAAGACCCCGAGGTCGAGCAGGATGCTCCGGCCGACCCCCAGCAGGTCGCCGACCGGGCCGGCGAAGGCCAGGTAGACGAGGCCGTTGCCACCGGTGACCAGTGCGTCCAGGACGAGTACGCCGCGCACCGTCCACAGCGAGGAGGCGGAACCGGGGCGGGCGGGCGTGAGGGTGTTCGCGGACATGGCGGATCAGCCTCCTGACGGGGATGGGGACCACGGCGGCGGTGACACCGGCCGGGTTCCCCCACCCTGCCCGCCCGGCCGCCGGGCGTCGATTACCCCGCAGGTAAGGGCGCCCGGGGCCGAGGGCTCTCGGGGCTTCGGGCCCGGAGCTCACGGCGTGCCGGGGCGCACGGTGTGCCGGGGCGGCGGAGCAGGACGCCCGCCCGCTTCACCGCGCGGGCGGTGATCGTGGTCTCGGCCCGGGCCACCCCGAGCGGGCCGAGGGTGTCGGTGAGGAAACGGTAGAGCCCGCCGTGGTCCGCGCAGAACAGGGTGGCCAGCAGGTTGGCCGGGCCGCTGGTGGCGAACACCCCGTGCACCTGCGGGTGGCGGGCCAGCGCCGTACCGACCTCGGCGAGCCGGCCGGGCAGCACGTCCAGCCAGAGGTTGGCGTCCACGGCCATGCCGAGCAGTCTCGGGTCGACGGTGGCGTGGGTGCGCAGCAGCCCCGTCTCGTCGAACCGCTGCAACCGGCGGCGGACGGTCGACTCGGGGGCGCCGACCGCCACGGCCAGCGCGGCGTGGGACTGCCGGGCGTCCTCGCCCAGCCGGGCCAGCAGCGCCCGGTCGAGCCCGTCCAGCGGCAGGGGCACGGCGCGCGGGGCGGCGGGCCGGGCGAGCGCGGCGGCCTCCTCCTCGGTCAGGTGTCCGGCCCGCCACTGCCCGGCGTCCGCGAAGGCGTGCAGCACGGCGTGGGTGGTGGTCTCGGTGACGGCGGTGGTCGCGGGCAACTGCCCGTACAGCAGCCGGTCGCGGGCCCCGGCGTCGCTCAGCATCACGGCGCCGATCTCGTGCCCGCCGAGCATCACATCGACGAACGGCACGTCGGGGCGGTCGGCCAGCGCCTGCGCGATGGCGTCCACCGTGCCGCGCAGCACCCGGACCCGCAGCAGCAGCGCGCCCACCGCGGCGTCCTCGACGTCGGGCAGCCGGACCACGCGCAGCACGCCCGCCCGCCGCATCCGGGTCAGGCGGCGGGTGACCGTCCGGACGGAGACGCCCAGCACCTCGGCGATCCGGCCCGACTCGGCCCGCCCGTCCACCTGGAGGGCGCAGACCAGACGGCGGTCGAGGACGTCCAGCACGGTGTCCGGATCGGCAGTGGAGAGGTCCATGGTGTCCGATCTCCGCCGTTCGACGGGGATTGAGCGTCCTGATGCGGCGGCCCGACGGTACTCCTTGTCCCGAGCGGCCGGGGAGTCCGGCCCGGAGTGGAAGGGACTGCTGCGATGGAGGCTGTGGCCATGGACGCCGTGCCGATGCCCGCCGTGCCGATGGACGCCGCGGCGATGGAGCTGTGGACGCTGGCGGACGGGGTGGTGGCGGCGGCGCACGCGGTCGGCGCGGAGCTGGCGGCGCGACGGCCCGCCGAACCGACCCCGGCGCGGACCGCCGGGGAGGCGCTGGCCCGCTTCGCGGAGGTGGACGGCCCGGCCGCCGCCGAACTGCGGGAACGGCTGACCGCGCTGCGCCCGCAGGCCGGGTGGGCGGCGGAGGAACTCGACGGCACGGTGCCCGCCGAGGGCGAGTGGTGGCTGGGCGATGCCACCGACGGCGCGGTGCAGTACCTGCTCGGGCAGCCGCACTGGGCGGTCACCGCGACGCTGGTCCGGGACGGCGCGGCGGTGCTGGCCGTCGTGCACGCCCCCGAGTCGGGCGGCGGGGCAGCAGCTGGCGGGGCACCGGCTGGCGGGCGGACGTACCGGGCGGTGCTCGGCGGCGGGGCGCAGTTGGACGGGCGGGCCATCGCGCCGCTGCCGCGCGAGCTCACGGCCGCCGTCGCCGCCACCAGCCAGCCGCCGCACGTCGCCGCCGACCCGGTGGCGCTGCGCCGGGCGGGCGAGTCGCTGTCGGCGATGGCCGGCGCGGTACTGGCGGTGCGCAACCTCGGCCCGACCGCGCTCCAGGTGGCGCAGGTCGGCTCCGGGCACCTGGCGCTGTTCTGGGAGTACGGCTGGGACGCGGGCAACCTGCTGCCCGGCGCGCTGATCGCGAGCGAGGCGGGCGCGGCGGTGACGGGCGCCACCGGGGCGGCCTGGACGGCCGGCTCCGACGGCTTCCTCACCGCCGCGCCCGGACTGCACGCGGACGCGCTGGAGGTGCTGCGCGCGGTGCGGTGACCCCGATCCGGTGGGCCCCCGTGCCACGACCCCTGGTGCCACGCCCCCCGGTGCCGCAATCCCCGGTACCGCGGCCCTCGGTACCACGACCCTCGGCGCCGCGATCAGCCCGCCGGGGCGAGCCCGAAGAGCGCGGCGGCGTTGTCGTGGCAGACGGCCCGCAGCCACTCCTCCCCCAGGCCCAGCCCGGCCAGCGCCTCCAACTGGTGCACGTACCGGTACGGGATGTTGGGGAAGTCGCTGCCGAGCAGGACGCGGTCCTGGAGGCCGCGCAGGCGCGGCAGTTCGGCGCGCGGGAACGGGTCGTCGGCCTCGACGAAGTCGGTGAACGCCATGGTGGTGTCCAGCCGGACGGCCGGGTGGCGCTCGGCGAGGTCGAGGAAGTCGCGGTACTCGGACATGCCGAGGTGGGCGACCACCAGGACCAGCCCCGGGTGCCGGTCCAGCACCTCGCCGATCGGGCCGGGGCCGGTGAACTTGCCCGCCACCGGCCCGGATCCGCAGTGGCTGACCACCGGGGTGCCGGTCTCGGCGAGCAGCCCCCACACCTCGTCCAGCCGGCGGTCCGTCGGGTCGTAGCCGCCGACCTGTAGGTGCGCCTTGAACACCCGGGCGCCGTCCTCGATCGCCCGCGCCACGTAGCCGGGCGCCTCGGGCTCGGCGAAGAAGGTCGCGGTGTGCAGGCAGTCCGGGGTGCGGGCGGCGAAGTCGGCGGCCCAGGCGTTCAGCCAGGCGGCCATGCCGGGCTTGTGCGGGTAGAGCATCGACGTGAACGCCCGGACGCCGAACTCCCGCAGCCGCTCGACGCGTTCGGCCTCGGCCTGGCGGTAGGTGATCGGCCAGGGGCGGTTGACGAGCGGGCCGGCCGCGTCGAAGTACGCCCACACCTTGTCGAGGACGCTCTTCGGCATGAAGTGGGTGTGCACGTCGATGAGGCCGGGGAGGCCGAGGGCCCGCCAGAACGCGCGGACCTCCTGGGATTCGCTCATGCCGGCACCGGGCGGGCCCGGTCGATGATCCCGCCGGTGTCGACGCCCGACGGCAGGGTGCCGAAGGCGCCACCGTGGTCGCCGGCGAGGCGGGTGGCGCAGAACGCGTCGGCCACCGCCGGGCTGCCGTGGCGGACCAGCAACGAGCCCTGCAAGGCCAGCGCCATCGACTCGACCAGCCGGCGCGTCCGGTACTCCAGGTCGGCCTGGTCGGTGAGCTGCTTGCGCAGGTCGGCGACGGCGGCGTCCAGTCGGCGGTCCGCCCCGGAAGCGGCGTCGAGTTCACCGAGGAAGGCCTCGACCGTCTCCGGGTGCTTCGCCATGGCCCGCAGCGCGTCCAGGGCGGCGACGTTGCCGGAGCCCTCCCAGATCGACACCAGCGGCGCCTCCCGGTAGAGCCGGGGCATCCCGGACTCCTCGACGTAGCCGTTGCCGCCCAGGCACTCCAGCGCCTCGGCGGCGTGCGCCGGGCCGCGCTTGCAGACCCAGTACTTGGCCACCGCCAGGCCCAACCGCCGGACCAGCGCCTCGGTTTCGTCCCCGGCCAGGGCCAGGTCGGTGCTCCGGGCGAGCCGCATCGCGACGACGGTGGCCGCCTCGGACTCCACCACCAGGTCGGCGAGCACGTTGCGCATCAGCGGCTGGTCCACCAGCGGCCGCCCGAACACCCGCCGGTGCAGGGCGTGGTGAACGGCCCGGGTGGCGCCGTAGCGCATGCCGGAGGCGGCGCCGATGGTGCAGTCCAGGCGGGTCATGTTGACCATCTCGATGATGGTCGCCACCCCGCGCCCCTCCTCGCCGACCAGCCAGCCGACCGCGCCGTCGTACTCCAGCTCGGCGGAGGCGTTGGACTTGTTGCCGAGCTTGTCCTTGAGCCGCATCAACTGGAGGCGGTTGCGGCCGCCGTCCGGGAGGACGCGCGGCAGCATGAAGCAGCTGAGACCGCCCGGCGCCTGGGCGAGCGTCAGGAACAGGTCGGACATCGGCGCCGAGGTGAACCACTTGTGGCCGGTCAGCCGGTAGGTGCCGTCCGCGTGCGGGGTCGCGGTGGTGGTGTTGGTGCGGACGTCCGAGCCGCCCTGCTTCTCGGTCATCGACATGCCGGCGATCAGCCCGCGCTTGGTGCGCGGCTCGCGCAGCCCGAAGTCGTACGTGGTGGCGGCCAGCAGCGGCTCCAGCTCGCCCGCCAGCGAGGGGTTCGCGCGCAGGGCCGGGACGGCGGCGTAGGTCATCGAGATCGGGCAGGTGTGGCCGGCCTCGACCTGCCCCCAGACGAAGAACTTGGCGGCGCGGGCGGAGTGGGCGCCGGGCCGCTCGTCCCGCCAGGGCGCGGCGTGCAGGCCGTGGGAGACGGCGGTACGCATCAGCTCGTGCCAGGCCGGATGGAACTCGACCTCGTCGACGCGGTGGCCGAAGCGGTCGTGGGTGCGCAGGACGGGCGGGTTCTCATTGGCCAGCCGGCCCCACTCGGCGGCCTGCTCGGAGCCGGCCAGGCGGCCGAGTTCGTGCAGTTCGGACTCGGCCCAGCCGGCTCCGGCCCGGTGCAGGGCGGCGAGCAGGGTCGGATCGGCGGCGGTGTCGTGTCCGTACGGCAGGGGCACCTGGTTGGTGACCTCATGCGTCGCTGTCATCGCGTCCTCCCAGGGCACGCAGGGTGAAGGAGACCAGGGCGGGGACCACGTCGGTGGTGCCCGCCGTCTTCGTGGGTGCGGCCGTTTCCGTCGGCGCGGCCGTTTCGGTCAGCGCGGCCGTTTCCGTCGACGCGGCCGATCCCGTGGGTGCGGCCGATCCCGTGGGCGGCGCGGCCGCGAGCGGGCCTGCCAGTGCCTCGCCGACCGCGCCGACCAGCGCGGCGGCGGTCAGCACCGGGTCCTGCTCGGGGAGTTCGCCGCTCGCCACGGCGGCGGCGATCTCGGTGGCGATCACGTCCCGGAACGCCCGGCGGAACACCAGGCGCTCGCCGTCCACGACCGCGTCGGCCGGCTCGACCAGCAGCGCGTACGCCAGCCGGGGCGCGCGCAGGGCGCGGGCGGCGAAGGTCTCGACGACCGCGGCGATCCGCTGCCGCGGGGTCTCCCGGAGGGCGACGGCCGCGTGGACGGCGGTCATCTCGCGGGTGACCACCCGGCGGAACAGGTGCACGGACAGCTCGGCCTTGTTGGCGAAGTGCTGGTAGAGGCTTCCGGTGGCGATCCCGGCGCGGTCCGCCACGGCGGCCATCGTGCAGCCGCCGTAGCCGCGTTCGGCGAGCAGCAGGACGGCGGCCTGCAGCACGGCCTCGCGCTGGGCGTCCAGCCGGGCCTGGACGGCGGGCGTGCGTCGATAGGCCATACAAGCATTGAAGCACTGATTCAGTACTTCGGGGAGGGGGTCGGGCCGGCCCGCCACGGTCGGACCGGTGCCGCCGGATCGGACCGGTGCTGCCGGATCGGGCCTGTGCCGCCGGATGCACGAGGAGGCCGCCCCCGGCTGGGGACGGCCTCCTCCGAAGCGTCACACGGCGTTACGGCCTGCCGGTTACAGCGGGTGGCGCTGCGACTCCAGCTTCAGGCCCTCCTCGTCGAGCGGGCCGAACGGCGGGATCTGCTGCTTCTTGGCGAGCGAGCGGGCGGTGTCCTGGTCGCCCAGGCCGGCCCACTCCAGCACCTTGGCGGTCGCCTCCGTGGACTCCCCGGCCGGCAGCTGGCCGATGTTGGAGCCGTGGTTGCCGCCCGGCACGGTGTAGACGTAGCTGTCGTCACTGCCCCGGCCGAGCTTGAACGGCTTGGCGCCCCACGGGTCGTTGCCGCCGTAGACGTACATGATCCGCTCGGCGTCGCGCTTCACCCAGCGGTCGATGTCCCGCATCGTGTTCGGGTTGAAGGTGGTCGGGATCTCCTTCGGCACGTAGGAGCGGGCCGAGTACAGCTCCTTGTAGTCGTAGTGCAGCACGCCCTTGAGGTGCGAGACGTCGAAGAACGGCGCGCCCAGCTCGGTCGCGGCCTGGTAGTAGTACGCGGTGTACTTCGCCAGCGACTGGTCGCTGTTGCCGGTGATGCCGGACTGCGCGTCGAACCACGCGTACAGCTCGTCGTCGGTCGCGGTGGCCGCGGCCGGGACCTTGGCGCAGTCCGCCTCCAGGCTGTACTGCCAGAACGCCCAGACCACGTCGAGCACGCCCGCCTCGTACGCCCGGTCCGGCGTGCCGAGGGTGTTGAAGGTGGAGCCGGCGGCCTTGTTGTCGGCCGCGTAGCGGGTCTCCAGGCGGTCGCGGCGCACCAGCAGCTCGCGCTGGGCGGCGTTCAGCGCGGCCCGGCACTCGGGGGTGCCGACGGTGCGGAAGAAGTCGGTGTAGGCGGCGTAGTCGTTGACGTCGGTGTTGTTCGGCGCCACGTACGCGATCGTGCCCGCGACGTCGTCCGGGTAGAAGCGGCGGAAGTAGGTGGAGGACATGCCGCCCTTGCTGGCGCCGGTGGAGAGCCACTCCTGCTGGTAGATCCGCTTGAGCGCGGTCACCAGCCGGTGCGAGTCGGCGGCCTGCTGGCGGATGCCGGCCTTGGACCAGTCCGCCGGCTCGGGGCGCGACGGGGTGAAGTAGCGGTACTCGATGGACACCTGGTTGCCGTCCACCAGCCGGGTCGGCTCGGTGCGGGACGGGTTGGTGCCCAGCGTGTAGCCGTTGGTGTAGAAGACGGTCGGGCGGTCGTAGCCGCGGTGCAGCACGCTGAAGCGCTGCTGGAAGGTGCCCAGCCAGGGGCGGAAGTGGTCGATCGGCTGGGTGTAGGTGAGCAGGAAGTAACGGTGGCCGGTGGTGGTGGGCTTCTCCTCGGTGATCGTCACCCCGGGGATCGCCGCCAGGCGGTCCTTGATGTCGGCGTTGGGGTCGTCGGCGGGGCTCCGGCCGTGGGCGGCCCCGGCGGCCCCGGCGCCCTGGGCACCGGCGGCCAGCGCCGGGGTCGCCAGGCCGCCGAGCGCGAGCAGCGGTATCAGCAGGACGGAAACCAGCAGCCTTCGCAGCGTGGTGGTCATCAACTCTCCATTGGTCAAACGGATATGACTGCCGCCGTGTCGGGACAACTCTGCGGCGTGGGTGGTGCGGCGGCCGCCTGGTAGACGGCCGAATGGGCCACCCGCCGTTCGCGGGTGGCCCATCGGGGATCGGTGCTGGTCAGCGGGGTCGCCCCGGTTCCGTCACGGAGTGGCGGTCGGGGGCGGGGTGGCGGTCGGGAACGGTGTGACTGCCGGGAGTGGGGTGCCGGTCAGGGGTGAAACGGCGGTCAGGCGTGGGACTGCGGCCGGGGGTGGGGCGGCCGGTACGACCATGACGACGGTCAGGGCCGGACCAGGGTGCAGCCGGGCAGGGTGAGGTCGAACCGGTTGCCCGCGGCGAAACAGGCCGGGATGCCGTAGGTCTCCTGGGCGTAGCCGATGCCCTGGTGCACCGTCACCGAACCGTTCTCGTCGACCTCACACGGGTTGTCGAGGGTGCAGGACTCGCCGCTCTCGTTGATCGTGTTGTTGACGGCGACCACCTGCCCGGTGTTCGCGTCCACCACCGGCGAGCCGGAGGTACCGCCGATCACGTTGCAGCCGGAGGTGTAGCGGACCGAGTCCTTGAAGGTCCAGTCGGCCTCGTTCAGCTGGTAGGCGAAGCCGTCGATCGAGCAGGAGTAGATCTTCTTCCAGTAGCCCGAGACGACCTTGATCGAGGTGCCCTGTGTGGGGTGGGCGGCGGAGATGGTCAGCGGGGCGATCCCGTACCGGGACTGGATCGAGGCGTAGCTGGTGTTCAGCTGGTAGATCGACACGTCGGTGTCGGTCATGGCGCCGTATACCACCTTGGTGGCGCGCAGGGTGCCGAGCCCGCTGCCGCTGGAGCTGAGGAGGGTGAAGGTCCGGCTGGAGGGCTGGTTGAGGACCACCTCGCCGGGGCCGGGCATACCGGACTCCAGGCAGTGGCCGTTGGACAGGACGAGGGCCGGGTCGCTCGCGGCCGAGCCTGGCATCCGGACCAGCGAACCGGAACAGTTGTTGAGCGCCACCGTCCCGGCAAAGTTGACGGCGCGGGGGGCCGCCTTGGTGTCCGCGGCCTGGGCCTGGGCGCTCAGGGACTGGCCGTCCTGGGCCGCGGCGGACACGGCGGCGGGGGCCTCCGGTGCGGCGGCCTGGGCCGGGAGGGCACCGGCGAGGGCGGTTGCCCCGGCGACCAGGACGGTGGCGAGCATGCCTATGAGCGGCTTCTTCATGAGAGACCTCTCGGTGTGGGGGTTCACCAAAGCTGTCGCGGACATGACCCACTGTCAAGAGTCAAGACACCACCAAGAGAGCACTTCGGCCGCAATGGCTCGTTCCAGCCCTCACCCGGATCCGGCCCCGGTCAACCCCCGGTCAGCCCCCGGCCAACCCCCGCTCAACCCCCCTGCCAGTGGCGCCGACCGAGGCTGATCAGGCGCAGTTGCAGGCGTGCGGTGGCGGCGATCCGCCGCTCCCGGTCCGGGTCCGACTCCCGCGCCTCCAGCAGGGCCGAAGCCGTCGACACCATGTGGTCCACGTACAACTCGGCGAGCATCCGCAGGTCCTGCCCGCTCCACCCGCGCGAAACCGGCTGGAGCGCCAGCGCCTCCCCCACCTCGGCGGCGAACCGGCCGAGTTCGGCGTCGATCGCCTCGCGCACCTGCCGGACCCCGCCGTGCCGCTCGCGCGCCAGGAAGCGGACGTGCGCCCGGTGCTCGCGCACGTGCCGCTCGATGACGTCCACCGCGCGGTCGATCAACTCCTCGGCGCCGCCCGCCTCGGCGAGCACCGCCCGGATCATGACGTGCAGGCTCGCCAGCGACTCCTCGACCAGCGCCACGCCGAGCGCGGCGAGGTCGGGGAAGTGCCGGTAGAACGCGGCCGGGGACAGCCCGGCCTCCCTGGTCACCTCACGCACGCCCAGGCTCGCCAGGTTCTGATCGGCCAGCAGGTGCAGACCCGCGTCCAGCAACGCCCGCCGACTCTGCTGCTTCTGGGCCTGTCTGACCCCAACGGTGTGACTCACGCCATTCAGTAAACAAGTGTTTGCCGAGATTGGCCAGCCAGGCGTAGAGTGAGGCCAAGTCAGTGAACACTTGTCAACCGAAACTGGACACTGAGCCGGTACCGCTACGGCCGGAGGGGCCCGCCATGATCCTGTTCTCCGCCCTGGTCGCCATGGGCATCCTGATCGGCACCGCCGCACACACCTCGCTCCCCGTCTTCCTCGCCGCCTCCGCCGCCATCACCGCCTGGCTGCTCGCCTTCGGCGCCCGCGAGGGCCGCGCCCGCCTACGGCAGCGCTGACCCGGCCGCTCCCCCGGACCGGCTGCTCCCCCCGACCGTCTGTTCCCACCGGACCGGCCGCTCCCACCAGAGAGGACCCGCCACCGCCATGAGCACCGTCACGAACCGTCAGAGCGCCACGCCCGAAGTCGACGACGCCGAAAGCGCCGACAGCCTGGCCGTCGCCTCCTTCCTGCTCGGCCTCCCCGGCCTGCTGCTCTTCAACGTCATCCTGGGGCCGCTCGCCATCACCCTCGCCACGCTGGCCCTCGTCCGCGGCACCCGGCGGCGCGGGCGCGCCACCCTCGGCCTGGCCCTCGGCATCGCCTCGCTGGCGATCCTGGCCGTCACCACCGCCACCTCCCACGGTGTGCTCATGGACTTCAGCTCCTGAGGCCGGGCTCCCCGGTCCGGCCGCACGGGGGCCCGGCGACCCGTCAACCATCCACGCCGGCCCCTCCCTTCGAACGGCTGATCCCGTCAACCCGCCCCACTGCCCCCGTCCGCCACGTACTGTGGCGACATCGGACGGGTGACCACAGGGGGCAGGAGTGACTACCGAGTACCGCAGCGACGCGCCGTCGGAGCCCACGGGGGCGGGTGGGCGGCTGCTCGCCGTGAGCGACCTGCACATCTCCTACCAGGAGAACCGCGACCTGGTGGAGAAGCTTCGGCCCACCACCCCCGACGACTGGCTGCTCGTCGCCGGAGACGTCGCCGAGCTCACCACCAGCATCGAGTGGGCGCTCGGGCTGCTCGCCGAACGCTTCGCCCGCGTGGTGTGGGCCCCCGGCAACCACGAGCTGTGGACCCACCCCGAGGACCCGGTGCAGCTGCGCGGCGTCGCCCGCTACGACCACCTGGTCGACCTCTGCCGGAGCCTCGGCGTGCTGACCCCCGAGGACCCGTACCCGCTCTGGCAGGGCATCGGCGGACCGGTCCGCATCGCCCCGCTCTTCCTCCTGTACGACTACTCCTTCCGTGCGCCGGGCACGACCACCAAGGAGGAGTCCCTGGCGGCCGCCTACGAGAGCGGCATCGTCTGCGCGGACGAGCGGATGCTCCACCCGGACCCGTTCCCGGACCGCGACTCCTGGTGCCGCGAGCGCGTCCGGCTGACCGAGCAGCGACTGGCAGCCTGCGACCCGGACGTGCCGCTCGTCCTGGTCAACCACTACCCGCTGGTCCGCCACCCCACCGAGATCCTCTGGTACCCCGAGTTCGCCCAGTGGTGCGGCACGGAACTGACCGCGGACTGGCACCGCCGCTTCAACACCGCGGCGATGATCTACGGCCATCTGCACATCCCCCGCAAGACCAGCTACGACGGCGTCCCGTTCGAGGAGGTCTCGCTCGGTTACCCGCGCGAGTGGCGCAAGCGCGGGCTGCCGGACCCGCTGCTGCACGAGGTCTTCCCGCAGGCATAGGTACGCACTGCCCCGCCGCCCGACCGTCCGGCGGCGGGGCAGATCTCCGACGGATCAGGCCCCCCGCGCCTCCTCCCCTGCCTTCTCCTGTGCCTTCTCCTGCGCCTCCTCGAAGGTCGCCGACGCCTCCGGCCTGGCCAGTGTGACCACCAGGTCGCCGTCGCTCACCTCCGCGATCAGCGTGTCGCCCTCCTGCACCGTGCCGTCCAGCAGCAGGTTGGACACCCGGTTGTCCAGCTCCGACTGGATCGTCCGGCGCAGCGGCCGGGCCCCGAACTCCGGCTGGTACCCGCGGTTGACCAGCCACTCCTTGGCCGCCTCGGTGACCTCCAGCTGCACGTCCTGCGCCTTGAGCCGGCGCCGACTGCGCTCCAGCAGCAGGTCGACCACCGACGTCAGGTCCTGCCGGGTGAGCGCGTGGAAGACGATCACCTCGTCGATCCGGTTCAGGAACTCCGGCCGGAACTGCTGGCGCAGGTCGCGCATCAACTCGTCACGCAGTGCCTGATCAGGAGCTCCGCTCCGGGCATCCACGGTCCCGACGCGGTCGAGGATGCGCTGCGAGCCGATGTTGCTGGTCATGATCACCACGGTGTTGCGGAAGTCGACCGTACGCCCCTGGGAGTCGGTCAGCCGCCCGTCGTCCAGCACCTGGAGCAGCAGGTTGAAGACGTCCGGGTGCGCCTTCTCCACCTCGTCGAAGAGCAGCACGCTGTACGGCTTGCGGCGGACGGCCTCGGTCAGCTGCCCGGCCTCGTCGTAGCCGACGTACCCGGGCGGGGAGCCGACCAGCCGGGAGACGGTGTGCTTCTCCTGGAACTCGCTCATGTCGAAGCGGATCATCCGGTCCGCGTCGCCGAACAGCAGCGCCGCCAGCGCCTTCGCCAGCTCGGTCTTGCCCACGCCGGTCGGCCCGAGGAAGAGGAAGGAGCCGGTCGGCCGGTCCGGGTCGCCCATCCCGGCCCGGCCGCGGCGCACCGCCTGGGCGACCGCGGTGACCGCCTCGTCCTGGCCGATCACCTTCTCGTGCAGGTGCTCCTCCAGCTTGAGCAGCCGCTCCCGCTCGGTCGCGTTCAGCTCCGCGACCGGGATGCCGGTCCGGGACGACAGCACCTGCGCGATGTCGTCGGCGGTCACGTCGACGACCTCCTCGCGGGACTCGGCGACGGACGCCAGCTCGTCCTCGGTCTGCCGCAGTTCGGCCTTCAGGTTGGCCGCCCGGACGAACTCCTCGTCCACGACGGCCTCGTCCAACTCCCGCTTCAGCTTGGTGATCCGGTCCTGCACCCCGGTCGCCTCGGTCGACCCGCTCAGGCTGCGCAGCCGCACCCGGGCGCCGGCCTGGTCCAGCAGGTCGATCGCCTTGTCCGGCAGGAAGCGGTCGCTGACGTACCGGTCGGACAGCGTCGCCGCCGCGTCCAGCGCCTCGTCGGTGAACCGCACCTGGTGGTGCGCCTCGTACGCGTCCCGCAGCCCCCGCAGGATCTCGACCGTCTCCTCGACGCTCGGTTCGGGCACCAGCACCGGCTGGAAGCGGCGCTCCAGCGCGGCGTCCTTCTCCACGTGCTTGCGGTACTCGTCCAGCGTCGTCGCGCCGACCACGCTCAGTTCGCCGCGCGCCAGCGCCGGCTTGAGGATGTTGCCGGCGTCCATCGAGCCCTCGCCGCCGGAGCCCGCGCCGACCACGGTGTGCAACTCGTCCAGGAACAGGATCACGCTCTTCTCGGCCGCCGTGACCTCGTCGATCACCTTCTTCAGCCGCTCCTCGAACTCGCCCCGGTACTTGGAGCCGGCCACCAGGGCGGTCAGGTCGAGGGTGACGACCCGCTTGTCCCGCAGGCTCTGCGGCACGTCCCCGGAGACGATCCGCTGCGCCAGCCCCTCCACGATCGCGGTCTTGCCGACGCCCGGCTCGCCGATCAGCACCGGGTTGTTCTTGGTCCGCCGAGAGAGGATCTCGACGGTCTGCTCGATCTCCTCGGCCCGCCCGACCACCGGGTCCAGCCGGCCCGAGCGCGCCGCCTCGGTGAGGTCCAGCCCGTACTCGTCCAGCGTCGGCGTCTCGCTCGGGTGCGTGCCGGTGCTGCTGCGCTCCCCGCCGACGCCGCGCCCCTCCAGCACCGTCTTCAGCGCCTCCTGCGAGGGCGCCGCGTTGCGCAGCGCCGTCCCCGCCCCGGACCTCTCCTGGTCGAGCAGCGCGCCGAGGATGTGCTCCGGCCCGATGTACGAGGCCCCGGCCGCCTGCGAGTGGGCGTGCGCCGCCAGCAGCGCGCGCTTGGCCGACGGCGTCAGCGCGGGCTGCCCGTCCATCGCCGACGGGTTCCCGGACGGCAGCGACCGCTCCAGGTCACCGGCCAGCTGGTCCGGGTCGATCCCCGCCCGCTCCAGCATCCGGCGCGACGGCTCCACCCGGGTGGCCGCCCAGGCCAGGTGCCCGGTGTCGAGGTCGCTGGTCCCGTCCTCGGCGGCACGGTGCGCGGCCAGCCCCAGCAGTTCCTGCGAGGACTCGCTCAGCAACCGCCCGATCGGCACCCGCTGCACGGCGGGCGGGGAGGCCATCGGACTCATCCCGAAGAACCGGCTGAGCAGATCGGAGAACGGATCGTTCGATCCGAACGGGGGCATGGTCACGGAGGATCACCTCTCCCAAGCGGTTTGCAGCCACACAAACACAGCCCGCCCCACCCCGCCTCCCGAGCCTCCCGCCGCACCGACCGAGCGGCCCGGAGAACGGCGGAGGGCCGATCCCGGGAGGAACGTGCCTCCGGGATCGGCCCTCTGAGCGGTGGTGGGCGCGGACGGTTTCGAACCGCCGACATCTGCTTTGTAAGAGCAGCGCTCTACCACTGAGCTACGCGCCCCCCGTCGCGGCCCGCTGGGGGCGCGACGACTGCCTAGGGTACCTGGTCCCGGGGGGTGCTGTGGTGCGGGTGGTCGGGGAGCGGGACGGGTGGGTGCCGGTGGAGTGGGGTGATCGGGAAGAATGGGGGTGGATCAGCGGGTCGGAGCAGGGAGCGCGCAGTGACGGTGGCCGGCGGGAGCGGGCGGGGGTGGCGTCGGGCGGGGGGTGCGCTGGCCGACGCGCTGGTGGTGCCGGTGGTGCTGGCGGGCGCGCTGGGTGCGGTGGGGCTGGCCTCCGCCGGGACCGGCGGCTGGTGGGGCCGACGCGGCGGGGAGGGCGTGCGGGCGGACGCCAAGGCGGCCCGGGACGCCGCGCAGGAGGCGTTCTACGAGCTGGACTCGACGCAGCGCGAGGTGCAGCTGGCGGTGGAGACCGTCCGGGCGGCCGAGGACGAGGCGACGGCCCGCCGGGTGCTGGCGGACCTGGAGGGGATCACCGGCCGGGTGGACCAGGTCACCGTGAACTACCTGGGCGCGCTGGACGCGTACAACCTGGACGACGAGGCGCTGGACGCCGGCACCGCGGCGCGGGCCCGGCGGCAGCTGGAGGACGTGAAGGGGCAGCTCGGCTCGGCCCGGGCGGAGCTGAACGACTTCCTCCAGCGGCTGCAGCCGACCCTTCAGCGCGCCGAGCAGCAGCTGATGCGGGTCACCCCGGCGGTCGAGCAGGCCAAGCGCGCGCTGCTCCAGGCGAGCAACGCGCTGGACGCGGCGCGCGGCGCCGGGCTGCGGGCGGACGACCTGGCGGCCCGGCTGGCCGAACTGGCGCCGGAGCTCGGGCTGCTGAACGAGGGACCGGCCCGGCACGGGGTGGCGCCGACGCTGCGGCGCGCGGACGAGGTGCGGCAGCGCGCCGAGGCGATCGCGGCCGACGCCGGGCAACTACCGGAGCGGGCACGGGAGATCGACCGTCGGGTGGCGAGCCTGCGGACCCGGATCCAGGCGCTGGAGACCAAGGCGGAGACGGTCGAGCCGGCGCTGAGCGAACTGCGCCGCCGGTTCAGCGCGGCCTGCTGGCAGGACCTCCAGCGGGTGTCGGAGCAGGTCGCGGAGACCGGGCGCGCGGCGGAGCGGAAGCTCGCCGAGGCCGCCCGGGCCCGGGACGAGCAGCGCTGGGCGGACGCGACGGGCGCGATCGGTACGGTGCGCGCGCTGCTGGACACCGCGGACGGGTCGGTGGTGGCGGTGAACGAGCGGCTGCGGCAGCTGAACGAGGTGCAGCACGACCCGAACCGCGAGGTGGAGCGGGCCCGGTTCGCCCTGCGCGACGCGCAGCGGCTGGCGATGGCGGGCCGCAGCGCGCCGGATCCGCGGCACGCCGCCCCGCTGGACGAGGCGGTGGCGCGGCTGGACCGGGCCGTGGCCACCCTGGAGGCGGCCGGCCGGCACCCCGACTACTGGTACTTCCTGACCGAGCTGGCGGGCGTGCGGGACACGGCGGCGCGGGTGATCGGGCTGATCCGCGGCGACCTGGGCGGCCAGCGGTAACGGCCGGCGGCAGCGGCCGGCGGCCGGCGGCAGCGCCTGCCGAGCGGGCAGGGCCGGGCACGGCAGGGCACCGCAGGGCAGGGCACAGCACCGCAGGGCACGGCAGGGCACCAGTAGGCCACCAGCAGGGGACCAACAGGGCACCGCCTGGGTACCCTGCCGGTATGCCACGCTACGACTTCCGCTGCCGCTCCTGCGGCGCCACCTTCGAGCTCCGCCGCCCGATGGCGCAGGCCGGTGCTCCCGCCGTCTGCCCGCAGGGCCACGAGGACACCGTGAAGCTGCTGTCCGCCGTCGCCGTCACCGGCGCCGCCTCGGGCGGCGCCCCGCAGCAGGCCCCCTCCGGCAACGGTGGCGGCGGCTGCTGCGGAGGCGGCTGCTGCGGCTGACCACTCCCGTTCAGGACGCGACGGGGGCGGCGGCCACCCGGGCGAGGAAGCGTCGGACGATCTCCTCCCCCGCCGCCACCCCCACCTCGTCGAGGGCGGTGACGCCGGGGGCGGTCCAGCCGCCGTCGGCGAGTTCGCCGTGCCCGGGCCGCCAGGCGGCGTCGGCGGCGAGCAGCAGGTCGGCGTCGAGCAGTGAGTCGCCGGCCGCGAGCACGGTGGTCGCGCCGGTGCGCCGGACGGCTTCGGCGAGGGCGGCGCTCTTGCTGAGCGGCGCGGGGACGGCGTAGACCTTGCGGCCCTGGAGCGAGACCGTCCAGCCGCGTTCGGCGCACCAGCCGGTCAGCTCGTCGAGCCAGCCGCCGGGCAGTGCGGCGCGCTCGACGACGAGGTAGGCGAACAGCCCGTCGGCGACGCGGCGCTTGTGCGTCCACTCCGGGTCGGCGCTCAGGGCGAGTTGCCGGACGACCTCCTCCAGCGGGGCCGCACCGGAGGCGAGCCGCGCGGTGATCTCGGTGTGCCAGTCCTGGTCGGGTACGCCGTCGACGAGCAGGTGCCCGCCGTTGCCGCAGATCGCGTACGCGGGGACCCAGCCGGGCGTCGGGCCGGGCAGGTTGATCCGCTCGTACTGGGCGAGGGTGCGGGTGGTGGCGGGGACGAACCAGGCCTGGCGGACGAGTTCGACGAGCAGCGCGGCGGCCTGTTCGGTCATGAACGAGAGCGCCTTGCCGTCGTGCACCTCGACGGAGAGCAGCCGGGGCGCGAGCCGGTCGGGGACGTCCAGGGCGAGGGCCCGGTTGGAGTAGACGAGCGTCCGGTCGAGGTCGCTGGCGACGAGAACATCGGGGTGCATCAGGACTCCTTCACCACAACGGTCCTACCGGAGGCCCCGGTCGCTCCCCGACTGTAGCGGGGGTGGATGAGGCCGACGCAGGAGTACGGCAGGCCGTCCACCTCCTCGACCTCGACGCCGCGCTGGGCGGCGAGCAGCCGGACGTGGTCGAGGTCGGCCCCGGCGCCGCGCCGGGCGAGGACCCGCCAGGGGACGCGGCGCAGCAGCACCCGGGTGGTCTCGCCGACGCCGGGCTTCACCAGGTTGACGCTGTCGATGCCGTACTCGGCGCTGATCCGCTCGACGGCGGCCCAGCCGGCCCAGTCGGGCGTGCGGTCCGGGTCGGTGGACAGCCGGTGGGCGGCGGCGACGGCCTGCGGGCGGACGGCGGCGAAGTGGTCGGCCACGGTGTCGAGGAAGGCGGCGGAGGCGTCGCCGCCGGCCAGTTCGGTGTAGTGCTTGGCGCCGTGGAAGTCGTCCGGGCCGATCAGGCCGGGCCGCAGCACGGTGCGCGAGACCAGGCCGGAGACGGTGGAGTTGAGGCAGGCGGAGGGGATCAGGAAGTCGTCCCGGGTGCCGTAGGTGCGCGCGCAGCGGCCGGGGTCGGCGAGGACGGCGAGGTCCGGGTCGAAGCCGGTGCCGGCCAGGGCGTCGGCGAGTTCGCGGGTGATCGCGCCCTTGCCGGTCCAGCCGTCGACGAACACCACGTCGCTGGCGCGGTGGTGGGCGGCCAGGTAGCGCAGGGCGACCAGGTCGATGCCGCGGCCCCGGACGATGGACACGGCGTAGTGCGGGGCGTCGAGGCCGTGGGAGTGGGCGAGCCAGCGGCGGATCAGGATGCCGACGGGCGTGCCGGCCCGGGCCAGCGAGGCGAGCACCAGTCCGGGGCCGCGCTCGCGCAGCAGGGTCTCGGCGACGGTGCCGGCGGCGAGCGCGATGCGGCGGGCGGAGGCGCGCAGCGCCTGGTGGAACAGCTCCTGGTACTCGGGGCTGGGCTGGTACTCGACCGGCAGCGACTCGGCGTAGTGCGCGCCGCCGTTCTGGACGGCCTCCTCGCGCTCCTCGGTGGGGGCTTCGAGCGGGACGCCGGAGAGGTCCTTGAGCAGCCAGGCCACCTCGTCGGGCCGGTAGGAGGAGAACGCCGGGCCGTACAGCGGGGACGGCAAGCGGGACGGCAGGCCGGACGGCGGCCGGACCGGCCGGTGGGAGGGCAGCACCGCGAGCACCACCCGGTCGGTGACCTGCCGCAGCTGCCCGAGCAGCGCGCCCTCGCCCTCGCTCAGGGCGGGGGTGTCGGCGATGTCGTCGACCACCAGCACGACGGCGTCGAAGCGGCGGGCCGGGTCGCTGCCGGGGGCGACGTTGTAGGCGTAGCGCTCGCGCGACGCCTCGTCCTGCGGGTCGTCGTGGGCGGGGAAGGCGAGGCGGGTGCGGATGGCGTAGCCGGGGTCGTCCACGGCGAGGACGGGCGAGCGGGTGGTGGTGGAGTAGCGGACGCGGTCGCCGCCCAGCCGGTCGGCGAGTGCGCCGGCCAGCCTCAGCGGGGCGTACATCAGTTCCTCGAAGCCGAGGACCAGCACGCGCCGCGCCGTGGCGGGCAGTGCGTCGGCCAGCTGTGCGGCCAGGCGGGGCAGGGCGGCGTCCAGTCGGACGCGGTCGCGGGCGGTGAACCCGTGCCGGCCGCCGTCGGGGAGCCCGGCGGGCCAGTCCAGGTCGACCCGGGCGAGCGGTGCGGGCGTTCCGGGGGGCGCGGCGGGGGCGGGGGCGGCCTCGGCTATCAGCCGCTCGGCGCGGTCCAGGACGTCGGCGGGCAGCTGGACGGCGCCGCTGGCGGTGGCCACCAGGTCGAGCCGGACGCCGAGTTCGGCGGCGGTGTCGGCGAGTCGGCGGCGGTCGGCGGTGGAGCGCAGGTCGACCAGGGCGACGACGACGTAGTGGTCGCGGGGGTGGCGGGCGTGCAGTTCGCGGATGGTGTTGAGGACCGTGCGGCCGGTCGAGAACTCGTCGTCGACCAGCACCAACGGGCCGTCACCGGTGAGGAGTTCGGGATCGGCGGGGAGCAGCAGGTGCGAGGTGGCGTGCGAGTGCTCCTCCTCGAAGCCGCCGAGCGGGGGCACGCCGGCCACCGGGCGGCGGGTGGAGTGCAGGTACGGGGCGTCGAGGCCGTCGGCGACGCTGTGGCCGAGGCCGGTGGCCGTCTCCGCGTAGCCGAGGACGACGGCCCGCGCGGCGGCCTCGTCGCCGAGCAACTCGCGGACCTGCCAGCCGAGTTCGAGCCCGACGCCGTGGACGACCGCGGGCCGCTGCGGGACGTGCTTGCCGAGCACGGTGGAGACCAGCAGGTGGGCGCGCTTCGGGTTCTGGGAACGCAGGGCCAGGCCCACGAGTTCGGGGAGGCGGTCCGATCCGGTCAGGGCGATGCCGGCCCGGTCGGCGACCCAACGGCCGGTCCACGTCTGCTGTGCTGTCACTGCTGATCCTGCCTTCGCATGGTGCGGTGGTGCGGTCTTCGGATCGGTCGGATCGGTCGGATCGGTCGGATCGGTGTGGCGTTCGGGGCGGTCGTCAGCCGCGGGCAGCCCCCTCACCCCCCTCACCCCCCGCACAGGCAGGCCGCGAGCAGCTCCGCGAAGCTCACGTCCTCCCGGGCCACCCCGAACACCTCCGCCCGCAGCAGCACCCGCTCCGCCCAGGCGCGGTGCGGCCGGGCCTCGTTCATCTTGTTGGTGTACGCCGAGCGCAGGACTCCGCCGCCGTCCTGCTCCTGCCGGAGGATGTCCCGGGCGTCGCAGTACTCCTCGTGCGTGACCACGGAAAGGGCGTGCACGGCGGGGACGTGGCTGGGGTGGATGCAGGTCTTGCCGAGCAGGCCGTTGGCCCGGTCGAGTTCGACCTCCCGGATCAACCCGTCCAGGTCGTGCTCGATGATCCGCCGACGGACCTCCTCGCCGGAGGCCCGGGCCGTCCCGGAGGCCTCGGCGAACGGCGTGCGGCGCAGCTGCGGCTTGAACATCCGCTCCTGGACCGGGAAGTACTCCCAGACCGGGCCGGTGACGGTGTACCCGGTGCCGTCCGCCCGGCCAAGCACGTTGACCACGTCGCCGATCACCGCCGAGACCAGGGCGACGTCGTACGCGGTGAGGTCGGGAGAGCGGCGCAGGCCGTACGCGGAGCAGAGGTCGGTCACGCCGAGGCGGACGGCGAGCACCCGCTCCCGGTGCCCGGCGAGCAGGTCGGCGATGCCGAAGAGCTGCTGGCGCCTGGTCTCCAGGTGGGCGAGTTCGGGCGATTCCAGGACGGGCATGGCGAACAGCCGGCGCCCGGTGGCGGCCTCGGCGGCGGCCAGGGCGGCCAGGTACGCGCCGCCGGTCTCCGTGGTGAACTTCGGCAGGACGAACCCGCTGAGCAGGTCGACGGCCGGCCCGAGCCGCTCGGCCAGGTCGAGGATCTGGGAGGCGGCTCGGACTCTGATGAAGAGCAGGGGGTGGCCTTGTGTGCAGTCGGTGAAATCCCTGACCAGGTCATTCAACTGCTCGACCAGGTTCCGCTCCCCCGCGCCCACCTCGTGGTCGGCGATCGCGTCCTCCAGGCAGAGCACCATCGACACCACGCCCCGAGCAGCCTGTTTGCGGATGTCGGCGGCCAGCGCGGGCCGGGTGGCGGGGCTGTAGAGGGTGCCGCCGAGGGCGGTGGCGAGCACCGTCGCCTCGCTCCGCGCGGTGAACGGCCGGGGCTGTTCGAGGAAGAGGCGACCGCGTACGTCGTCGGCGAGGTGGCCGAAATGGCGCAAGGTTCTCTCCTCAGAGGTTTGACGGCCACCGACCCGTTGCCGGGGCGTGCGACGGCGCGGAACGACACCGCGATCCAGCGGTGCGGCACCTTGGTTAACCGGTCCACGGGGCTCCGTGGTTCCCGGACGGACGCCGGCGGGCCCCCTCCGCCCGACCCCGGCGGGCCCTTGGTCCGCCCATCGTACGGACGGATTCCGGCCGTCCGCAGTTCCTCGGCACTGAACTCCCGGAACATCGCCGTCCAGATCCCCGATCACGGGAGGAGCACCGGCAAACCACCGGAAAGCGCAAGTCTTGGCAAAGTCCGACCCGCTTCCGGCGGTCCCGGTCACGTTGTCCGAAGGGGTGGCGAACGGGCAGGATGGTCGGCTATGACGCACGTGATGGCCAAGGGCGCCAACATCGCACTGCCGGCTGCGGCGGTCCGCGCCGTGCTGCGCTGGAGCGCCACGCCCGGTGCGCCGGACGTGGACGCGTCCGCGCTGCTGCTCGGCGCCACCGGCAAGGTCCGTTCGGATGCCGACTTCGTCTTCTACAACCAGCCGCGGCACCCCTCCGGCCTGGTGCGCCACCTGCCCAAGCAGCAGACCTCCGGCGGCGCCGAGATCATCGACACGATCGAGGTCGAACTCGCCAAGCTGCCCGCCGACGTCGACCGGGTGGTGCTGGCCGGCTCCTCCGAGGGCGGCTCCTTCCGCACGGTGCCCGGGCTGCGCCTGCTGCTCTTCGACGCCACGGCCGGGGACGGCACGCCCGCGCTCGCCGAGTTCGCGATCTCCGACGGCGAGAACGTCACCGCCCTGGTCGCGGGCGAGCTGTACCGGCGCTCCGGGGTCTGGAAGTTCCGGGCGATCGGCCAGGGCTACACCTCCGGCCTGATCGGCCTGGCCACCGACTTCGGCATCACCGTCGACGACGAGGCGGAGGCCGACGTGGCCCCGGCGCCGGCCCCGGCGGCCACCCCCACCGCCGCCGTCGACCCGCGCAGCACCCCGCTGCCCGCCCCGCGCCCAACCGCCCCGCCCGAGCCCGGCACCTTCACCCTGGCCCCGGCCGTCCCGCAGCCGTCGAGCGCCGCCCAGGGCCAGTCCCAGCAGCAGCCCGCCGCGGCTGCCACGGGCACGGTGCCGCCCCCGCCGACCGCGCCGCCCACCGTGCCCCCGGCCGCGCCGCCGGCCCCGCCCGCACCCCCGACCCACCAGCCCGGGACCGGGTACGGCTACCCGCAGCCGCAGCAGCCGCCCGGCACCGGCTACGGCCATCCGCAGCAGCAGCCCGGTACCGGCTACGGGTACCCGCAGCCCACCCCCCAGCCGTACCCGCAGCAGCAGGGCACCGGCTACGGCTACCCGCACCAGCAGCCGCCCGCCCCGCAGCAGAACCCCGGCGGCTACGGCTACCCGCACGCCGGCACCGGCCAGCAGCCGCCCGCCCAGGCCCCCGCGCAACCGCCGGCCCAGGCGCCCGCCGGCGAGGAGTTCGCCCTGCCGCCGCAGGGCCCGCAGTTCCAGCCCCGCTGAGCGGCCCGCTCAAGGCCCCCAGGGCACCTCAAGGCACCTCAAAGCCCTCAAGACCCCCCGCCGCCGGACGCCGCCCGGCGCCCGCCGCCCGGCGGTGCTACTCGGAGCCGCCCTGGCTCTTGTACCCGCGCTGCCACTGCATCCCGAACCCGTACAGCCGGTCGATGTCCGCCTGGAACCCGTTGACGTACCGCACCTCGCGGCGCACCGTCAGCTGGTTGTCGCCCGCGTTCTCGATCAGCACCACGGCGCACGAGCGCGCCGCCCGGGCCCGTTCGTCCAGCTTGATCTCGATCCGCGGCCCGGTCTGCGGCACGATCGTCACCACCGCGTGGGACTGCTCGAAGGCCGGCGTGCCGTCGTAGATGTAGACGAAGATCAGCAGCCGTTTGAACTTGTCCTTCTTCTCCAGGTTGACGTACATCGTCTCGCCGGACGGCGCCCCGTACTGGTCGTCGCCGCTGAGCTTGATGTACGGCGGGTGCTGGAGGTCGCCGAAGTAGCCGCCGAGCGGCTGCACCACGCCGCTGCTCCCGTCGGACAGTTCGTACATGCACGCCAGGTCGAGGTCGACGTTGACCTGCGCGTTCTGCACCGAGTCCGGCTCCAGCGGGCGGAGGATGCGCGGGCTGAAGATGCGCTTGGCGCGTTCCCGGGCGCTCGGCCGCACGGCCCCGGAGCGGGTGGTCCAGTGCAGGTTGACGTAGAGGTAGCCGGTGGTGGCCGCGGCCCCGGTGATCGCGTGCTGCGGGGTCGACTTGGTGAGTATGACCTTGTGCTGACCGCCCGGGTTGTCGAAGGTGTAGTTCCGCTCCCCGCGCAGGTACTCCCAGATCGAGACCATCCCGCCCTCTCCCCCTGCTCCCGTCAGTCGATCTGACGGTCCGCCGCTCCATGATCGGGCATCAGCCCGGCCGTCGGATACCCAAACCTCCCCCTCCCCTACCCCGTCGGACCCCCGGGCGCTCACCGACGGGTCGACGAGTGGACCGGCCGGCGGGTCGATTGGCGGGAGGAAGCCCCCTCCCGTAGCATGCCGCCCCTTCGGACGCGATATCGTCTAGCCGCACAGGTGTCCCGTCCACCCCTGCGCGGGTGCGGCGGGTGCGCCGTGCGGCGACGAACGAATCGTCAAGCGGTCCCCGAACACCGGAAGCTGACCGCCTGTGTCGCCCTGTGAACCCGTCCCCTGCGGAAACCCGAGGCCCGACCCGCAATGAACCTGACCTCCATACAGCTGGTCTGGACCGTCATCGGCGGCGCAGCCCTGCTGTTCGTCGCCATCCTGCTGGCGACGCTGCGCTTCAAGAGCACGAAGAAGGAAGAGGCCGGCGACTCCTGGGAGCGCAGCGAGGAGCGTCGGCGGCGCAAGGAGATGATCTACGGCATCTCCTCCTACACGCTGCTGTTCTGCTGCGCCGGTGTCGCGGCCGCGCTGTCCTTCCACGGCCTGGTGGGCTTCGGCAAGGAGAACCTGGGGCTGTCCGGCGGCTGGGAGTACCTCGTCCCGTTCGGGCTGGACGGCGCCGCGATGTTCTGCTCGGTGCTCGCCGTGCGCGAGGCCAGCCACGGTGACGCCGCGCTCGGTTCCCGTCTGCTGGTCTGGGTGTTCGCGATCGCCTCGGCCTGGTTCAACTGGGTGCACGCCCCGCGCGGCGTGTCGCACGACGGCGCCCCGCAGTTCTTCTCCGGCATGTCGATCTCGGCGGCGATCCTGTTCGACCGCGCGCTGAAGCAGACCCGCAAGGCCGCGCTGCGCGAGCAGGGGCTCGTGCCGCGCCCGCTGCCGCAGATCCGGATCGTCCGCTGGCTGCGCGCCCCGCGCGAGACCTACGCGGCCTGGTCGCTGATGCTGCTGGAGAACGTCCGCAGCCTGGACGAGGCGGTCGAGGAGGTGCGCGAGGAGCGCCAGGCGAAGCTGGACGCCAAGGCGCGGGCCCGAACGGCCGACCGCCGCGAGCGGGCCGAGCTGAAGGCCATCTCCCGTCAGGGCGGCATGCTCGCCCGGGCCCGCGGCGGCCGCCAGGTGCCCGCGCTCACGGCTGCCGGCGACGGCCAGACCGCTACGGAGCCTGCCCTAGCCGCCGAGTCGGACACCTCCTCCTACCAGGCCGCCTCGGGCCCGCTGGAGCCGGCCGCGCTGGACGCCGGCCGCCGCCCGCGCGCCGCCGTCGGCTCGTCGTACGCGCCGTCCTCCTCGGCGTCATCCTCGGCGTCCTCCTCGTCCTCGTCCTACTCGTCGTCCTCGTCCGCCGGATCGGCCTCGGGCTCGTCCTACCGCGGCTCGACCATCGACCTCACGGCCGACGACGACACCCTGTCGATGCCCAAGCTGGACTCGCTGGAGCGCAAGCTGCGCGCGATCGAGCAGCAGCTCGGCTGAGCGGGCTCACCCCGACGCTCACCGCGACGCGGAACGGCCGCCCCCGGATCCCCGGAGGCGGCCGTTCCGCGTGCCCGGCGGCTGTTCACCGCTCCTCGGCTACTTGCCGCTGCCCACCAGTTCCGGTTCGTCCTCCGCGCCCTCGCGCCGGTTGCGCAGGATCGACGAACCGAGCGCCAGCCCGATGAAGGCGACGCCGATCAGGCCGGTGACGATCTCCGGGATGTGGTACTTGATCCCGACCAGCAGGATCACCGAGAGCGCGCCGATCGCGTAGTGCGCGCCGTGCTCCAGGTAGACGTAGTCGTCCAGGGTGCCCTTGCGGACCAGGAAGACGGTCAGCGAGCGGATGTACATCGCGCCGATGCCCAGGCCCAGGGTGATCTGGAAGATGTCGTTGGAGATGGCGAACGCGCCGACCACGCCGTCGAAGGAGAACGAGGCGTCCAGGACCTCCAGGTAGAGGAAGAGGAAGAACGCGGCCTTGCCGCCGACCTGGAGGATCGACTTGCCGGACTTCTCGGCCTCCTCCTCGCGCTCGGCGTCCTCCTCCAGGCCCGATTCGAAGATCGAGGAGAGGCCGCCGACCACGAGGTAGGTGATCAGGCCGAGGACACCGGCGAGCAGAACGGTTTCAGCGTGCTCCCCGGCGAAGAAGTTGGAGGCCAGCACCAGCACGACGAGCGCGACGACACTGGAGAAGGCGTCCAGCTTGCCGACCTTCTCCAGCGGGCGCTCGATCCAGGCCAGCCAGTTGTGCTCCTTCTCGTCGAACACGAAGTCGAGGAAGATCATGAGCAGGAAGACGCCGCCGAAGGCCGCGATGGCGGGGTTGGCCGCCTCCAGGTACTGGCCGTAGGTCAGGCCGTCGTACGTCTTGTCGGAGTGCAGCGCGAGGTCGATGACCGTCGTGGGGTTGAGCTTCGCGGTGAGGCCGACCACCAGCAGCGGGAAGACCAGCCGCATACCGAAGACGGCGATGAGCACGCCGACGGTCAGGAAGATCTTCTGCCAGTACGGGTTCATCCGCTTCAACACCGTGGCGTTGACCACCGCGTTGTCGAACGACAGGGAGATCTCCAGGATGGAGAGGATCAGCACGATGCCGAATCCTTGGGCCCCCCAGAGCAGTCCGGCCGCGATCAGGCCGAGGACGGTGATCGCGAACGACCAGCCGAAAGTGCGGAGGAACACGGGACTTGGTTACCTTTCGGGTTTCAGGCCGTGCCGGGGGCGGCCTCGTCCCGAGACGCCCTGACCGGGCCCGGCCCGGTCAGGTCACCCCCGCACTGCCCTCTGTTCTCATGATCGTAGATTGAGTGCGATTGTTCTGATTTTCGCCTCTTCGCCCTTACTGTACGTTTACGCCGAAATCGAGGGCGATGCCACGCAGGCCGGAGGCGTACCCCTGGCCCACCGCGCGGAACTTCCACTCGCCCGCGTAGCGGTACAGCTCGCCGAAGATCATCGCGGTCTCGCTGGACGCGTCCTCGGACAGGTCGTAGCGGGCGATCTCCTGGCCGTCGAGGGAGTTGACGACCCGGATGTAGGCGTTGCGGACCTGCCCGAAGTTCTGCAGCCGCGCCTCGGCGTCGTAGATCGACACCGCGAAGACCACCTTGTCCGCCTGCGCCGGCACCAGCTCCAGGTTGACCAGGACCACCTCGTCG
This sequence comes from Kitasatospora sp. NPDC086801, assembly GCF_044745805.1. Lineage (NCBI taxonomy): Bacteria > Bacillati > Actinomycetota > Actinomycetes > Kitasatosporales > Streptomycetaceae > Kitasatospora > Kitasatospora sp. NPDC086801. The sequence continues at coordinate 179,596 of NZ_JBIVAX010000002.1, forward strand.
TCGCCGTCCTCCTCGCCGCCGGTGAGGTTGTCACCGGTGTGCTCGACCGAGCCCTCGGGGCTCTTGAGGTTGTTGTAGAAGACGAAGTACTCGTCACCGAGCACCCGGCCGCCACCACAGATCAGGGCGCTCGCGTCGAGGTCGAACGGTGCGCCCGTGGTCGAACGGGCGGACCAGCCGAGGCCGATCTGGACCTGTGTCAGGTTCGGCGCGGCCTTGGTGAGCGAGACGTTCCCGCCCTTGGCGAGCGTGACCACCATGACTGTTCTTCCTCCCTTGCCTTCTCCCGGGGCGCGCCTACAAGGTGTAGTCCCCCGCGGCCCGGGCCGGCCCCGTTTGGCCGGCTGAACTTCCTGAACTCACATCCTCGCAGCGCACGGAGCCGGCACGAAGCCGGGGCGGCCCCGGACCTCTGCAGGTCCGGGGCCGCCCCGTACAAGGCTCCCGCGCCGGGCGACCGGCCGTCGTCCGGTCAGACGTTTACGCCGAAGTCCTGGGCAATGCCGCGCAGGCCGGAGGCGTAGCCCTGGCCGATGGCCCGGAACTTCCACTCGGGGCCGTTGCGGTACAGCTCGCCGAAGACCATCGCGGTCTCGGTGGAGGCGTCCTCGGAGAGGTCGTAGCGGGCCAGCTCCGTGTTGTCGGCCTGGTTCAGCACGCGGATGAACGCGTTGCGCACCTGGCCGAAGTTCTGCCCGCGGTTCTCGGCGTCGTAGATCGAGACCGGGAAGACGATCTTCTGCACGTCCGCCGGGACGCCGGCCAGGTTGACCTTGATCGCCTCGTCGTCGCCCTCGCCCTCGCCGGTGCGGTTGTCACCGGTGTGCTCGACGGAGCCGTCCGCGCTCTTCAGGTTGTTGAAGAAGACGAAGTTCCCGTCCGAGGCGACCTTGCCCTGCTCGTTGCAGAGCAGCGCGCTGGCGTCCAGGTCGAAGTCCGTCCCGGTGGTGGTCCGGACGTCCCAGCCCAGGCCGACGACCACGGCCGAAAGCCCGGGGGCCTCCTTGGTGAGCGAGACATTGCCGCCCTTGCTCAGGCTGACACCCACTTGTCCTCCAAGAATCGGGAGGCACGCCCTGGTGCCCCCGTGGTGCGGTTCGAGGCGCCGGCCGGCGAGCGGCTCACGTGCCCACCCGGCCAACGGACCGAGCGTAGTGCGCGGTTCCCGTCCAGACGTGCGAACGGGCCCGGCGCGGCTGTTCGGAGTTCGCCGGACCGGGCCCGCGGCACCGCTGCGGAGGGCCTCAGAGCGCGCCGAGGGCCTTCAGGTACTCCTGCTCGTCCCGGGCGTCCGGGAGGTCGTTGACGACGCTCCAGCGCACCGTGCCCGCCGTGTCGATCACGAAGGTGCCGCGCACGGGGCAGCCCTTCCGCTCGTCGAGGACGCCGTAGGCGCGGGCGACCTCGCCGTGCGGCCAGAAGTCGGCGAGCAGCGGGAACTCCAGGCCCTCCCGGTCGGCGAAGACGCGCTGGGAGAACTGCGAGTCGCAGGAGACGCCGAGCACCTGGACCCGGTCGTTCTGCAGCTGCGGCAGCTCCCGCTGGATGGCGCCGAGCTCGCCGGTGCAGACGCCGGTGAAGGCGAACGGGTAGAAGACCAGGACGACGTTCCGCTCGCCCCGGAAGTCGGAGAGGCGGACCGGTTCGCCGTGCTGGTTGTTGAGCTCGAAGTCCGGAGCCTCGGTGCCGACCTCGATGGCCATGGACGTGACCTTTCTGACGCGACCGCGCCGCGCGGGCGGCGCGGCCAGCGCCATCCTCGCATCCGTTCGGGCACGTTCCGCCGAACGGATGAGGGCGGCGCCCGCGCGCTCCACCTCTTTCGCCCTGGGCGAACGCGCTTCCGGGCCGCCTTCGGGACGAACGCGACCCTGGTGAACACGCTCCGTGACGACGCGGGCGGCCCGCACCACCCCGGCTCCGGACCCCGGAAACGGCCGGGCTCCGGAAACGACCGGGCCCCGCTGGAGGGATCCTCCAGCGGGGCCCGGTGCGGGGCCTCAGGGCCCGCTCAGCGCTTGCCGCCCGGCTTGGCCGTGGACTTGGTGGCGAGCCGGGTGGCCGCCCAGTCCTTGGCGATCGCGATCGAGCTGGTCTGGGAGAGACCGGCGGTGCGGGCCGCGTCCGCGATGTCGGACGCCTCGATGTGGCCGTCCCGCCCGGTCTTGGGCGTCAGGAGCCAGATCAGACCGCCCTCGGCCAGGTACTCCAGGGCGTCGACGAGGGAGTCGGTGAGGTCTCCGTCGTCGTCGCGGTGCCACAGCAGGACGGCGTCGGCGACGTCGTCGTAGTCCTCGTCGACGAGATCCGTCCCGGTGAGCTCCTCGATGCCTTCGCGGAGATCCTGGTCAGTGTCGTCGTCGTACCCCAGCTCCTGGATGATCTGGCCCGCTTCGAAGCTGAGACGGGTCGCCGGGTTGGACTTGTCCGCGGGGTCCGCGGTCGCGCTCACGGGAATAACCTCCAGTATTCGGCCCGGCGTCCATGCCGAGGCTGTGGCCGTAGTCCACACGGGCGCGGCGGTTCGCGCAAGTACCCGACCCCCGATCCCCCCCAAAGGTTGACGTGCCACAGCGGGGACACGCCGTTCGACGTGTCGGGAATCACACCGATTTGCCCTTCTCTGCGTAGGACAAGGATGCTTCGGGTGGTCCCGGCCCACAGGCCGTACGCATGCCCGAGATGCGAACGGCATTCTGGTCCGCGCGTGCGCGGGCGTAGAGTCTCCTGTTGGCCCTCACCCCGGCCGCCCGCCATCGGGCGGACGGGACACCAGGTCGGACCACCTCTGTACGTAGCACCCGGGGGTGTGCGGGGCGGGCGAAGTCGCCCGGACCGCGCACCGCCAGACCGTCCCGCCCACCAGGCGGAACGGTTACCGATCGGTAGAGATGACGGATCTCCGAGCGCGGTAGCACGATGGAGGCGGCGCGACACACCTCAGTTTCGACCGACAGTGAAGGAACAGCGTGGCTTCCGGATCCGATCGCAACCCGATCATCATTGGCGGCCTTCCGAGTCAGGTCCCGGACTTCGATCCCGAGGAGACCGCGGAATGGCTGGAGTCGCTTGACGCGGCCATCGACGAGCGGGGGCGCGAGCGCGCCCGCTACCTGATGCTCCGCCTGATCGAGCGCGCCCGCGAGAAGCGTGTCGCCGTGCCCGAGATGCGCAGCACGGACTACGTCAACACCATCGCGACCAAGGACGAGCCGTTCTTCCCCGGCAACGAGGAGATCGAGCGCAAGATCCTCAACGCGACCCGCTGGAACGCGGCCGTGATGGTCTCCCGGGCGCAGCGCCCGGGCATCGGCGTGGGCGGGCACATCGCCACCTTCGCCTCCTCCGCGTCGCTGTACGACGTCGGCTTCAACTACTTCTTCCGCGGCAAGGACGCCGAGGGCGAGTCCGGCGACCAGATCTTCTTCCAGGGCCACGCCTCCCCCGGCATCTACGCCCGCGCGTTCCTGCTGGACCGACTGTCCGAGCGGCAGCTCGACGCGTTCCGCCAGGAGAAGTCGAAGGCCCCGTACGGCCTGTCCAGCTACCCGCACCCGCGGCTGATGCCGGACTTCTGGGAGTTCCCGACCGTGTCCATGGGCCTCGGCCCGCTCGGCGCGATCTACCAGGCCCGAATGAACCGCTACCTGGAGCACCGCGGCATCAAGGACACCTCCGACTCGCACGTCTACGCCTTCCTCGGCGACGGCGAGATGGACGAGCCGGAGTCGCTGGGCCAGCTGTCGCTGGCCTCGCGCGAGGGCCTCGACAACCTGACCTTCGTGGTCAACTGCAACCTGCAGCGCCTGGACGGCCCGGTCCGCGGCAACGGCAAGATCATCCAGGAGCTGGAGTCCCAGTTCCGGGGCGCCGGCTGGAACGTGATCAAGCTGGTCTGGGACCGCAGCTGGGACCCGCTGCTCGCGCAGGACCGCGACGGCGTCCTGGTCAACAAGCTGAACACCACGGTGGACGGCCAGTTCCAGACCTACGCCACCGAGACCGGCCAGTACATCCGCGAGCACTTCTTCGGCAGCGACCTGCGCCTGCGCAAGATGGTCGAGAGCATGACCGACCAGCAGGTCCAGCACCTGGGTCGCGGCGGCCACGACCACAAGAAGATCTACGCGGCGTTCAAGGCGGCCCGCGAGCACAAGGGCCAGCCGACGGTCATCCTCGCCCAGACGGTCAAGGGCTGGACGCTCGGCCCCAACTTCGAGGGCCGCAACGCCACCCACCAGATGAAGAAGCTGACGGTCGAGGACCTGAAGCGCTTCCGCGACCGGCTGCACCTGCCGATCACCGACAAGCAGCTCGACGAGGGCTACCCGCCCTACTACCACCCGGGCCGCGACTCGGAAGAGATCCAGTACATGCACGACCGCCGCAGCGAGCTGGGCGGCTACGTGCCGACCCGCAAGGTGCGCCCGCGTCAGCTGGAACTGCCCGGCGACGACGCGTACAAGGCGGTCAAGAAGGGCTCCGGCAACCAGACCATCGCCACCACCATGGCGTTCGTCCGGGTGCTCAAGGACCTCATGCGGGACAAGGGCATCGGCAACCGCTTCGTGCCGATCGCGCCCGACGAGTACCGCACCTTCGGCATGGACTCGCTCTTCCCGTCGGCGAAGATCTACAACCCGCTCGGCCAGACCTACGAGTCGGTCGACCGCGACCTGCTGCTGGCCTACAAGGAGTCGCCGACCGGCCAGATGCTGCACGACGGCATCTCCGAGGCCGGCTGCACCGCCTCGCTGATCGCCGCCGGCTCCTCCTACGCCACCCACGGCGAGCCGCTGATCCCGGTGTACGTCTTCTACTCGATGTTCGGGTTCCAGCGCACCGGCGACCAGTTCTGGCAGATGGCCGACCAGCTGGCCCGCGGCTTCGTGATCGGCGCCACCGCCGGCCGCACCACGCTGACCGGCGAGGGCCTGCAGCACGCCGACGGCCACTCGCAGCTGCTGGCCTCGACCAACCCCGGCGTCGTCGCGTACGACCCGGCGTACGGCTTCGAGATCGCGCACATCGTCCAGGACGGGCTGCGGCGGATGTACGGCACCAGTGCCGAGCACCCGCACGGCGAGGACGTGTTCTACTACATGACCGTCTACAACGAGCCGATCAAGATGCCGGCCGAGCCCGAGAACGTGGACGTCGAGGGCATCCTCAAGGGTCTGCACAAGTACGCGCCGGGCGCCGCCGGCCAGATCCCGGCCCAGATCCTCGCCTCCGGCGTGGCCGTGCCGTGGGCCCTGGAGGCCCAGCGCATCCTCGCCGAGGAGTGGAACGTCAAGGCCGACGTCTGGTCCGCGACCTCCTGGAACGAGCTGCGCCGCGACGCGGTGGAGGCCGAGGAGTTCAACCTGCTGCACCCCGAGGAGCAGCAGCGCGTGCCGTACGTCACCCAGAAGCTCCAGGGTGCCGAGGGCCCGGTCGTCGCCGTGTCCGACTGGATGCGCGCGGTGCCGGACCAGATCTCCCGCTGGGTGCCCGGTCAGTACCAGTCGCTGGGCGCCGACGGGTTCGGCTTCGCCGACACCCGTGGTGCGGCCCGTCGCTTCTTCCACATCGACGCGCAGTCGGTCGTCCTGGCGGTGCTCACCGAGCTCGCCAAGCAGGGCAAGATCGACCGCAGCGCGCTGAAGGACGCGATCGACCGCTACCAGCTGCTCGACGTGGCCGCGGCCGACCCGGGTGCCGCCGGCGGCGACGCCTGATCACCCGCTAGACCCTGAAGGGCCGGGCCTCCGACCACGGAGGTCCGGCCCTTCGGCGTTCCCGGGTGCACCCGAGCGGGTCCCGCTGGTCCCACCGGCCCGCGGCGGCGGATGACGGCACGCAGCGGCCCCGGACTCCATCGAGTCCGGGGCCGCTGGTCGTCGGCCGTCGGCCGTCGGCCGCGCGGGATCAGATGTGGACGGCCGGGCCCGCGTCGACCGCGCCGCGGCGGGTGAGCAGGCCGAGCAGGGCGGCACCGAAGGCCACCACGGCGGCGACCGCGAAGGCGAGCGACATGCCGCTGACGAAGGAGTCGTGCACGGCGCCGGCCATCGCGTCCACCGCCTGCTGCGGGGTGCCGGCCGGGGCCGGCGGGGCGATGCCGAGCTGCGCGGCCTGGTTGAGGCCCTCCGCCCCCGCGCCCTGGACCGGCGGCAGGCCGGCCTTGGCCCAGTTGCCGGGCAGCACGTCGGTGACCTTGGCGGCCATCAGCGCGCCGAGCACCGCGGTGCCGAGGCTCCCGCCGACCTGCATCGCGGCCTGCTGGAGGCCGCCGGCCACACCGGACAGCTCCAGCGGGGCGTTGCCGACGATCACCTCGGTGGCGCCGACCATGACCGGGCTGATGCCGAGGCCCATCAGGACGAACCAGAGCGACATCACGCCGGTGCCGGAGCCCGCGTCCAGGGTGGACATGCCGAACATCGCGGCGGTGGTGATCAGCATGCCGGCCACGATCGGGATCCGCGGGCCGAGCTTGCCGATCGCGATGCCCGCCACCGGCGAGCCGATGATCATCATGCCGGTCATCGGCAGCAGGTGGACGCCGGCCGACACCGGCGACATCCCGTGCACGTTCTGGAGGTAGAAGGTCACGAAGAAGATCGCGCCGAAGAACGCGAAGGCCATCAGCACCATCAGCAGGGTGCCCGCCGACAGCGGCACCGAACGGAACAGGCTGAGCGGGATCAGCGGCTCCTTCGCCCGGGCCTGCCAGAACGCGAAGAGCACCATCAGGACCACCGCGCCGCCCAGGAACAGCAGCGTACGGGCGTCGCCCCAGCCCCACTCGGGGGCCTTGATGATGCCGAAGACCAGCGCGAACATCGCCACCGAGAGCAGCACGATCCCGGGCAGGTCGAAGGACTTGGCGGCCTTCTCGGCCCGTACGTCCTTGAGGATCCACAGGCCGAGGCCGAGCGCGATCAGGCCGACCGGGATGTTGATGAAGAAGACCGACTCCCAGTTGACGTGCTCGACCAGCAGGCCGCCGACGATCGGGCCGGCCGCGGTGGAGGCGCCGATCACGCCGCCCCAGATGCCGATCGCCATGTTGAGCTTCTCGGCGGGGAAGGCGCCGCGCAGCAGGCCGAGCGCGGCCGGCTGGAGCAGCGCGCCGAACAGGCCCTGGAGCACCCGGAAGGCGATCACGGTCTGGATGTTGCCGGCGAAGCCGATCGCGGCCGAGGTGACGGCGAAGCCGACCGCGCCGACCAGGAAGGTGTTCTTGTGGCCGAACCGGTCGCCGATCTTGCCGGCCGTGATCAGGAAGACCGCCAGGGCCAGCAGGTAGCCGCTGGTCACCCACTGGATCTCGGAGGGCGCCGCCTTCAGGTCCGCCTGGATGACCGGGTTGGCGATGGCGACGATCGTGCCGTCCAGGGCGACCATCATCACGCCGACCGCGACGGTCAGCAGGGTCAGCCAGGGGTGGCCCTTGAGACCGCCCCCGCCCGGTGGCGTGCGCTGCGGCGGGACGTCCGCCTTGGCGTTCTTGACGACGGACTGGCTCATCTGGGGCCCTCCGGGGGCGTGGCAGAGAACGGAACGTGGGCGTGGCGCCGCGGCCCACCCGTCCCCACGAGTGCCCGGCCGGCGAACGCCACTTCCGGCAGATTATGTCAGCCACTGACATTCGGCAAACACTGACTTCTGACCCTGGCTGACATTTGTCAGAGCGCTAAGGTTGGGCTCCTCACCCCGCCCGCACGCGCTCGGAAGGCCCCGCCATGGCCGCTCGCACCCCCACCCCCACCGCCGCCCCGGTCACCCCCGAACGGCTGCCAGGGCTGCGCGAGCGCAAGAAGCAGCAGACCAGGGACGCCCTCGTCCAGGCCGCCCACGTGCTCTTCCTCGGCCAGGGCTTCGCCGGCACCACCGTCGACGAGATCGCCTCCGCCGTCGAGGTCTCCCAGCGCACCTTCTTCCGCTACTTCGCCAACAAGGACGAGGTTGCGCTCGCCGTGATGGCCGACGCCGAGGACTACTTCATCGAGTGCCTGTGCCGCCGCCCGGCCCACGAGTCCCCGCTCCAGGCCCTGCGCGCCGCGATCGTCCAGTCCTGGCGCGAACTCGGCGCCGAACAGCGCACCGGCCCCCGCTCGATCACCACCGCCCTGGAACTGATGCGGATGATCGAGGAGACCCCCACCCTGCTCGCCACCCACCTGCGCCGGGTCACCGAACAGGAACGGGTGGTCGTCCGGGTGCTCGCCGAGCGCGAGGGCCTCGACCCGGCCGAGGACCTGCGCCCCAGCGTGCTCGCCGCCGTCTTCGGCAGCGTGCTGCGCGCCGCCCACCTGTCCTGGACCCCCGACCAGGAGCCCGCCGGGCCCGAGGGCATGGTCGCCGTCATCGAGCGCCACTTCGACCAGCTCGGCCCGGCCCTGGCCGGCCACTGGCGCACCGGCCCGAGGTAGCACCGGCCCGCCGTAGTACCGCGGGCACCGCTCCCGGCCCCGCAACGGTGCCGCCCGCCGTAGCACCCGGGTATCACCCCCTACCCCGGTAGCACTCCGATGTTCGACCCCAGTGCGACGACGGGCGGACGGCACCCTCCTAGGCTGGCCCGCGATGAACACGATCACCACGACCGAAGTCCGCGCGCAGACACTCCGGCTGCTCCGCTCGCTCCGGCACCACCTCACCACCCCGACCGGCGGGTACGCCCCGCTGCTCGGGGACTCGCCCCGGGCGTGGCTGCGGCGGCTGCCGTACGTCGTCGCGCTGATCATGCAGGCCTCGCTGATCCCCACCGGGATCGTCGCCCTGGTCGACTTCTACGGCGTCGCCGTGCCCATCGCCGGCGCGCTCACCGTCGCCCAGACCGCGCCGCTGCTGCTCGCCATCACCCGGCCGCTGGCCGCCTGGTGGATCAGCGCGGCCGCCCTCGTCACCACGGCCTCCATCACCGCCCGGCACCACCAGTTCGGCGGCACCTGGCCGTGGACGGCGCCGATGATCCTGGCGTACGTCTTCCTGCTGATCGCGCTCGCGCTGCGGGAGAGCCGGTCCACCCTGATCGCGGTCTGGATCGCCACGATCCTGCTCACCCTCCTCACCACCACGCTCGGCTTCCCGCACGCCGACGACGGCACCACCATGCTGCTGGTCGCCCTCGGCGGCGCCGCCCTGCTGCTCGGCTGGGCCGTCCGGGACCGCGCCGAGGCCCGCCGGCTGCTCGCCGAACAGGAGCACATCAGCGAGGCCGAACGCGAGCGGCGCACCCTGCTGGAGGAGCGCGCCCGGATCGCGCGGGAACTGCACGACGTGGTGGCCCACCACATGTCGGTGATCGCCGTGCAGGCGGCCAGCGCGCCGTACCGGATCACCGGCGTACCGGCCGAGGCCACCGAGGAGTTCACCGCCATCGCCGGCACCGCCCGCGAGTCGCTGGCCGAGATGCGCCGGCTGCTGGGCGTGCTGCGCAGCGAGGAGTCCGCCGCCGAGAAGGTGCCGCAGCCCGGCATCGAGCAGCTGCCGCAGCTGATCGAGACGGTGGGGCGGGCCGGGGTCCCGGCCGAGCTCACGGTGGATCCGGGGCTGGCCGAGGCGGTACCGAAGGCGGTCGGCCTGTCCGCGTACCGGATCGTGCAGGAGGCGCTGGCCAACGTGGTGCGCCACGCGCCCGGTTCGCGGGCCCGGATCTCCCTGGTCGACGAGGGCCCCACCCTGCTGCTGACCGTGGTGAACACGCCCCCGCCGCAGCACACCGAGTCGTTGGAGGCCTCCATGGAGGGCACCGGGCAGGGACTGATCGGAATGCGGGAACGCGCCCGGCTGGTCGGTGGCAGGCTGGAGACCGGCCCGATGCCGGACGGCGGCTACAAGGTCGCCGCCGTCCTGCCCCTCGAAAACCCCCGGGAGAAGCCCGCATGACCATCCGCGTGATCATCGTCGACGACCAGGCCATGGTGCGGGCCGGCTTCGCCGCCCTGCTCAACGCCCAGAGCGACATCGACGTGGTGGGGGACGCGGCGGACGGCGCGCAGGCCCTGGAGGTGAGCGGCCGCACCCACCCGGACCTGGTGCTGATGGACGTCCGGATGCCCGTCATGGACGGCCTGGAGGCCGCCCGTCGGCTGCTCGACCCGGCCGTACCCGGCGCGCACCGGCCCAAGGTGATGATGCTGACCACCTTCGACGTGGACGACTACGTGTACGAGGCGCTGCGCGCCGGGGCCAGCGGCTTCCTGCTCAAGGACGCCCCGCCGGCCGACCTGATCTCCGCGGTCCGGGTGGTCTCGGCCGGCGAGGCGCTGCTCGCCCCCTCGGTGACCCGTCGGCTGATCGAGGACTTCGCCCGCAACCGGCCGGCCCGGCGGCGCGACCCCAAACTGCGGCTCAACGGCCTGACCCCGCGCGAGACCGAGGTGCTGGAGCTGATCGCCCGCGGCCTGTCCAACCAGGAGATCGCCGGCCGGCTGGTCCTGGCCGAACAGACCGTCAAGACCCACATCGGGCGCATCCTCGCCAAGCTCGACCTGCGCGACCGCGCCCAGGCCGTCGTCCTCGCCTACGAGTCCGGCCTCGTGACGCCGGGCCAGTGACGCCGGTTCAATGACGCCGGGCCAGTGACGCCAGGTCAGTGACCCCGGCGGCTCCACCCGGGCGGCACCCCCCGCGGTACCCCGAGCGACACCCCGAGTAGTACCCCGGTAGCACCCGGGAGTTGGCCCCGCGGTGTGACGTCCGCGGGGCCGTCGCATTTCTACCTTCCTCTCCGTCGAAGTCGAACGGACAAGGGAGGGGCCGGACATGGGGAAGTTTCGGGTCAGGAGAGCGATCGCGGCCAGCACGGTGGTGCTGGCCGCGGTGCTCGGTCTCGGCGGCTTCTCCGCGGAAGCCCAACAGGCCGTCACCGGCCCACCGCCGGGCAGCGCCGCCTGGGTGACCGACACCGCGCTCGGCGTCCGCCTGCCCGACCCGGCCACCGCCACCCCGGCCGAAGTCGCCGCGTTCTTCGCCGGGTTGACGCCCTCGCAGCAGGACGCGCTGGCCGTCCGGCACCCGCTGGTGGTCGGCAACCTGGACGGCACCCCGGTCCAACTCCGGTACCGGGCCAACACGTTGGCCCTCACGGCCGAGCGCAGTCGCGAACTCGCCCGGGCCACCGACCCGGCGCTCACCCCGCAGGACCACGAGCAGGCCCGCGACCGCGCCGAGCGCTACCGCGCCCTGCTGGACGGCGACCGCCGGATCCTCGTCTTCGACCCGCGCGGCCGCGGCGAGGTCGCCGAGGTCTTCGGCGACCTCGCCACCGCCCGCCACACCGCCGTCGTCGTCCCCGGCTCGGACAACGACCTGGAGAACTTCGACCGCTCCCCGGGCTCGTACGGCACCCCCGCCGGCATGGCCCGCTCGCTCCACCAGGCCACCGACCGGCAGACCGCCGTGATCGCCTGGGCCGGCTACACCACCCCGGTCGGGATCGGCCTGGACGCCGCCACCGAGGACCTCGCCCGGGCCGGGGCCAAGCGGCTCACCCGGCTGCTCGACGGACTCGCCGTCAGCACCCGCCCGCAGGCCCCCGCCACGGTGTTCTGCCACAGCTACGGCTCGGTGGTCTGCGGGCTGGCCCGCCCCGGGCCCGACCAGGCGTCCGGCGTGGTCGTCCTCGGCTCGCCCGGGATGGGCGTCGGCTCGGCCGCCGACCTCGACCCACGCGTCCCGCTCTGGGCCACCGCCCGCAACGACTCCGACTGGATCGGCCGGGTCCCCTACGTCTCGGTGCTCGGCCTCGGCCACGGCGCCGACCCGACCGCACCCGGCTTCGGCGCCCACCCGCTGCCCGCCACCGGATCCGAGGGCCACGCCGGCTACTTCGCCCCCGGCACCGCCTCGCTCACCGCCTTCGCCGCCATCGCACTCGGCCGCTGACCGCCGACCGCTGACCTCCTCACCGAAAGGAGCACCGCCATGGCCCACCCGCTGACCGCCCTGCGCCGCGCCGCCCACCAGGTCGACGCCCGCACCCCCGAGACCCGCGACCGCGCCCTGGACGGGCTGCGCGCCCTCGCCCTGCTCGCCGTGCCGGTCGGGCACTGGCTGCTCGGCGGCTTCACGCTCTCCGCCGACGGCGCCCTGCACAACGCGAGCCCGCTCTCCTCGCTCGGCGGCCTCGCCCCGATCAGCTGGGTGCTCCAGATGCTCGGGGTGTTCTTCCTGGTCGGCGGCCACTCCTCGGTCCGGTCGCTGGAGCGGGCCCGGACCAAGGGCGTGACGTACCTGGGCTGGCTGCGCGGCCGGTCGGTGCGGCTGCTGCGCCCGGTGCTGGGGGTGACGGCCGTCTGGGCGCTGCTGATCGCACTGCTGCCCGCGCTCGGCGTCCCCGGGGACACCGTGCGGACCGGCGCGACGCTGGTGGTGCAGCCGCTCTGGTACATCGCGGTCTACCTGGGGCTGACCGCGCTCACCCCGCTGTGCGTGGCGGCCGGGCGCCGGCTGGGCGGCTGGTCGGCGGGCGTCCTGGTGGCCGCCGTCGCCGCGGTCGACCTGCTGCGGTACGGGCCGTGGGCGGAGGCGGTGCCGTCCTGGGTCGGGCTGCTGAACATCCTGCCGGGCTGGCTGTTCGGCTACCAGCTGGGCGTGCTGTGGGCGCAGGGCCGGCTGGGCCGCCCGGTGGCCCGGGTGCTGCTGGTCGGCGGCGGCGCGCTGTTCGCCACGCTGCTGCTGGCGTTCCACTACCCGGCCAGCATGGTCGGGGTGCCCGGGATGGAGCGGACCAACTCGCACCCGCCGTCCCTGCTGGTGCTGGCCCTGGCGGCGACGCAGTGCGGCGCCGCGGTGCTGCTGCGGGAGCGGCTGGGCCGGCTGCTGACCCGCCGTCCGCTGCTGTGGCTGCCGGTGGTGGTGGTCAACCTCTCGGCGATGACGATCTTCTGCTGGCACCAGAGCGCGATGCTCGCGGTCGCGGTGCCCGGCGCGGCGGGCCTGGGTGCCGTGCCGGGGCTGACCACCGCGCCGGACTCGCTCGGCTGGGTGGCCGCCCGGCTCGCGCTGCTTCCGCTGTTCGGAGCCGTGCTGGTGGCGATCGGGTGGTTCACCCGACGGTTCGACGGGCCGTGGACGGCCTTCTCCCGGGCCGGGAAGGCGCTGGCCGCGGCGGGTGCGGCGCTGTTCGCCGCGTACGCGCTGGGCATGGTGTGACCTGCGCCGGAGGGTGATGCTCGGAGGGGCGCGGACCGATCGGTCCGCGCCCCTCCGAGCCCCCTGCCCGGGCCGCGCGCTGTCGGCCCCCTGCCCTACGCTGCGGGCATGGTGACGTTCGAGGAGTTCCGCGCGATGGCGCTCGCCCTGCCGGAGGCCGCACAGGAGCCGACCTGGGAGATCGAGACCCTGCGGATCCGCGGCCGGATCTTCGCGATGGGCGCGCCCGGGGGCCGGTCCGTCACCGTCAAGGCCTCCCCCGAGGACCAGACCGAACTGCTCGCCGCCGAGCCCGAGGTGTTCTCCAGCGCGCCGTACGTCGGGCGGCACGGCTGGGTGAGCGTCCGGCTGGACCTGGTCGATCCGGAGGAACTGCGCGACCTCGTCGTCGAGGCCTGGCGGCGCACGGCGCCCAAGCGGATGGTGCGGGAATTCGACGTGCGGGCCACTCTGTGACGCTGAAACGACACCGCCGGTTCATGTGATCCATCCCACAGTTTGGGCGGGCGCGTCACCTCCCGGGGCACCCTACGCTTGCGCAGGGAAGTAGGCAGTCTTATCGCACCCTCCGGGCACCGCCCGAGAAACGGTGACGGGCCCTAAGGGAGTTGGTGCGGTGCGCAACCGTCGGCGCTGGAAGCGGGTACTGATCGGGGCGTTCGCGGGCTGTGCCGTGCTCGCCGACGCCGGCGCCGCGGCGGCCCAGGCGGCCGCCTCCACCGAGCAGCTGGCGATCTCCACACCCCCGGCCGGCAGCGCCGCCTGGGTCCAGGACCACACCTTCGGCCGCACCCTGCCCGACCCGGCCACCACCAGCCCGGCCGCCGCCGCCGCGTTCTTCGCCTCGCTCGCCCCCACCGAGCTGGACCGGCTGATCCAGGACTACCCGCTGGTCGTCGGCAACTTCGACGGCGCCCCGCTGGACCTGCGCTACCGCGCCAACAAGATCGCGCTGGCCGCCGAACGCGACCGCGCCCGGGCCCGCGCCGCCGACCACAAGCTCGACGCCGACGACCGCGAGCTGGCCGTCTCCCGCGCCAACGACGTCGAGCACCTGCTCAGCCCCGACCGGCAGATCCTCGCCTTCGACCCGCGCGGCCGCGGCCTGATCAGCGAGGTGTGGGGCGACCTCGCCGACGCCGAGCGGATCTCCGTCGTCGTCCCCGGCTCGGACGCCGACCTCGGCCACTTCGACCAGGCCGCCGAACCGCTGCGCTCCCCGGCCGGCATGGCCCGCGCCCTCTACGCCGAGGAGCAGCACCAGGCGCCGAACACCCGCACCGCGGTGATCGCCTGGACCGGCTACGTCACCCCGTCCGGCCTCGGCCCGGACGCCGTCACCTCCCGGCTCGCCGACGTCGGCGCGCCCCGGCTGCAACGGCTGCTCGCCGGGCTCAAGGAGACCACCCGGCCGGACGCGCCCCCGGCACTGCTCTGCCACTCGTACGGCTCCGTGGTCTGCGGCAACGCCGCCCCCGAGATCCCGCGCGCGGCCGCCTCGCCCTCCGACACCTCCGGGATCACCGACCTGATGGTGTTCGGCAGCCCCGGCATGGGCGTGCAGAGCACCAGCGAACTGGGCACCGGCGTGCACGTCTGGGCCACCCGCAACCCCACCGACTGGATCGGCAACGTCCCGTACCTGGAGGTCGGCGGCCTCGGCCACGGCGCCGACCCGACCGCCGGCGGCTTCGGCGCCGAGCAGATCTCCTCGGCCCGCGCGGCCGGCCACAACGGCTACTTCACCGAGGGCACCGACAGTCTGCACAACTTCGCGGCGATCTCGCTCGGCCACTACCAGGACGTCGTCCGGCCCACCCCGAACCCCTAGCCGCCCGGCGAGACGCGGACGGGCCCTAGTCCCGGACGGGCTCCTGGTAGAGGCGCAGGGCGTCCGCCGCCGCCCGGGCCAGCTCGCGGCGGGCCGCGGGCGGGTTCAGCACCTCGGCGTCCGCACCGAAGGCGAGCAGTGAGCGGACGGCCGCCGGCGACGGGAAGACCATCGCCACCTCGACCCACTCCTCGGCCGGCCCGGCGCCCGCCTCCGGCGGCGGCGCGGTGACCCGGCCGCCGTGGATGCGGACGAACATGTCCAGCCGCCCGCGCCGCACCCGCACCCGGACCGGCAGTTCCTTCGGCAGCCGCTCCACCTGCTCGCGCAGCACCGCCCAGGCGTCCCCCAGCCCCACCCCGGGGCGCCGGCGCACCGCCTCGTCGGTGGTCTCGGCGGCCAGCACCCGGTCGGCCCGGAACAGCCGGGGCTCGCCGTGCAGATCGGCCACCAGGTACCAGACCGCGGCCTTGCTCACCAGCCCGTACGGATCGACGGTGTACTCCACCGGCGCGGGCGTGCCGCTGTGCCGGTAGCGCAGCCGCAGCCGCCGGTCGGCGAACACCGCGTACTGCAGCTCGCCCAGCTCGGGGCCGGCCGCGGCGCCGGCCGCCGGACCGCTCTGCAACCAGCGGGCCGGGTCGACCAGGATCCGCTCGGTGATCCGCTCGGCGGCCGGGCGGTGCGGGGCCGGCAGCGCGGCCATCACCTTGCGCAGCGCCGAGCCGAGCGCGCCGTCCAGCCCGAGGTCGCTGTGCGCGCCCTGGGCGGAGAGCACGAACAGCGCCCGGGCCTCGTCCGCGGTCAGTCCGGTGACGTCGGTGCGGTAACCGGGCAGCAGACTGATGCCGCCGTGCCGGCCGCGTTCGGTGAACACCGGCACGCCGGCGGCGGAGAGCGACTCCACATCGCGGTAGATGGTGCGGACGGACACCTCCAGGCGCCCGGCCAGTTCGGTGGCGGGCACCCGGCCGCGGGTCTGGAGCAGGAGCAGGATCGAGAGCAGGCGGTCGGCCTTCATGGCAGCAGAATCCCAGCAATCCTGACGGCGGTTGTCAGGTTTTACTGGGAGATTGCCGTTCGAGCCCGAAAGCCCGCACCACCTCTGGGAGCTGATTCCACGTGACCTCCGTCCAGGACGCCCGCCCGCAGTACCTGCTCGCCCTCGGCCAGTTGGAGAAGCTGTTCGCCGAGATCACCCCGGACGCCCTCGGCCGGCCCACTCCGTGCAGCGCGTTCACGCTGCGGGAGCTGCTGAGCCACGTGGTCGGCGGCGTCCACCGGTTCGCCTACCTCGGCGAGGGCGGCCGGGCCGAGGACGTCGCCCCGGCCACCGGGGACCTGGCGGACGACGCCTGGCCGGGCGCGCTGGACCGGGCCCGCGCCCGGGCCGTCGCGGCCTGGGCGGACGACGCCGCGCTGGACCGCCCGACCCACGCGCCCTGGGGCGTGGTGCCCGGCCGGATCGCAGTCGGCGGCTACCTGATGGAGGTGGTCGCGCACACCTGGGACATCGCCCGGGCGCTCGGCTCCGAGCAGCCGCTGGACGGCGCCCTGGCGCACGCCGCGCTGGCCGTCGCCGAGGCCGTCCTGTCGGCCGAGCGCCGCGGCGGGCCGGTCCCGTTCGCCGAGGTGCGGCCGGTCGCCCCGGACGCCGACGTGCACACCCGGCTGGCCGCCTGGCTCGGCCGGGAGGTCTGAGAAGGCACCCGGGACGGGAGGGGGAGCGGCCCGGGCGGCCGCTCCCCGGCCGCCGCTACTCCCGGCCGACCTGGGTGAGGCGCATGTCCGGGTAGCGGTCCCCGGCGACCTCGCCCGCCACCGGCTCCAGCCGGGCCAGTTCCTCGGCGGTGAGCCGCAGCGTGGCGGCCGCGGTGTTCTCGGCGAGCCGGCTGCGCTTGCGGGTGCCGGGGATCGGCACGACGGTGAGCCCGTGCACCTCGGCCCGCTGGTGCACCCAGGCCAGCGCGACCTGCGCGAGGGTCACCCCGCGGGCCGTCGCGATCTCCCGCAGCGGCGCCAGGAGTTCGGCGTTGGCCGCCGCGTTGGCGCCGGTGAAGCGCGGCTGGGTGCGCCGGACGTCGTCCGCCGCGAGCTGCTCGGCGGCCTGGAACGCCCCGGTCAGGAAGCCCCGGCCGAGCGGCGAGTACGGCACGAAGGCGACGCCCAGTTCGGCCGCGGCCGGCACCGCCGTGCGCTCGACGTCCCGGGCGAACACCGACCACTCGGACTGCAGCGCGGCGATCGGGTGGATCGCGTGCGCCTCCCGCAGTTCGGCGCCCGTCACCTCGGACAGTCCCAGTCGGCGCACCTTGCCGGCCCGGACCAGCTCGGCCATGGTGCCGACCGAGTCGGCCAGCGGCACGGCCGGGTCGCGGCGGTGCATGTAGTAGAGGTCGATCTCGTCCACCCCGAGGCGCCGCAACGAGGCGTCCACGGCAGCCCGGATGTACGCCGGGTCGTTGCGGATGCCGCGGTAGCTCGGGTCGTCCTCCCTGCGTTCGAGGGCGAACTTGGTGGCGAGCACCACCCGGTCGCGGTTGGCGCGGACGAAGGGGCCGATCAGCTCCTCGTTGCGGCCGAAGCCGTAGGCGTCGGCGGTGTCGAACAGGGTGACGCCGGCTTCCAGGGCGGCGTCCAGGGTGGCGAGCGCCTCGGGCCGGTCGGTCGGGCCGTAGAAGTCGCTCATGCCCATGCAGCCGAGGCCCTGGACGCCCACGAACGGGCCGTCGGTGCCGAGTTGGACGGTGGGGAGGACGGAGACGGTCATCGCTCTGCTTCTTCCTCTGCGTGCGGTGCACTCCGCTGCGGTGTACTCCGCGTGCGGCGTGCTGATGGTGGCTACTCGTGGCGGCAGACGGCCGGTTCGTCGGACGCGGCGATCCGGCCGGAGTACAGGTCGATCTTGTAGTCGAGGACGGCGAGGGTGGCCTGGAGGTCGGCGACCCGCTGGCGGACCTCCTCGCGCTGGTGGACCAGCAGTTGGCGCCGTGCCTCGTAGGTCCGCTCACCCTCGCGGGCCAGCTCCACGTAGCGGAGCATGTCGGCGATCGGCATGCCGGTCAGCCGCAGCCGGCCCAGGAAGGCCAGCCGGTGCAGGTCGGCGTCGCAGTAGCGGCGCTGGCCGCTGGCGGAGCGGTCGACCGGGTCGAGCAGGCCGATCCGCTCGTACCAGCGCAGGGTGTGGGCGGTGAGTCCGCTGGCCACGGCGACCTCGCTGATGGTGTGCCGCGGAGTCCGGTCCGGATCGCCGACCGGGCGGTGGTACACGTCGGCGCAGGTCCGCAGGTCGAGCTGGACGGGTGCGAGCGTGGCCATGATCGGTTACCCCCTGTGGTGAGCGGTGACGACGACGCTATCGAGTTGGAGTGCACTCCAAGCAAGCTTCCCACCCGGGTGCTCCCGCCACCCGTTTTCGGCCCTTCGTTAGAGTCGGGCGCATGGAGAGCTTGCGGATGATCGAGAACTGGCCGGTGCCCCACGCCGCGGCGGCGGTGGTCCGGGGGGCGGACGGCGCGGTGCTGGGCACGTACGGGCCGCAGCAGCACCTGTTCCCGCTGGCGTCGGTGACCAAGCTGCTCACCTCGTACGCGGTGCTGGTCGCGGTCGAGGAGGGCGTCTTCGAGCTGGACGACCCGGCCGGGCCGGCCGGCTCGACCGTCCGCCACCTGCTCGCGCACACCTCCGGCCTGGGCTTCGACGAGGACCGGGTGTTCGCCGAGCCCGGCAACCGCCGGCTGTACTCCAACGCGGGCTTCGACGCGCTGGCGCGGGCCCTGTCCGACGCCGCCGGGATCGAGTTCTCCCGGTACGTCGCCGAGGCGGTGTTCGAGCCGCTGGGCATGCACGACACCCTGCTGAACACCGCGCACAAGTCCCCGGCCGGCGCCGGCGGCCTGTCCACCCTCGCGGACCTGGTCCGGTTCGCCGCCGAACTGCAGTCCCCGAAGCTGCTGGACCCGTCCACCGTCCGGCGGGCCACCCGCGAGGTCGCCTTCCCGGGCACCAGCGGCGTGCTGCCCGGCTACGGCCACCGCCGCCCGAACGACTGGGGTCTCGGCTTCGAGATCCGCGACGGCAAGGCCCCGCACTGGACGGGCACCGCCAACTCGCCCGCCACCTTCGGCCACTTCGGCCAGTCCGGCACCTTCCTGTGGGTCGACCCGGAGGCCGGCGTGGCCTGCGTCGCGCTCGCCGACCGGGACTTCGGCCCGTGGGCCGCCGAGGTCTGGCCGGCCTTCTCGGACGCGGTCCTGGCCGAACTGAACAGCTGAACGACTCGAAGGCTGAAAGGACAGCCCCTAGCCGTACGAGACCGGCGAGTGCATCTCCCAGAGCAGGAGTTCGGCGCCGGTCTCGCCGGCCGTCGGGTCGGCGAAGGCGTCGCCGGTGATCCGCACGCTGTCGCCCGGGGCCATCGAGCGGCCGCCGCCCTTGGGCCCCGGGATCGTCCGGTAGCCGAGCGAGCCGGCGGTCAGGTGCGCGTACCGCCAGGCGGCCCCGGGCAGTGCGGGCAGTGGCTGCCACGGCCCCGCCGTCGCCAGCCAGAGCGCGGCGTCGCCGCGGCGCAGCCGCAGGGCGTCCGTCCCGGCGTCCCGCTCCAGCCCGGAGGCGAGCAGCGTCAACCCGCCGTCGGCCGGTTCCACCTTGCGCAGCCCGTACGCCGGGGGTGCGTCGAACACGTCCGGCTGGAGCCACATCTGGACGAAGCGGACCGGCCCGGCGGCCCCGCCGACGTTGCGCTCGGTGTGGGTGACGCCGGAGCCCGCGCCGAGGTGCTGGATCATCCCCGGGCGGACCACCCCGCCGTGCCCCTGGGAGTCCCGGTGCGCCAGCGCGCCCTCCAGCACCCAGGTGAGGATCTCGGTGTCGCGGTGCTTGTGCTCCTCGTACCCGGCGCCGGGGGCGAGGAGTTCCTCGTTGCACGCGAGCAGCGCGCCGAAGTGCGTGTTCTTCGGGTCGTAGTGGCCGGAGAAGGAGAACGCGTGTCGGGTCTCGACGCCCTCGGCCGGGGTGGAGAGGTAGCGCTCGGCGGTGCGGCGCAGGTCGGCGCGGGGGCGGGCGGCGTCGTCTGTCACGGGCCCCACGGTAGTGGGTGTGACCGGCACCACCGTGCCGCTGCACCGGGGGGTGTGCACGAGCAGTCACTCACGTGAGGCAGTCTTGTCCTTGTGCCAGCCGCTTCCGCGAACTCCAAGAGCGAACCCAGTCCCACAGCCGAGCCGACCGGGAAGAGCCCGGCCCCCAGGGCCGGCCGCGACCGCCCCGGCCGGGCGGCGCCCCGCCTGACCGCGCAGGAGCGCAGAGTCGCCGCCGAGCGGGCCGAGCGCCGGGCCGCGACGCTCAAGCGGCTGGAGAAGTCCTCGGGCAAGCTGGCCACCGCCGCGATCTCCCGGATGGACGACCAACTCGGCTGGTACCGGCGGATGCCGCCGGAGCACCGCTCCTGGATCGGCCTGGTCGCGCAGGCCGGTATCGCCGCCTTCACCGAGTGGTACCGCCACCCGGACGCCGCCCAGGCGATCTCCACGGACGTCTTCGGCACCGCCCCGCGCGAGCTGACCAGGGCGATCACGCTGCGCCAGACCGTCGAGCTGATCCGCACCACGATCGAGGTGATGGAGGAGGCCATCGAGGAGGTGGCCGCCCCCGGCGACGAGGCGGACATGCGCGAGTCGGTGCTGGTCTACGCCCGGGAGATCGCCTTCGCGACCGCCCAGGTGTACGCCCAGGCGGCCGAGGCCCGCGGCGCCTGGGACGCCCGGCTGGAGGCGCTGGTGGTCAACTCGCTGCTGTCCGGCGACGCGGACGAGGGCGTGCTGTCCCGGGCCGCGGCGCTCGGCTGGGGCCAGCCCAGCCAGGTCCGGGTGGTGATGGGCAGTGCCCCGGACGGCGACAGCGAGCTGGTGGTCGAGGCGATCCGCCGGGCCGCCCGGTACGCCAAGCTGCACGTACTGACCGGGGTGCTGGGCAAGCGCCTGGTGGTCGTGGTCGGCGGCGACAAGGAGCCGGTGCACGCGGCCCGGGCGCTGATCGGCCAGTTCGCCCCGGGCCCGGTGGTGGTCGGCCCGACCGTGCCGGACCTGCTCTCGGCGACCCGCTCGGCGCACGCCGCCGCGGCCGGCCTGCGCGCCTGCGCCGCCTGGCCGGACGCGCCCCGCCCGGTGCTGGCCGACGACCTGCTGCCCGAGCGGGCGCTGGCCGGCGACCAGGCCGCCCGCCGCCAGTTGGTGGAGGAGATCTACACACCGCTGGACGAAGCCGGCTCGGCGCTGCTGGAGACGCTGAGCGTCTACCTGGAGCAGGCCTCCTCGCTGGAGGGCGCCGCCCGGATGCTCTTCGTCCACCCCAACACGGTGCGCTACCGGCTACGACGTGTGACCGACGTCACGGGGTACGCCCCGTCCGACGTGCGTTCGGCGTTCACGCTGCGGATCGCACTCGCCCTCGGCCGACTCACCGCGGCCGGGGAGTCGAGCTGAACCGCCTGTAGGGACCTTACAATCCCGGATGGTTTTCTTCGTTACCGTCGCCTACCCGCCCCTGGGCGCCTGGCGAGAGAGGGTTGAACCGTGCTCGTAATCGTCGCCCCTGGACAGGGTGCCCAGTCCCCCGGTTTCCTCAGCCCCTGGCTGGAGCTGGACGGTGTCACCGACCGCCTGCGCGGCTGGTCGGAGGTCGCCGGGCTCGACCTGGTGCACGCCGGGACCGAGGCCTCCGCAGAGGAGATCAAGGACACCGCCGTCGCCCAGCCGCTGCTCGTCGCGGCCGGCCTGATGACCGCCCGTGAGCTGTTCCCGGACGAGGACGTCGCCCGCAAGCTGGTCGGCGCCGTGGCCGGCCACAGCGTCGGCGAGATCACCGCCGCCGCCGGCGCCGGGGTGCTGAGCGCGCACGACGCGCTGGCCTTCGTCCGCGAGCGCGGCCAGGCCATGGCCGCGGCCGCCGCCGTCACCGAGACCGGCATGATCGCCGTGCTCGGCGGCGACCCGGAGGTCGTCGCGGCGAAGCTGGCCGAGCACGGCCTGACCGCGGCCAACAACAACGGCGGCGGCCAGATCGTCGCCGCCGGCACGCTGGCCCAGCTGGAGACGCTGAAGGCGGACCCGCCGGCCGGCGCCAAGCTGGTCGCCCTCAAGGTGGCCGGCGCCTTCCACACCGAGCACATGGCCCCGGGTGTCGAGCGGCTGGCCGCGCTGGCCCCGACGCTGACCGTGGCCGACCCGCAGGTCCGCTACGTCTCCAACAAGGACGGCGAGGTCGTGGCCTCCGGCGCCGAGGTGCTCACCCGCCTGGTGTCGCAGGTCTCCAACCCGGTCCGCTGGGACCTCTGCATGGAGACCCTCGGGCAGCTGGGTGCGACCGCCGTCATCGAGCTGTCCCCCGCGGGCACCCTCACCGGACTGGTCAAGCGCAACCTCAAGGGTGTGGCGACGCTTGCCCTCAAGACCCCCGCCGACCTGGACAAGGCCCGCGCGCTCGTCGCGGAGCACGGCGGTCAGGATCAGGAGACCCAGGCATGACGAAGCCGCAGATCCGCCCGTCCGAGGGAGCGCAGTACGCGCGCATCCTCGGCGTGGGCGGCTACCGCCCGGTCCGGGTGATCCCCAACGCCGAGGTGCTGGAGTGGATCGACTCCTCGGACGAGTGGATCCGTACCCGCAGCGGGATCGCCGAGCGCCGCTGGGCCGGCCCGGAGGAGAGCGTCGCCGAGATGTCGGTGCAGGCCTCCGGCAAGGCCATCGCCCAGGCCGGGATCACCCCGGACCAGATCGGCGGCGTGATCGTCGCGACCGTCTCGCACCTCAAGCAGACCCCGGCGATCGCCACCGAGATCGCCGAGCGGCTCGGCTGCGGCACCGCCCCGGCCTTCGACATCTCGGCCGCCTGCGCCGGCTTCGGCTACGGCCTGGGCCTGGCCGACGGCATGATCCGCGGCGGCAGCGCCGAGTACGTGCTGGTGATCGGCGTCGAGCGGCTCAGCGACCTGACCGACCAGTCGGACCGCTCGACCGCGTTCATCTTCGGCGACGGCGCCGGCGCGGCGGTCGTCGGCCCGTCCGACACGCCCGGTATCGGCAAGCTGATCTGGGGCTCGGACGGCTCGCAGTCCGAGGTCATCTCGCAGACCCAGGCCTGGGACACCGCCTTCGCCAAGCCCGACGCCGTCAACGGCGTGGGCGAGGAGACCAAGTGGCCGGCCCTGCGGATGGACGGCCAGCCGGTCTTCCGCTGGGCGGTCTGGGAGATGGCCAAGGTGGCCCAGCAGGCGCTGGACGCCGCCGGGGTCACCGCCGACCAGCTCGGCGCGTTCATCCCGCACCAGGCCAACATGCGCATCACCGACGCCATGATCAAGGCGCTCAAGCTGCCCGACTCGGTGCCGGTCGCCCGCGACATCGCCGAGACCGGCAACACCTCCGCGGCCTCCATCCCGCTGGCGATGGAGCGCATGCTGGAGAGCGGCGAGGCCAGGAGCGGCGACCTCGCGCTGATCATCGGGTTCGGGGCGGGTCTCGTGTACGCCGCGGCAGTCGTTACGCTCCCCTAGGCGCGTTTCGCCCCACCCATTCCGCAAAGCCTGCGTCCGGCCACCGGTCGGACGCGTTCAACACCGAAGAGGAGCAGCCAGTATGGCTAAGGACAAGGCCGAGGTCCTGGAAGGTCTCGCCGAGATCGTCAACGAGATCGCCGGTATCCCGACCGAGGACGTCCAGGAGGACAAGTCCTTCACGGACGACCTGGACGTCGACTCGCTGTCCATGGTCGAGGTCGTCGTGGCCGCCGAGGAGCGCTTCGACGTCAAGATCCCGGACGACGAGGTCAAGAACCTGAAGACCGTCGGCGACGCGGTGAACTACATCCTCACCAACGCCACCGCCTGACCGATCGACCCGTTCGATCCGTCCAGCACGTCCGGCGTTCTCGACGCCTCGGACGGCTGACTCGTCGGCCCGGCTCCCCGAGCCTGGCCGACCCGCCGGCCGGGACGCCCCACCGGGCGCCCGGCCGGGCCCTTCCTCGGCTCGCCGCCGACCCCGCACGATCGTGAGAGAAGAAGAACCAGTGACCGCTGAAAACCGTACCGTGGTCGTCACGGGTATCGGCGCCTTCACGCCGCTGGGCGGCGACGCCGCCACCACCTGGGAGAACCTGGTCGCCGGGCGCTCCGGAGTGGCGGCCCTGACCGAGGAGTGGGCCGCCGAGCTGCCCGTCAAGATCGCCGCCCGCACGGCCGTCGAGCCGGGCGAGATCCTCCCCCGACCGCTGGCCCGCAAGCTGGACCGCTCGGCCCAGTTCGCGCTGATCGCCGCCCGCGAGGCGTGGGCCGACGCCGGCTACGAGACGCCGGCCACCGACGACTCCTCCAAGCTCGCCCCCGAGCGCCTCGGCGCCGTCATCGCCTCCGGCATCGGCGGCGTGACCACCCTGCTCGACCAGTACGACGTGCTGAAGGAGAAGGGCGCCCGCAAGGTCTCCCCGCACACCGTCCCGATGCTGATGCCCAACTCCCCGGCGGCCAACGTCGGTCTGGAGGTCGGCGCCCGCGCGGGTGTGCACACCCCCGTCTCCGCCTGCGCCTCCGGCGCCGAGGCGATCGGCTACGCGATCGAGATGATCCGCACCGGCCGCGCCGACGTCGTGATCGCCGGCGGTACCGAGGCGGCGATCCACCCGCTGCCGATCGCCGCGTTCGCCAACATGATGGCGATGTCCAAGAGCAGCGACGATCCCGAGCGCGTCTCCCGCCCGTACGACAAGGGCCGGGACGGCTTCGTGCTGGGCGAGGGCGCCGGCGTGGTCGTGCTGGAGTCGGTCGAGCACGCCGAGGCGCGCGGCGCCCGGATCTACTGCGAGGCCGTGGGCCAGGGCCTGTCCTCGGACGCCCACCACATCGCCCAGCCCGAGCCGACCGGTGCCGGCGTGGCCCGCGCGCTGGCCGACCTGTTCGAGCGCAACGCCCTGGACAAGGCCGAGATCGTGCACGTCAACGCGCACGCCACCTCGACCCCGCAGGGTGACACCGCCGAGTTGAAGGCCCTGCGCAAGGAGCTCGGCGACGACCTCGACCACATCGCCATCTCGGCCACCAAGTCGATGACCGGTCACCTGCTGGGCGGCGCCGGCGGCATCGAGACCGTCGCCACCGTGCTGGCCCTGTACCACCGGATCGCCCCGCCGACCATCAACGTCGACGAGCTGGACGACGACGTGGACGCGGACATCGTGCGCGGCGAGGCCCGCAAGCTGCCCGAGGGCCGGATCGCGGCGCTGAACAACTCGTTCGGCTTCGGCGGCCACAACGTGGTGCTGGCCTTCCGCTCCCGGTAGTCGGAACGCACCGGCCCGCAGCACACCGGCCGGGAACGCACCGTCCCGGAACGCACCGAGAGGGGCCGGCGCTCGCCGTGAGCGCCGGCCCCTCTCGTACGTCGTGACCCGAGGGCTCAGACCACCTGGTGCAGCCAGCGCACCGGTGCCCCTTCGCCCGCGTACCGGAACGGCTCCAGCTCGTCGTCCCACGGCTTGCCCAGCAGCCGGGAGATCTCGGCCTCCAGGTCGGCCCCCTCGCTGCGGGCCCGCAGCAGGACGGCGCGCAGCCGGTCCTCGGGGATCAGGATGTCGCCGTGGATGCCCGTGACGGCGTGGAAGATGCCGAGCGAGGGCGTGCTGCTGTACCGCTCCCCCTCCGCCGTGGCGCAGGGCTCGCTGGTGACCTCGTACCGCATCAGCTGCCAGCCGCGCAGCGCGGAGGCGAGCTTCGAGGCCGTACCGGGCTCCCCTTGCCAGGAAAGCTCGGCACGCCAGTGTCCGGGCGCGGCCGGCTGGCGGATCCAGTCCAGGCTCACCCGCACACCGAGCACCCCCGCGACGGCCCACTCGACGTGCGGGCACAGCGCGCGGGGCGCGGAGTGGATGTAGAGAACTCCACGTGTCGTCACCGGGACCTCCAGGCTGTGGACGAGGGTCGCCTTCCCCAGCTGCCTCGTGCCTGCAGTTGATCCACAGTTACCCACGTTAGCCGACATTAAGCTACTAAATTGAGCAAAACGGACAGGCTTTCGCTCAATGCTAGTCGAATCCTCAACGAGGTCTACCCCTCGGCCGGATCTCTCCCCCGAACGGCCCCAACGCCAGGCGGGACCCACCGTACCGCGCCGCCCCGCACCGTGGATGACGCACTTTCGGATCCGGCCGGAATGCGGTAGTGCGACCGGTTCCCCCGCGCCCGTACGCAAACCGCCCCGCACGCCCGGTGGGGGCGGCGGGGCGGTCAGCTTCCTGACGCTGGGTCAGCCGTCCA
The DNA here is from genome assembly GCF_044745805.1 of Kitasatospora sp. NPDC086801. Lineage (NCBI taxonomy): Bacteria > Bacillati > Actinomycetota > Actinomycetes > Kitasatosporales > Streptomycetaceae > Kitasatospora > Kitasatospora sp. NPDC086801. The sequence continues at coordinate 205,881 of NZ_JBIVAX010000002.1, forward strand.
GGCGGACCACCATCTTGCCGGTGTTGACGCCGCGCAGCAGGTCGAGGAAGGCGTCCGCGGTGTGCTCGAAGCCGTCCACCACGGTCTCCTCGCTGCGCAGTTCGCCGGACTTCAGCCAGCCGGCCACGTCGGTCACGAACTGCGCCTGCAGCGCCGCGTGGTCGCCGACCAGCATGCCCTCCAGGCGCAGCCGCTTGCCGATCGCGAGCGCCAGGTTGCGCGGGCCCGCGGGGGCGGTGGTGTCGTTGTACTGGGCGATCGCGCCGCAGAGCACCGCACGGCCGTGCACGGTGAGCGAGCCGATCGCCGCCTCCAGGTGGTCGCCGCCGACGTTGTCGAAGTAGAGGTCGATGCCGTCCGGGGCGGCCTGCGCCAGCTGCTCGCGGACCGGGGCGTCCTTGTAGTTGAAGGCGGCGTCGTAGCCGTAGACGTCCACCAGCTTGGCGACCTTCTCCGCCGAGCCGGCCGAACCGACCACCAGCGAGGCGCCCTTGAGCTTGGCGATCTGGCCGACCATGCTGCCGACCGCGCCGGCCGCACCGGAGACGAAGACCCTGTCGCCCTCCTTGAGGCCGCCGACGGCGAGCAGCCCGGCGTAGGCGGTCAGGCCGGGCATGCCGAGCACGCCGAGGTAGGCGGAGAGCGGCGCGGCGGCCGGGTCGACCTTGACCGCGTGGCGGGCGTCCAGGGTGGCGTACTCGCGCCAGCCGAGGCCGTGCAGCACGGCGTCGCCCGGGGCGAAGCCCTCGGCCCCGGAGGCGACCACGTAACCGACCGCGCCGCCCTCCATGACCTCGCCGAGCCGGAACGGCGGGGCGTAGGAGGGCACGTCGTTCATCCGGCCCCGCATGTACGGGTCCACCGAGAGGAAGGCGTTGCGGACCAGGATCTCGCCCGGGCCCGGGGTCCGGACCGGGGCCTCGACCAGGGCGAAGTCGGTCGGCACCGGCCAGCCCTGGGGGCGGGCGGCGAGGTGCCATTCACGGGCGGTGGCGGGTGCGGCCTGCTCTGCCATGGGAAGCGCTCCTTGGGTGGTTCCGGCACAGTGGTTCTGATGCATGAAAGGTTGAGCTACTGAAGTAACGATGGGCATGAAAGGTTCATGTTGTCAACTTTTCAGGTAGACTCTCGGACATGGACACCCAGTCGACCCAGGCCGCCACGCCGCAGTCCGACGAGATCACCCGCGAGGTCGTCGACCTGATGGCCAACCTGGTCGCACTGTTCCACCGCGAGTACGAGGAGGCGGCCGCCGCCCGCTCGCTCACCGGCGCCCAGGCCAAGGTGCTCGCCCTGCTGCGCCGCGGCCCCATGCCGATGCGCCAGATCGCCCAGACGCTCAGCTGCGAGCCGTCCAACATCACCGGCATCGTCGACCGGCTCGAAGCCCGCGGCTTCGTCACCCGGGAGGCCGACCGGCAGGACCGCCGGGTCAAGCTGGTCGCCGCCACCGCCACCGGTGCCACCGCCTCCGAGGAACTGCGCGAGTCGCTGAACTTCGCCCGCGAACCGCTGGCCGCCCTCGGCCCCGACGAGCGGGCGGTCCTGCGCGATCTGCTCCGCCGGATGCTCACCGGCGCCTCCGGCCCCGGGGCGTGAGCAGCATCACAGCCCCGGAGGGAAATCCGGGCCGCCACCGGAGGTAACCGAACCGCCCGTCGAAACGTCTAATGTTCGAACATCGAACACGAGAGACGGAAAGACGGGGGGACACGGAGGATGGGCAGCAGCACGCGCAGACGCCGCTACCTGCGGACAGCCATCGGCCTGGCCGCCGTACTGGTGCTGTCCGTCGTGGGCGCCGGGGCCTGGTTCTACCACCGGCTGGACAACAACATCACCACCTTCGACCCGGGCGGCGTCGCCACCGAGCGCCCGCCCGCACCCGCCCCGGCCACCCCCGGCGCCCTGCTGCCGGTGAACATCCTGGTGCTCGGCTCCGACACCCGTGACGACGGCAACAGTGCGATCGGCGGCGGCGAGGAGGGCGTCGGCCACTCCGACACCGCGATGCTGGTGCACGTCTACGCCGACCACAAGCACGCCGTCGGCGTCTCCATACCCCGGGACACCCTGGTCACCATCCCGTCCTGCAAGCTGCCGGACGGCACCTGGACCAAGCCCCGGACCAACCAGATGTTCAACTCGGCCTTCACCGTCGGCGAGTTCCCCAAGGGCAACCCGGCCTGCACGCAGAACACCGTCGAGACGCTCACCGGCCTGCGGATCGACCACACCATCGTGGTCGACTTCAAGGGCGCCGCCGCGATGGCCGATGCCATCAACGGCGTGGACGTCTGCGTCCCCAACAACGTCGACTCGCACGGCATACACCTCCAGAAGGGCATGCAGAAGCTCTCCGGCCAGCCCGCCGTGGACTACCTGCGGGCCCGCTACGGCTTCGGCGACAACTCCGACATCGGGCGGATGAAGCGCCAGCAGGCCTTCGTCTCCTCGATGATCAAGAAGGTGCAGGGCCAGGGCTTCTCGCTGCCCACCCTGCTCCCCCTCGCCGACGCGGCCACCCGCTCGCTCACCGTGGACGAGGGGCTGGGCACCGCGATGAAGCTGGTGGACTTCGCCCGCTCGCTGCAGGACATCAAGCTGTCCGACATCACCTTCGTGACCGCGCCCTGGCGCTTCGCCGGCGAGCGCGTCCAACTGGTCCAGCCGGACGCCAACACGCTGTGGCGGCTGCTGCGCGAGGACCGCACCCTGGACGGTCAGGGCACCTCCGGCACCGGCACCCCGGCCCCCTCCCCCACCGCCCCCGGCCCCGACGGCGCGACCCCGGGCGCGACGGCCGGCCCGTCCGCGCCGCTCACGCCCGAGCAGGCCGCGGCTCCCGTGCTCGTGGTCAACGGCGTCGGCACCCCCGGCCTGTCGACCTCCGGCGGGGAGGCGCTGCGGGCCCGGGGCTTCCAGAACGTCACGCTCGGCAAGCCCTCCGGCGGACGGTTGCAGACCGAGATCAGCTACGACCCGGCCCTGAAGGCCGCCGCCGACCAGGTGGCCGCGCTCTTCCCGGGATCGCGCGCGGTCGAGGAGCCGGGCTCCGAGGGGATCACCGTCACCCTGGGCCGCGACTACCGACCCACCCCCGCCACCAAGCTGGACGCGGTCGACAGCGGCCCCGGCACGAAGCCCTCCGCCCCCGCCACGGCCGACCCGAGCGGCACCCCGAGCGGTGTGCCCACCGGCATAGCCGAGAACTCCCGCGGCGCCGACACCGATCCGTGCGCCGACCTGACCTTCGGGTGAACCCGGCCGGGGCCTGTCCGCTCCGCCCTACTCCGGGTCGGGCAGGCCGGTGACGACGGCGGTGAGCCGGGTGCCGCGGGGGAAGGCGCCGGCGGCGGCCAGGCCGGTCAGCGCGGCCAGCAGCTTGGCGACGTAGCGGCGTTCCAGCGGGATGCCGTGGCGGCGTTCGAACCGCTCGGCGAAGGCGGCCAGTTCGGCCGGAACCTTGCCGTAGCCGCCGCCGTGGTGCGCGTGGTCGATCCGCCAGTTGTCGAACTCCCGGCCGTAGGCGGCCCGGTGGAGCCGGGCGACCTCGCCCTCCAGGTAGCCCTCGCCGCCGCGCAGCACGGCCACGCCGAGCGCCCGAGCGCCCGGTGGCAGGCCGGCCGCGATGCCCGCCAGGGTGCCGCCGGTGCCGACCGGGCAGCAGACCACGTCGCGCCCGCCCAAGTCGGGCAGTTCGGCCGGGATCGCCGCCGCCCCGGTCACGGCCAGCGCGTTGGAGCCGCCCTCCGGGAGCACCAGGCCGGGGCCCCAACGGCCCAGGGCCGGCGCCTCGTCCGTACCGCTCCCGCCGCCGGCCCGGCCGGTGGCCTCCCGGTACTCGGCGCGGGTCAGGAACTCCAGCCGCATCCCGGCCCGTTCGGCCGCCCGCAGCGACCAGTTGCGCGGTCGGTCGGCCAACTCCTCGCCGCGGACCAGCCCGACGCTCTCCAGACCGAGCGCCCCGGCGGCCGCCGCGACCGCCCGCAGGTGGGTGGAGTACGCCCCGCCGAAGGTCAGCAGCCGGGTGTGGCCCTGGGCGACGGCGGCCGCCAGGTTGGGCGCGAGCTTGCGCCACTTGTTGCCCGGGACGCTCGGGTGCAGCAGGTCGTCCCGCTTGAGCCGCAGCTCCACCCCGGCCCGCGCGAGCACCTCGTCGGTGCAGTCCACCAGCGGGGTCGGCAGCAGGGCGGGTTCGAGCATCCGGCCAGCTTAGACCGACCGGCACATGGTGGGTGGATGAAGGAGCGGCGTCCGGGCCGAGTCTGGGTGGTGCCGACGAGGGAGTAGCAGCGGAGCTGCGGCGACTGAGGAGAAGCCGTCCAGGCGACAGCCTGGGCGTCGCGACGCCGCCCACCATGTGCCGGTCGGTCTTACGGCCGGCCGGTCGGGGTGAGCAGCCCCAGGTTGTAGGCGGCGGCGACGGCGGAGGCGCGGTCCTTGACGTCGAGCTTGGCGTAGACGTGGATCAGGTGGGTCTTCACGGTGGCCTCGCTGATGAACAGCCGGGCGGCGGCCTCCCGGTTGGTGGCTCCGGAGGCGACCAGTTCCAGCACCTCCAGCTCGCGCGGGCTGAGCGGCTCCCGGACGGGCGCGCGGACCTGGCCGAGCAGCTTGGCGGCGACGGTCGGCGCGATCACCGAGGCGCCGCGGGCGGCCTCCCGGACGGCGTGGAACAGCTCCTCCCGGGCGGCGTCCTTGAGCAGGTAGCCGGTGGCGCCGGCCCGGACGGCGGGCAGCACGTCGGCGTCGGTGTCGTAGGTGGTGAGCACCAGGACCCGCCCGGGCAGGCCGCGTTCGGCCATCTCGCGGATCGCGGTGACACCGTCCATCCGCGGCATCCGCAGGTCCATCAGCACCACGTCCGGGCGCAGCGCGGCGACCAGGACCAGCGCCTCGGCGCCGTCCCCGGCCTCACCGACCACCTCGAAGCCGGGGGCGGCGGTGAACATCCCGCGCAGCCCGTCCCGGACCACCGGGTGGTCGTCCACCAACAGCAGTCTGATCGTGGTCGCGTCGCTCACGGTTCTACTCCTCCATGCTGATCGCCGGCAGGGTCGCGGACACCGTCGTGCCGGCGCCCGGTTCGGTCTCCAGGTCGAGCCGCCCGGCCAGGCGCTGCACGCGGCGGCGCATCACGTCCAGACCGTAGCCGCCGCCGGTGGCCCGGGAGGCGGGCTCGGCGGCCGGGTCGAAGCCGACGCCGTCGTCCCGGACGTCCAGGGTGACCAGGCCGGACATGTACGAGAGGGTGACGCCGACCCGGGAGGCCCGCGCGTACTTGGCGGCGTTGGCCAGCGACTCCTGGGCGATCCGCAGCAGGGTCACCTCGATCTCGGGGTGCAGCGGGCGGGCCTCTCCGGTGACGGTCAGCCCGGCGGCGGCGCCGTTGCGCTCCCGCCACTGCTCGACCAGTTCCGCCAGCGCCTCCGGCAGCGCGGCCCGCTCCAGCTCGATCGGGCGCAGCGCGTGGACGGCCCGGCGGGCCTGGGTGAGGCTCTCCCTGGCGAGGGCCGCCGCGTTCGCCTGGTGCCGCTCGGCGGCCGCGGCGTCCTGGGCACGGCTCTGGTCGGCGGCCTGGAGCTGGGTGACGATCCCGGCCAGGCCCTGGGCGACGGTGTCGTGGATCTCCCGGGCGAGCCGGCGGCGCTCGTCCGCGGCCCCGGCCTCCCGGGCCTGGACGAGGAGTTGGGCGTGCAGTCCGGCGTTCTCGGCGAGCGTCTCGGTGAGCAGCCGGTTGGCCTCGGCGAGTTCGGCGTTGGCGACCTTGCGGCGGGTGCTCAGCCGGTCGGCGACCTCGCGGAGCGCGAACATCAGCCCGACCACCATCAGGTTGAAGGCGACGACGGTCAGCAGCCCGCCGAACTTCGCCGTGCTGTCGGGCAGGACCCCGCCGATCTGGGAGAGCGAGGTGGGGACGGTGGCCACGGCCGCGCCCGCCATCCGGGCCCGGCCCCGCAGGTACTGGGCGGCGTGCAGGTAGCCGGTGAAGGCGAAGAAGCCGAAGATCGGGTTGTCCAGCACCAGGACGGTGATCAGCGCCAGCAGGACGACGAAGTGGGCTCCGGCGTACCGGGCGCGGCCGTCCGGGCCCGGCTTGCGGTCGAGCACCGAACGCAGGACCAGCCACAGGAACGCGGCGGCCGCCGCCGGGAGGACGGCGGCGGCGGAACGCGCGGTCGGGGCGGGGACCAGCAGGGCCAGGGTGAGGGCGATCAGCAGGGCGACGTAGCAGAGCGGGCCGATCAGCTGGTCCAGCCGGTCCAGCCGGTCACCGAGCGCGTTCTCGTCGGCCGGCGGCCACTTGATCATTCCCACCGGAACAGCCTGGCAGCCGCGGCCCCCGCGAGCACGGCGTACGCCGCGAGTGTGAGCAGGCCCACGGCGTGCGGGAAGTGTCCGGACCAGGCGTCCTGCAGGGTCTGGACGGCGGCCCCGCTGGGGGTGAAGTCGCCGATCCGGTTGAGCAGGGCCGGCGCGAACTCGCGCGGCAGCCAGATCCCGGAGAAGAACATCATCGGGAAGAAGGCCAGCGCGCCGACCGCGTTGCCGGCCTTGGCGGACGGGACGACCGCGGCGAGCAGCAGACCGATCGACAGCAGCGCGGCGGCGGCCAGCAGGAAGGCCAGCAGGAACCCCAGCGGCTGGCGCGGCAGCGCCACCCCGAGCAGGGGCCCGGCCGCCACCACCAGCAGCACCGAGACGACGGCGACGCCCAGGTACAGCGGCAGCAGCGCGCCAAACAGCAGCGCCGGGCGGACCGGGCTGGCGGACATCCGGCGCAGCACGCCGCGTTCGCGGTAGGCGGCGAGCAGCGAGGGCAGGCCGTTGAGGCCGAGCAGCAGCAGGGTGAAGACGGCCAGGATCGGCGCGTACAGCTGGATGGTGCTCATGCCGTGCATGTCGGGCGAGGTCTTGCGCAGGGCCGGGACGGAGCCGAGGACGAGCAGCAGCACGACGGGGAAGGCGAGGCTGAAGAAGGCGGTCAGCGGGTCGCGGAGGAAGAGACGGGCCTCGGCGACGGCCAGGCGGCGGACGGCGTGGGCGGTGTGGGCGGTGTGGGCGGTGTGCTGGGCAGGGTGGTTCACGGTGCGGTTCACGGTGGTGGTCCCCTCGGGCGTGGTGATGGCGGGTCAGGAGTGGCGGCGGGTCAGGAGTCGTGGCGGGTCAGGGCGAGGTAGGCGTCGTCCAGGCTGTGCTCGCGGATCCGCAGCCCGGTGACGACGATCCCCTCGCGGGCGAGCAGGCCGGTGACCTCGTCGGCGAAGTCCCCGACGCCGGAGACCTCGACCCGGCCGTCCCGCTCCTCGACCCCGGTGACCCCCGGCAGGGCCGCCAGCCCGGCGGTGTCCAGCGGCCAGGTGGGGCGGAAGCCGAGCGTGCCGCCGGTGCCGGAGCGGGCGATCAGCTCCGTGGGGGTGCCGGTGGCGACGATCCGTCCGCCGTCGAGGACGGCGGCCCGGTCGCAGAGCGCCTCGACCTCGTCCATGAAGTGCGAGACCAGGACCACCGTCACGCCCTCGTCGCGGATCCGCCGGATCAGCTCCCAGGTGTCGCGGCGGCCCTGCGGGTCGAGCGCGGTGGTCAGCTCGTCCAGGAAGGCCACCTCGGGGTTGCCGATCAGGGCGAGGGCGATGAACAGCCGCTGGCGCTGGCCGCCGGAGAGCTTGTCGAAGGGGGTCCGGCGCTGGTCGGCGAGCCCCCACTCGTCCAGCAGCTCGCGCCAGTCCCGGGGGTTCGGGTAGAGCGCGGCGTACAGCTCCAGCGCCTCGCCGACCCGCAGCGCGCCCTGCAACTGGGCCTGCTGGAGCTGGATGCCGATCCGCGGCCGCAGCCGGTGGGCGTCCTTCACCGGGTCCAGGCCGAGGACGCGGACGGTCCCCGCGTCGGCCCGGCGCAGGCCCTCACAGCACTCCACGGCGGTGGTCTTGCCCGCGCCGTTCGGCCCCAGCAGGCCGAACACCTCGCCGCGCTCCACGCCGAAGGAGACGCCCTCCAGCACCTGGCGCCGCCCGTAGGCCTTGTGCAGCCCCGCCACCTCGATCACGGCCATCGCGCCGCTTCCTCCCGCTCGTCCCCGCTGGTCCGGCCGCTTCTTCCGGCCTGCAACGAGCCTCCCGCGCGGGGCCCCGGCCGCGGATCGACCGGACGGTCAGGGCCACGGGCGGACGCGGTGGAGGGGGGGATCAACCGATCGGTGGACGGGGGCCGCCCGAGGGTCGGGACAGCGCGAAGCCCGGCCGCCGTGTCGGCGACCGGGCTCGGGCCTCTCTTTCGGATCACACCGCGCGCCCGACGTGATCCGAAAGAGAGGCCCTAGATGCAGGTGGGTCAGGCCGCCGCGCCGTCGGCGTGGCGGGTGTTGATGGCCCGGCGCAGGGCGCGCGGGACGGGGCCCGCGGCGGGGGCCAGCTTGTCGATCCTGGTGCGGAACTCGCGACTCTGGCGCCACGTCAGGACGGCTCCGAGCCGGGCGGCGTCGACCAGTGCGACCAGCGCGGCGTCCGCCGGGTCGACCCGGCTGAGCGGCGACTTCAGCGCCGAACTCACGGACGCCACGAGCGACTTGCGCAGCCGCGACTCCGGCAGGGTGACCCGGGTGCAGGGGAACAGTCCGAGCGCGCGGCGCTGTTCGAGCCGGATCCGCCCGGCCGCCGCCAGCCCGTCCCGGACCACACGGGCGGCGCGCGCCGCCGGGCCCTGGCGGCGGCCGACCCAGCTCTGCCAACTGCGCCGCCGGCCCTGCCGGATCTGCTCCAGCATCGCGGCGGAGAGCGGGTCCAGGCCGTCGGCCGGCGCGCCGTCGACGGCGGCCGGGTGCCGGCCGTCGTCGCGGATCAGTCCGCGCCGCAGGAGTTCGGCGAGCGCGGCGGCACGCAGCACCAGGTCGAGCCTGGCGGTGGCGGTGAGCCGCTCGCGCTCGGGGTGGTAGGCGAGCAGGTAGAGCTTCTCCGGCAGGGTGATGGGCAGGTCCACGATGGACTCCAAGCAGATGGACGGTGGATGGGCCCGCTCATCCGGCGTCGGAACCGCCGGTCTCCGGGCTCTCCTTGGGCGGTCGGCCGCGCCGGGGAAGACGGGCCGCGTCGCCGGGCATCCGGCCCGCGTCGCTGAGGGCACGGCGAAGGAGGAACTCGATCTGCGCATTGGCACTGCGCAGTTCGTCCGCGGCCCACCGGGCCAGTGCGTCGTGGACCGCCGGGTCCAGTCGCAGCAGGATCTTCTTCCGCTCCGTCGCCAACGCTGCGCCTTACTGGTAGAGGGAGCCCGTGTTGACGACGGGCTGGGTACCCCGGTCGCCGCAGAGCACCACCAGGAGGTTGCTCACCATGGCGGCCTTGCGCTCCTCGTCCAGTTCGACGACGTCGCGCTCGGCGAGCCTGTCCAGCGCCTCCTCGACCATACCGACGGCGCCCTCGACGATCAGTCGGCGTGCCGCGACCACGGCCCCGGCCTGCTGGCGCTGGAGCATCACCTGGGCGACCTCGGGCGCGTAGGCGAGCCGGGTGATCCGGGACTCGACGACCCGCACCCCGGCCGAGACGACCCGGGCGGCGATCTCGGCGGAGAGCATCCGGCTGATCTCGTCCGCGCCGTCGCGCAGCGACAACTCGCCCTCGCGGTGGGCGTCGTACGGGTAGCTGCTGGCGATGTGCCGGACGGCGGTCTCGGTCTGGATGGCGACGAAGTCGGTGTAGTCGTCCACCTCGAACACGGCCTTGGCGGTGTCCTCGACCTGCCAGACCACCACGGCGGCCATCTCGATCGGGTTGCCGTCCGCGTCGTTGACCTTGTTGGTCTCGGTCTCGTGGTTGCGGATCCGGGTGGAGATCCGGCGGCGACTGGTGAACGGGTTCAGCCAGGTCAGGCCCTCGGCGCGGATGGTGCCGCGGTAGCGGCCGAGCAGCTGGACCACCCGCGCCTGGCCGGGCGAGACCACGGTCAGCCCGCACAGCAGCAGCACCGCGCCCAGCACGGCCAGCGGCCCGACGGTCAGCAGGGTGATCCCCAACGCCTTGGACCCGCCGGCCAGTTGGAGGCCGCCGACGATGGTCGCCCCGACCCCCGCGAGCAGGCCGAGCAGCGTCCCTCCGAGCACCGGCAGCCCCGCGGCACCGGTGATGACCCGCTCGGTGATCTTGGGGACCGGAAGGTCGAGGACGGGGCCGTCTTCGACGTCGACGGCAGAACGCGGTGTGGCCATGAGACCAGCTCCTCCAGCGAGTGTGTCCGCTCTAGCTGTCAAAGTGATATCACTTTTTGCGTCGACGTCGCCAGGGGTCGGACCGCATCCATCCGAGGTCGACGTCAGCCCGCTCGCCCCTGCCGGTTCCCCGGGCGTTCCCCAACGCGGGTGAATCTCGGCGCGCCAAGCCCTGAGCGGCTGGCCGATGCTCTACAGTTCCGACCGGAACTGGAGCTGTTTTGCCAGGTCAAGCCACCGTGTTGGCTGACGGTCGGTCCACCGACCGATCAGTGGCCTGAGGTGGGGCGGGTGGGACTCGAACCCACGACCAAGGGATTATGAGTCCCCTGCTCTAACCGGCTGAGCTACCGCCCCGGTTCGCCGCGTGCGCCGGTCGTCGACCACGGCAGCAGCAGACGGCCCCGAAAGGCCGTCCCGGGCAGCATAGCCGGTCGATCAGCCGTGGTGCGCGCCGGGGGCGCGCACGGGTGCGCACAGGCGTGTGCCTCTCCGCGTTGCGCAGTTCGGGTGGCGTCCGGACGGCCGCACGGGCAGCCTGGACGGATGACGACACGTGGGACGGGAGCCGCGGCCGGGGTGCTCGCGGTGCTGCTCGCCGCGGCGGGCTGCACCACCTCGGCCGGGCCCGGCGGGGGCGCGCCGACGGTCAGCTCGGCTCCGGCCACCCCCTCCGCCCGCCCCTCCGGAGCCGCCCCGGGCGCCGGCGGCAGCCACGGCTGGAGCCGGCAGCGCCTCAAGGGCGCCGTCGCCAAACACACCGGGGTCACCCGCACCGCCAAACCCACCGTGCTCAACGGCCTGGTCGGAGCCGTCTTCACCCGCAACGCGGACGGCGACCACTTCTGCACCGCCAGCGTCGTCGACAGCGCCGGGCTCAACCTCATCGTCACCGCCGCGCACTGCGTCTGGGACCCCCAACTCGGCCAGCGCAGCGACCTCGTCTTCGTCCCCGGCTACCGCAACGGCGACACCCCCAGCGGCGTGTGGCCGCTGCTCGCCGTCACCGTCGACGACGGCTGGAAGGACCACGCCGACCCGGACGTGGACGTCGCCTTCGCGGTCGTCCAGGCCCAGAACGGGCAGCAGGTACAACAGGTGCTCGGCGCCAACAAGCTGGGCGTCGACCGCGGCTACCGGTTGCCCGTGCGGATCACCGGCTACCCCGGCACCAGCGACGTCCCGATCACCTGCGCCAACAACACCACCGAACAGAGCTCCACCCAACTGCGGATCGACTGCCCCGACTACACCGGCGGCACCAGCGGCAGCCCCTGGGTGACCGACTTCGACCCGAGCACCAGGACCGGCACCGTGGTCGGCGTGATCGGCGGCTACCAGCAGGGCGGCGACAGCCCGGACACCTCGTACAGCAGTTACTTCGGCGACCGCGTCCAGGCGCTCTACGACCGGGCCACCGGCTGACCGGAGGGGCGGCAGTGGCGCCGCCGGGCACGGCCTGATAGATCTTCCTCTCGAACGGCGGAACGCACGAGCCCGGTGCCCGCCCCGAGGAACGAGACGGAGCCCCGATGGCCCCCCGCCCGGTACGGCCCCCGCGCGCCGCACGGACGGTCGCGCTGGCGGCCCTGCTGCTCGCCACCGGAACCGCGTGCGGCGGGCAGGCCGAGGCGCCCGCCGCCGAGGTCGCGCAGCAGAGCACCGCCCTCGACCGGATCGGCACCCTCTCGGTCCGGACCGCGCAGGGCCCCCGGGCCTGCACCGCGAGCGTCGTCCGCAGCCCCGGACACAACCTGCTGGTCACCGCGGCGCACTGCGTACAGAGCCGCCGGATCGGCCTGCTGGACGGCCTGGTGTTCACCCCCGGTTACCGCAACGGCTTCACCCCGTACGGCAGTTGGCCGGTGAGGTCGATCACCGTCGACCCGCGCTGGGCGGACGACGACGACCCCGAGTACGACGTGGCCTTCGTCACCGTGGGCCCGGTCGGCGGCAAGGAGGTCGAGGACGCCGTCGGCGGCAACCCGATCGCCACCAGCCAGGGCTTCGGGCTGGCCGTCTCGGTGACCGGCTACCCGAACGAGCGCGACGAACCGATCACCTGCGCGGCCAGGACCCGCTCGCAGAGCCCGACCCAGGAGCGTTTCGACTGCGCCGGCTACACCGACGGCACCAGCGGCAGCCCGTGGGTGACCGACGGCGGCGCGGTCATAGGCGTGATCGGCGGCTACCAGGAGGGCGGCGAAACCCCCGGCACGTCGTACAGCGTCACCTTCGACCAGCGGGTCGCCGCGCTCTACCAGGAGGCGACCACCTGAGCCGCCCGGCCGCCACGAGGTGACGAAGGCAACACGAAGGCAACACGAAGGCCCCCCGGTCATCCGAGGGGCCTTCGCTCTGAGCAGTCACCGGGCGGACCCGATGCAGCTCCCGCATTTGGACTCGAACCAAAAACCTGCCGGTTAACAGCCGGCTGCTCTGCCAATTGAGCTATGCGGGATCGCGGTACCGAACTGCCGTACCACGGACGGGAGGAGAGCTCTTGCGAACCCTCTCCCGAGCTCCCCCAATTGGACTCGAACCAATAACCTGCCGATTAACAGTCGGCTGCTCTGCCAATTGAGCTATGGGGGATCGGCTTCCGCTTCGGCCCCCGGTTCCCCGGGCTCCTCGGCGCTCGCTGCGGGACATACATTAGCGCACTCGGGGGGGTGGTCCGCCAATCGCTTTCGCCGGACCGCCCCCGGGGCTCCCGCCCGGCGTGCCCGGCGCGCGCCCGGCACGGCGCCCGGGGATGCTGGGGGGCACGGACGGTTCGCCGTCCCGACGGACGGGTAGGGCAATGCGGCAGAAGGCCGCCAGGAGAGGGTGGATCCGATCATGTGGAAGCTGTCGTTGGCCGCGGGGTTCGCGGCCGGCTACGTCCTGGGCTCCCGGGCCGGGCGCCGGCGCTACGACCAGATCACGAAGGTCACCCGGCGGATCGCCCAGAACCCCACCGTGCAGGGCGCGGCCGACCGGGCCAGGCAGCAGGCCGGCGCGGTCGCCGGGAAGGCCGCCGGCGCCGTCGCGGACAAGTTCGGCGACCGGCTGCCGAACGCCGTCACCGAGCGGGTGCCGTACTTCAACCGCCCCCGCGTCGAGGACGACGGCTGGGGTACCTTCCGCCCGTGACGGGGCGGTGACGCCAGGGTGTACCGGGGCCCTGCGACGGGTCCCGAACGGGCAACACCTCACCCGGCTCGGACGCGTCCCGGGCCGGGCTGAGGCATGATCTCGACATGGCCATCGTCGCGGGGATAGACAGCTCGACCAACCGCACCCGGATCGTCGCGTGCGACACCGACACCGGCGCCGTCCTGCGCTCCGGCAAGGCGCCGCACCCCGTCCCCGAGGACCCGGACACCCGCCCCGGCGAGGCCGACCCGCAGCTCTGGCTGCACTCGCTCGGCGACGCCGCCGCCGGCGGCCTGCTGGAGGGCGTCCGGGCCATCGGCGTCAGCGCGCAGCAGCACGGCATGATCGGCCTGGACGCGGGCGGCGTGCTGGTCCGCCCAGCGATCCTCTGGAACGACCCGCGCTCCAGCGGCGCCGCCGCCAAGCTGCTGGACGCGCTCGGCGGCCCGGCCGCCTGGACCGCCGCGATCGGCGCCGTCCCCAGCCCGACCTACACCATCGCCAAGCTGCGCTGGCTGGCCGAGTTCGAACCGGCCAACGCCCGCCGGGTGGCCGAGGTGCTGCTGCCGCACGACTGGCTGATCTGGCAACTGCTCGGCCACCCCAAGCGCCGCACCACCGACCGGGGCGACGCCTCCGGCACCGGCTACTGGTCCCCGATCACCGGCGAGTACCGGCAGGACCTGGTCGAACTGGCGCTCGGCCACGAGCTGCGGCTGCCCGAGGTGCTCGGCCCCGCCGAACCCGCCGGGCACACCCCCGAGGGCCTGCTGATCTCGGCCGGCACCGGCGACAACATGGCCGCCGCACTCGGCCTCGGGCTGCGCCCCGGCGACGCGGTGGTCTCGCTCGGCAGCGCCGGAACGATCTTCGCGGTGCACGACCAGGCCGTGGTGGACGCCACCGGGCTGATCTCCTCCTTCGCCGACGCCGCCGGCCGCCACCTGCCGATGGTCGCCACCCTCAACGCCGCCCAGGTGCTCCGCTCCACCGCCGCCATGCTCGGCCGGGACCTGGACGGCCTGAGCGACCTCGCCCTGCACTCCTCCCCCGGCGCGTACGGGCTGGTGCTCCTCCCCTACCTGGACGGCGAGCGGACGCCGGCCCTCCCGCACGCGGCCGGCACCCTGACCGGCCTGCGGGCCGACTCGATGACGCCGCAGCACCTCGCGCGAGCCGCCGTCGAGGGCATGCTGTGCAACATCGCGGACGCCCTCGACGTGCTGCGCGCCCAAGGCGTCGCGGTGCGACGGGTGTTCCTGCTCGGCGCGACCGGGCGGCTGCCCGCCGTCCGGCACATCGCCCCGCCGCTGTTCGGCGTCCCGGTCGTGGTGCCGCCGCCGGGCGCCCACGCCGCCCGCGGGGCCGCCCGGCAGGCCGCCTGGGCGCTGGCCGGCACCCCGGAGCCGCCGGAGTGGGAGCTGCCGGACGCCGAGACCGTCGAGCCGGACGGGGAGCAGGACCTGGCGATCGGTTCGGCGGTGCGCCAGCAGTACCGCGCCGCCCGCGAGCAGATGCACCCGGAGTCGGTGGCCTGACCCCGGGGGACGGCAGCGGCCCGGCCCCGGCCGGTGCGGATGCGTCACCCGGCGGCCGGTGGCAGCGTGGGACGGGACACGGCCACCGGCGTGAAGGGCGGCAGGACTCCATGGCGCTGCACAAGGGAACCGGCGACGACCGCCGACTGAGCATCAGTCCGTTCGTGGGCGCCGCCGACCCGCTGGGCTCGATGAAACTGGCACCGCCGCTGCACCGGCTCGGCGAGGGGCCCGTCGCGGCCGACAGCGCGTACCAGCTGATCCACGACGAGCTGATGCTGGACGGCAACGCCAGGCTCAACCTGGCGACCTTCGTCACCACCTCGATGGAGGTGCAGGCCACCCGGCTGATGACCGAGTGCCTGGACAAGAACATGATCGACAAGGACGAGTACCCGCAGACCGCCGAACTGGAGCGGCGCTGCGTGGCGATCCTCGCCGACCTCTGGCACGCCCCCGACCCGGACGCCACGGTCGGCTGCTCCACCACCGGCTCCAGCGAGGCCTGCATGCTGGCCGGCATGGCACTCAAGCGCCGCTGGATGCGCCGCAACGCCGACCGCTACGCGGCCGGGGCCCGGCCCAACCTGGTGATGGGCGTCAACGTGCAGGTGTGCTGGGAGAAGTTCTGCACCTTCTGGGAGGTCGAGGCCCGCACCGCGCCCATGGAGGGCGAGCGCTTCCACCTCGACGCCGAGCAAGCGGTCGCGCTGTGCGACGAGGACACCATCGGCGTGGTCGGCATCCTCGGCTCCACCTTCGACGGCTCCTACGAGCCGATCGCGGAGATCTGCGCGGCCCTGGACGACCTCCAGCAGCGCACCGGCCTCGACGTCCCGGTGCACGTGGACGGCGCCTCCGGCGGCATGGTGGCGCCCTTCCTCGACCCCGAGCTGGTCTGGGACTTCCGACTCCCCCGGGTCGCCTCGATCAACAGCTCCGGGCACAAGTACGGCCTGGTCTACCCCGGCGTCGGCTGGGCCCTGTGGCGCGACCAGGAGGCCCTGCCGGAGGAACTGGTCTTCCGGGTCAACTACCTCGGCGGCGAGATGCCGACCTTCGCGCTCAACTTCTCCCGCCCCGGCGCCGAGGTGGTCGCGCAGTACTACATCTTCCTGCGGCTCGGCCGGGACGGCTTCCGGGCCGTCCAGGGCGCCTGCCGCGAGGTCGCCACCCACCTGTCCGGGGCGATCGAGCAGCTGGGCGCCTTCCGGCTGCTGACCCGCGGCGACCAGTTGCCGGTCTTCGCCCTCACCACCGCCGCCGACGAGCCGTTCGACGTGTTCGACGTCTCGCGGCGGCTGCGCGAACGCGGCTGGCAGGTGCCCGCGTACACCTTCCCCGCGAACCGGACGGACCTGTCGGTGCTCCGGGTGGTCTGTCGCAACGGCTTCTCGCTGGACCTCGCCGACCTGCTGCTGGCCGACCTCTCCCGGCTGCTGCCGGAGCTGCGGCGCCAGCCCGGCCCGCTCAAGGAGCTCGGGGTGCCGGCCCGGTCGGGCTTCCACCACTAGGGCGTGTCTCACTTCATTCGCGTCATTCGCGGCGGATCTCGTCGGGGCGTGATCGTCGGGGCGTGATCACGGTGGGGAGGGCGCGGCGAAGCGCTCTCCCCACCGTGCGTCCCGGACGAACCGGGGCAGCCTCCCCCCGCGAGGCTGCCCCGGCCGGTGGGGGAATCGGGACGTGGTGCCGGAGCGTGGACCGGTGACCGGTCCGCGTCCGAACGACGCCGTCGGGCGGCGAACCGTGCCGACCGGAGAACTGTGCACGACGGACGCGTGCACATGCGAGCGTTCCCGGGGGTTGTGAGACACTTCCGTCCGTCTCAGCGCCATGACCTGGGGTTTGGGACGCCAGGCCGAGGAGTTTGGAGAAGCGGAGACACCCGAACGGCCCAGGCCGGAGCCTGTTCCGCTTTCCCGTTCCCCGTTCCCGACCCGCATCGTTGGAAGGCCCCATGGGTTCCGCCTGGAAGAACCTGCCCGAAGAGCTGTCCGAACCCGCCCGGCTGCTGGCCGAGGAGCTCCGCGCCATCAAGGACGCCGCCGGGCTCTCGCTGTCCGAGCTGGCCGCCCGGACGCACTACAGCCGGGCCTCCTGGGAACGCTGGCTGAACGGCAAGCGGGTCATCACCGGGCAGGCGCTGGAGGCGCTGACCGGGGCGGTGGACTGCGACGGGCCGACGCTGCGGGCGCTGTGGGAGCAGGCCGTCGCGGGGCCCGAGGAGGACGGCGAGCCCGCCGCTCAGGCCACTCCCGGGAAGCCTCCGGCGGCGGAGCCTCCGACGGACCGGACCGGCGCACCCGACACGTCCGATGCACCCGTCGCCTCCGGCGCACCCTACGAGCCCGACGAGCCCGACGGCGCCGCGACACCGCCCGCGGCGTGGTGGCGGCGCCCGGCGATGCTCCTGACCGGCGCCGCCGTGCTGGCGGCCCTGCTGGTGCTGATCGGCCTGCGGGCCACGCGGCACCGGGAGCAGCCGGCGACCGTCGCCGAACCCGTCCCGCCCGCCACCGCGGCCAAGCCCGCCCCCGCCGCCCCCACCTGCCAGGCCGTCGGATGCGCGCACAAGGACCCCAAGGCCACCGGCTGCGGCAAGGACGCCCGGACCCTGCAGACCGACGTCATCGGCAAGGTCGTCGTCTACCTCCGGTACAGCCAGACCTGCCAGGCGGCCTGGGCGGCGATCACCGAGGGCCAGCCGAACGACTACGCGACCATCACCGACGACTCCGGCGAGAGCGAGACGGCGCTCATCCACTGGGGCTACGACAACTACTCGTCGATGCTGGACGCGGCCGACCGGGCCACCACCTTCCAGGTCTGCGGGTACCAGCCGGCCGGGCACGTCTGCACCTCGCCCGTCTCCGACCTGGCCGCCGTGGTGGCCTCCACCCCGATCCCGATCGGCCCCGCCTCGCCGCCCCCTGGCACCGGCGCGGACGCCGCGGTCACCGACCCGCCGTCCCCGGCGCAGCCGACCAGCACGCAGCCCACCACCGCACAGCCCACCACCGCGCAGCCGGCCCCGAGCCGGCCCTAGCCGACCCCGGCGGGCCGTTCAATCGAGATATCCGCGCAGCTGCGCAGCGAAGGCGTGGTCACGGAGCTTGATCAGCGTCTTCGACTCGATCTGCCGGATCCGCTCCCTGGTCACGCCGAACACCGTGCCGATCTCCTCCAGCGTGCGCGGACGGCCGTCGTCCAGCCCGTAGCGGAGCTGGACGACCTGGCGCTCCCGCTCGCCCAGGGTGGCCAGTACCGCGTCCAGGTGCTGGCGCAGCAGCAGGAAGGTGGCGGATTCCGCGGGTGAGGCGGCGTCGGCGTCCTCGATCAGGTCGCCGAGCGCGACGTCGTCCTCCTCGCCGACCGGGGTGTGCAGCGAGATCGGCTCCTGGGCCAGCCGGAGCAGTTCGCGCACCCGCTCCTCGGTCAGCTCCAGGGCGGCGGCGATCCCGGCCGGGGTCGGTTCCAGCCCGCGCTCCTGCAGCAGGGCGCGCTGCACCCGGACCACCCGGTTGATCAGCTCGACCACGTGCACCGGCACCCGGATCGTCCGGGCCTGGTCGGCCAGCGCCCGGCTCATCGCCTGCCGGATCCACCACGTGGCGTACGTGGAGAACTTGTAGCCGCGGGCGTAGTCGAACTTCTCCACCGCCCGGATCAGGCCCAGGTTGCCCTCCTGGATCAGGTCCAGCAGGGTCAGTCCGCGGCCGACGTAGCGTTTGGCGACGGACACCACCAGCCGCAGGTTCGCCTCGATCAGCCGACGCTTGGCGATCCGGCCGCGCACCACCAGGGCGTCCAGTTCGCGGGCCAGCGGGTCGGACGGCGGGGGGTCGCCGTTCAGCCGCTCCTCGGCGAACAGGCCGGCCTCGACCCGGCGGGCCAGCTCCACCTCCTCGACGGCGGTGAGCAGGCGGACCCGGCCGATCTCGCGCAGGTACTGGCGGAGCAGGTCCGCCGCCGGGCCGGTGTCGCCCTCGGGCTGCGGGCGGGGCTCCGCCCCGTCCCCGCCGTCGGACTCCGGGGCCTCGGCGTCGGGGGCCGCCTCCAGGTCCTCGGGGTGGCCCTCCGGCAGGCCCCGGGCGCCGTCCGGGGGCGCGGCCCCGGCCCGGCCGTGGTCCGTCTCCCGTTCCCCGGCCGGTCCGGCGGGGTTCGGTCCGGTCCTGGCGCCGGTCGGGCTGGAGGCCGGTGCGGCGGTCGGGCTGGAGGCCGGTGCGCCGGTCGGGCTGGAGGCGGCCGGTGCGCCGGTCGGGCTGGAGGTCGCGGCAGAGCCTTGGTCCACGGGCATCCCCTCGGGGCGGGCGCGACTCTGGCGGACCCGCGCTGAACGGAGGTGGGACGCCCTCCAGTGTGCGGTACGCCACGCTCCGTGGCCGAGACTCGTGCGCCGACTTTCTGCGCCGTTCCCACGGCTCTACGCGCCGTTCCTACAGCGCCGCCGCGCCCCGGCTGCGGAGCTGCTGGCCGTACTGCTGGAGCTGCCACAGCTCGGTCTGCACCGCGTGCTGCTGCTCGGCGTCGGCCCGGTGGCCGAGCCGCTGCAGGTAGCCGCGGACCTCGGCGATCCGCCGGTCCACCGCCAGCAGGCGCAGCTTGACCAGGAACTCCCCGGCGTAGACCGCGTCCACCTTCCGGCGGGAGCGCACCGGCTCGACGGTCAGCTCGGTGACCAACGAGCGCACCTGGTCGTCCGGGGCCGCCTCGCGCACCGCGCTGGTGAAGTCGGGCAGCGTCGCCCCGTACGCGGCGCCGCCGGCCTTGGCGATGGCCTGCCGGACGGCGGCGTACGGCAGCGTGGGGAACTCGTCCTCGCCGTAGTGGTCGAAGGCCGGGCTGACCAGGTCCGGGTGCTGGAGCGCCAGCTTGAGCAGCTCCCGCTCGACGAACTGGGCCGGGTCGCGCGGGTTGAGCCGGAAGGCGGGCTGTGCCGGTCGCACCGGCGCGGGCTCGGGGCGGCGGCCGCGGTCGGCGCCCCGGGGGTTCTGCTGGCGCTCGCGGTCCCAGCGGGCCAGCTGGGAGACCCGGCGGACGACGAAGGGCTCGTCCAGGATGCCGAGCATGCCGGCCAGGCGGACGGCGTACTCGTGCTGGATCGAGCGGTCCTTGATCTTGGCGACGATCGGGGCCGCCTCCTCCAGGGCCGCCGACCGCCCCTCCGGAGTGTCCACCCGGTGCCGGGCCACCGCCGAGGTCAGCGCGAACTCGAACAGCGGGACGGGGTTGTCGATCAGCTGCTTGACCGCCTCGTCGCCCTGGGCCAGGCGCAGCTCGCACGGGTCCATGCCGCCCGGGCTGACCGCGATGGAGGTCTTGGCGGCGAACTTCTGGTCGTCCTCGAAGGCGCGCAGGGCGGCCTTCTGGCCGGCCGCGTCGCCGTCGAAGGTGAAGACCGTCTCGCCGCGGTACTGCGAGGTGTCCATCAGCAGCCGGCGGATGATCTTGATGTGGTCCTCGGCGAAGGCCGTACCGCAGGTGGCCACCGCCGAGGTGACCCCCGCCAGGTGGCAGGCCATCACATCGGTGTAGCCCTCGACCACCACCGCGCGGCCCGACTTGGCGATCTCCTTCTTCGCCAGGTCGATGCCGTACAGCACGTGCGACTTCTTGTAGATCGGCGTCTCGGGGGTGTTCAGGTACTTCGGGCCGTTGTCGTCCTCGCGCAGGCGGCGGGCGCCGAATCCGACCACCTCGCCCGCGATGTCCCGGATCGGCCAGACCAGCCGGCCCCGGAAGCGGTCGATCAGGCCGCCGCGCTGGCCCTGCGAGGCCAGGCCGCCGAGCAGGATCTCCTTGTCGGTGAAGCCCTTGCCGCGCAGGTAGCGGACCAGGTGCTCCCAGCCCACCGGGGCGTAGCCGACGCCGAAGGTGCGGGCGGCCTCCTCGTCGAAACCGCGCTCGGCCAGGAAGCGGCGGCCGATCTCCGCCTCCGCCGAGGCCAGCTGCTCCTGGTAGTAGGCGGCGGCCACCTTGTGCGCCTCGACCAGGCGGGTCCGCTCGCCCTGCTGGTGGCGGGGGCTGTAGCCGCCCTCCTCGTAGCGCAGGGTGACGCCGGCCTGGGTGGCCATCCGCTCGACGGCCTCGGCGAAGGTGAAGTGCTCGATCTTCATCAGGAAGGCGATGGTGTCGCCGTTCTCCTGGCAGCCGAAGCAGTGGAAGACGCCCTTGGCGGGGTTCACGTAGAACGAGGCGGACTTCTCGTCGTGGAAGGGGCAGACGCCCTTGTACTCGCCGCCGCCACCGTTGGTGAGCTGAACGTAGTCGCCGACCACGGCGTCGATCGGCAGTGCGCTGCGCACCGCCTGTACGTCTTCGTCCCTGATCCGCCCGGCCACCCCGGAAGTCTACTGGGGCGGCCGGGGTTTCCGGGCGGGCCGGTCGCGCCGAAGCCTGTTGCGCCACGGGGGGCGGTCGGGCGCCGGGCGGCACGGCCGTGGGCGGTCAGGCCCGGGCGGCACGGCCGTGGGCGGTCAGGCCCAGGCGGCGCCGACGAGCCGGGCGTGCAGGGCGAGGGCGGAGGCGTCGGTGAGGGTGGCGATCTGGTCGATGACCGCGCGCAGGGCGGCCCGGTCGTCCTCGGCCTCGCGGTAGAGCGCGGCGAACACCGGGTCCAGGCCCTCGGGAGCGCGCTGGGTGAGCACGTACGCCAGCTCGGCGATCACGATCCGCTGGCGGGCCCGCAGCTGGGCCTGCTCGTCGCGCTGCATCACGAAGCGGACGGCGACCGCCTTGAGCACCGCGACCTCCAGCCGGACGCCCCGGGGCACCACCAGCTCGGCCGTGTACCGGGTGAGCCGGCCGGGGCCGTAGCGGGCCCGGGTGGCCTGCTCGGCGGCCAGGCAGAAGCGGCCGATCAGCTGGCTGGTGAGGTCCTTCAGCCCGGCCCGGGCACGGGCCGTGCCGTCGTACCCCTGGGGCCACCAGTCCTGGGCGAGCAGCCGGTCGAGGGCGGCGGCCAGCTCCTCCGGCTCGGCGTCCGGGGCGTAGCGCTCGGCGACCTTGAAGAGTTCGGCCCGCTCGCTCGGCGCGCGCAGCACGGCCGGGTCGATGTGGCCGGCCTGGAGGCCGTCCTCGACGTCGTGGGTCGAGTAGGCGACGTCGTCGGACCAGTCCATGACGGTGGCCTCGAAGCACTTGCGCCCAGCCGGGGAGCCGGCCCGCAGCCAACGGAACACCGGCAGGTCGTCGGCGTAGACGCCGTACTTGGGCGAGGCCGGGTCGGTGGGGTGGGCGCCGCGGGTCCACGGGTACTTGGTGGCGGCGTCGAGGGTGGCGCGGGTCAGGTTGAGGCCGACGCTGCGACCGGGCCAGGGGGCGAGCCGGGCGGCGGGGTGCTCGCCCTCCGGGGCGAAGCGCTTGGGTTCGAGCCGGGTGAGGATGCGCAGCGACTGCGCGTTGCCCTCGAAGCCGCCGCAGGCCTCGGCGGCCTGGTCGAGCGCCTCCTCGCCGGTGTGGCCGAACGGCGGGTGGCCGATGTCGTGGGCCAGGCAGCCGGCCTCCACGAGGTCCGGGTCGCAGCCCAGGGCGGCGCCCAACTCCCGCCCCACCTGGGCGCATTCGAGGGAGTGGGTGAGCCGGGTGCGGGGGAAGTCGCTGCGCATCGGGGCGACCACCTGGGTGGTGCCGGCCAGTCTCCGCAGCGCCGCCGAGTGCAGCACCCGGGCGCGGTCGCGCTGGAAGGCCGTACGGCCGGGGCGCTTGTCCGGTTCGGGGACCCAGCGGGCCTCGGCGGCGTGGTCGTACGGAAGCGGGGCGGCGGCGAGGCGGTGCGCGGTGTCATCCATATGCCCCTCACGGTACGCCGCGCCCCCGACAGCCGGGGTGTGCCGCGCACGAAGGGGCGTGGGCCGGAGCGTGAATCCTGCGGTACGCGCTGGTGTCCGCCCCGGCCTGCCGGACGGCCCCCGGCCTCAGCCGCGGACGGCCTTGAGGACGGCGGCGGCCACCGCCTCCTGCCCCTTGGCATTGGGGTGGATCGCCGCCAGGCCCGGGGCCGGGAACGGCGGTTCGACCCAGCGGGTGGCCTCGCCCGCGCACATGTCGTGCCCGGCCGAGGGGGCGGCCGCGTCCACGAACACCGCGCCGGCGCCCTCCGCACGCCGCTTGAGCATGCCGTTGAGCTGCTGCTCCTTCTCCGAGAGGAAGCCCAGGTCTCCCTCGGTGACCGCCTTGCCCAGCACCGGCCGGCAGCTCGCCGGGTCGGCCGGGAGCAGCGTCGGGTACCCGACCACGTACACCCGGGCCTGCGGGGAGCGGTGCTTGATGTCCTCCAGGATCCGGCCGAGCTGCTCACCGGCCGCGTCGACCTTGCGCTGCACCTCGTCGGTGCCGCCGGAGGCGTAGTGCTCGCGGCAGGGCGAGGACGCGCGGGTGGCACCGACGGCGCCCTTCACCGCGTCCACCAGGTTCTCCTTGGCGCACTCCTTGACGACCTCCATGAAGCCCGCGTCGTTGCCGCCGATGCCGACCGTCACCAGCCGGGTGGCCGGGGTCAGCGCGTTCAGCTGGGGCGGGTTGGTGCCGCGGTCGGTCTCCTGGGCACCGGTCAGGTCACCGGTGCGGGCGCCGCTGCAACTGACGTCCTGGAACTGGCCGCCCGGCAGCCCGAGCCCCTTCGCCACCAGGGACGGGTAGTTGACCCCCGAGCGGGAACAGCCCTTCGGCTCGCCCACCTGGGGGGTGATCTTCAGGCCGGCGGTGTACGAGTCGCCGAGGGCCACGTACGGGCCGTTCGGCGGCGGCGTGGACTTGGTGTTCTTGGCGGGCAGCGCGCCCGCGAAGCCCTCCGTCCCGCCGTCCGCGCCGGTGCACCCGGCGAGCAGCAGCGCGGCGAGCCCGACCGCCAGGGCGGCGGCCGGGCGAGTGGTCCTGGACATGGTCGTGGGCATGGCATCCCCCCGAGGGATAGGCGTCACACGGGCAGCTCCGTACGGCGGCGCGTCCCCCGACGCCGCCAGCACCAACGAACGGGGCCCTCGAATGACTCCCGTGACTCCCGGCCGCCGCCGACCCGGCCGGTTCCCGCCCCTGCGGGACCGAATTCCGCGCCGGGCCTACTCCGCACCGCGTTCGTGCTCGGCCAGGAACTGCTCGAAGCGCCGCCCCAACTCGTCCGCCGACGGCAGGTCCACCGGCTCGGCCAGCAGGCTCTCCCGGCCCTCCGCGCCCGCCACCGCGTCGTACTGGCCCTCCATGCCGCGGATCGCCGAGCGCAACTCGCCGTCCCCGTGCGCCAGCTGCTCCTCGATGTCCGCGTACACCTCGCCGACCCGCTCGCGCAGCCGGGTGCCGGGCAGCACCAGGCCGGTGGCGGACTGCACCGCCTCCAGGATCAGCACGGCCGCCGCCGGGTACTCCGAGCGCGCCACGTAGTGCGGGACGTGCACGGCGAAGCCCAGCACGTCGTGCCCGGCCTCGGCCAGGCGGTACTCCAGCAGCGCCTGGGCGCTGCCCGGGACCTGCGCCTGCTCGAACCACTGCGGGTAGCCGGCCGCGAGGTCGAGCCGGTTGCCGTGCGGGGTCAGGCCGACCGGGCGGGTGTGCGGCACGCCCATCGGGATGCCGTGGAAGTCCACCGCCAGCCGGACCTCGAAGCGCTCCACCAGCTCGCGGACGGCGCCGGCGAAGCGCTCCCACTCGACGTCCGGCTCGGGGCCGGTGAGCAGCAGGAACGGCGCGCCCGCGCCGTCGCGGACGAGCTGGAGCAGGATCTCCGGCGGCTCGTAGGACGTCCACTGGTCGCGGTCGAAGACCATCGGGGGGCGGCGCGCCCGGTAGTCGACCAGGCGGTCGTGGTCGAAGCGGGCCACCACCTGCGGCGAGCCCGTCTCCAGGAGGTGGGCCACCACCTGGCCGCCGGCCTCGCCGGCGTCCATGAAGCCCTCGAAGTGCTGGAGCAGCACGAGGCCCGCGCCGGTGTCGCGCAGCTCCGCGGCGGCCGCGGCCACCGCGGCCACGCCCTGCTGATCCAGCTCGTACAACGCCTGGAAGTCACGCACCGCGCACCCAACCCCGTTCTCTACTCGTCACGACGTACCGGCTTCTCGTCCTCTCCAGCGTGCCGGGCGCCGCCGGAATTCCCGACCCGCCCGGCGACGGGGCCGGCGGCCTCGGCGGACCGCTCCGGACCATGATCGCACCCGGGTGGAAAGCCCCTGGTCACGGGTGTTCAACGGCCCGGCCGGGGACGGGCCGCAGCGGCCCGCACCGCCATTCGCGTGCCGCGAAGTGACGCACCGCCTTCTGGCGGGTATCGTCCTCTCGCTGCCTCGCATCGTCGCGTCGTCGTCACGTCGTCCCGTAACGCCGTCGGCCACGTCCCGGACCGGTGCTCGGCCAGCCCCCACGACGCATCTTGCCTTCATCTGGCCGCCTGTTTCCTTCGCGCTCCCGTTTCCTCTTCGGCCATCTCGCGGACGCACGCTGTCCCCTCGCTCATCCCCGCCGGACCGGTCCGTGGACCCGTGTCCGTTCCGGCACCGCGCTGCCCGCTTCCGGGCCGCCGCCCCCGCCCCGCCCGACCGGCTCTCCGGCGTGCGCGGGTACCGGCGGGCGGACTCCGGGGCCGGGGCGACTGTCCACCGCAGCCCGAGCCGTCACCCCGGCGCGGGAGGCACCCTCCGACCGATGAAGGACCGAAGGTTCCGTGCCCGTACCTGTCATCCTCACCGGCCGCACCGTGCGGCTGGAGCCCCTCGCCGCGCACCATGCCTCGGCCATCGCCGAGGCCGGCGCCGAGGACCGTACGACCTACGCCTTCACGCCCGTCCCGCACGGCCTCGAAGCGGCCCGCGACTACATCGCGCGCGCCCTCGCCGACCAGGCCGCGGGCCGGTCGCTGCCGTTCGCGACGGTGAACGTGGCGGACGGCCGGGTCGTCGGCTCCACCCGATTCCTGGAACTCGACTACTGGCGGGGGCCGATGGTCTGGCCACCGGTGCCCGGGGTGCCGTTCGGCGACCCGGCCACGGCCGTCCCGGACGCCGCCGAGATCGGCAACACCTGGCTCTCGCCGCGCGCCCAGGGCACCGGCATCAACACCGAGGCCAAGCTGCTGATGCTGCGCCACGCCTTCGAGACCTGGGGGGTGCAGCGGATCTCGCTGCGCGCCGACGCCCGCAACCAGCGCTCGCGCACCGCCATCGAGCGGCTCGGCGCCACCTCCGAGGGCGTCCGCCGGGCCCACTCGCGCGGGCTCGACGGGGTGGTGCGCTCGACCGCGTTCTACTCGATCCTCGACGACGAGTGGCCCGCGGTGCGGGACATCATCGAGCTGCGGATCGCCGCCGCCACCTCGCCCAGCGCCCCGGATCCGGCGATCAACCAGGAGTGCCTTAGACACGGCGGCGGTCCCGGGCACCTGATCACGGCCTGAAACGGTCCGAAGGGGGCTACGGCCGCCACCCGTAGCCCCTGGCGGCCAGGCCGAGGACCCGTGCGAGGAGCTCCGGATCGGCAGCTCCCCGGAAGCGGTCGGGGTGCGCCTCGGCCAGCGCCGACCCGGGTCGCCAGCCGCCGCCGCGCACCGGGGTGACCCGGACGCTCCAGATCTCGAATCCGGTCCAGCTGCGGTGCAGGTGCAGGACGCCCTCGGCGGTGTGGGACACCCACTTGTCCTCCATCTCCCGGGGGCGCAGCCCGGCCCGGATCCGCTGCCACTCCTCGTCCGTCCAGACCACGTCCGGCACCGGGCAGGCGCGGGGCAGCAGCATGGGCTTCAGGCGGCCCTCCCTCTCCGGGGCGGGCCGGACGCCGCCCGGCTCGGGGAACGCCCAGCCGGGCAGCGGTTCGCGGGCGCCCAGCCAGGCGGCCGGAATGCCCTCGGTCCCGGTGTGTGCGGCGACCACTCCCCCGGTGATCGCGGCCACCGTGTCCATGTCGCCGCCGGCCGCGACCGCCTCCCGGACGGCGGCCGGATAGTCGCTCAGGTGCCGGGCGGCGCACCACAGGGCGTACGGGACGGTGTCGACGGCGGACGTCCGGCTGCCGTTGCCCAGGATCTCGGCGGCGGCCCTCGGGTCCGGTTCGGCGAGCAGCTGGACCGCCTCGGTGAGGCCGTCACGGACGGCGCCGTAAGGGGCGAGGGAGATCACCGCCTCCAGGAAGGACTCCGGCGTCATCGCCTCGGTGCGCGCCCGCACCGCGTACGCGGCGGCCACCGCGACCGCGATGGCGCCGTCCACCGCCTGCGGGTGGGTGTGCGTGACCACCGCCGTCGCGGCCGCCAGCCGGACGGCCTCGTCCAGGTCCGCGGCGCACGCCGCCCCCAGCGGGGCGACCCGCATCGCGGCGCCGTTGCCGTACGAGCCCTGGCCGTCGAAGACTTCGGCCGCCAGGGCCTTGGCGTCGCCGCCCTCGCGGATCAGCCGCAGCATCCGGTTGGCGGCCGGGCCGTAGCCGCGGTCGAAGTCGTGGCGCAGGGCGAAGGCGTGGGTGAGGTCGAAGGTGTCGATCGTGCCGCGTTCGGTGTGCGCGGCGTACACCGAGCAGGCCATCTCGGTGTCGTCGGTCCACGGCCAGGGGCCGGGCGGGTCGGTGCGGGCGGCGAAGTGGGCGGCGGCGGTGGCCGGGACGAAGAACTGTGCACCGTAGGCGTCGCCCACGGAGAGGCCGTTGAGCGCGTCGAGCGCGGGGCCGGCGGGTGGAGTCGTCATATGCTCCCCAGCTCAGCGGTTCGACCGACGCTCCGTCAACCTCATTCCCGCAGGTTCCCCCGACGGGCGATGTTTCGCATACATCCGATCATCGCGGGCACCACCCAGGGCATGACCCGCGTGAACCCGCTCGACCCCGTCGTGCTGCTCGGCGCCGACCAGCAGCACATCGTCACCCGGGCGCAACTGCGCCGGCTCGGGGTGCCGTCCGGCACCATCGCCCACCGGCTGCGCCCCGGCGGGCCCTGGCGGCAGGTGCTGCCCCGGGTGATCTTCCTGCAGACCGGCAGGTTGACGGCTCATCAGCGGCTGCGCGCCGCGCTGGCGTACGCGAGCCCGAAGGGGCGGGCCCCACAGGCCGGGGAGGTGCTGCTGACCGGGGACGCGGTGCTGGCCGACGCCGGGCTGCCGAGCGCCGGACACCCGGCCGACCTGGCCCGGATCGACGTCCTGATCCCCGGCCAACGCCGGGTCCGTGACAGCGAGTTCGTCCGGATCCACCGGTCGGCCGGGCCCCTGCCGGGCGGCTTCGAGCGGGACGACGGACTGTGGAGCACCACCGTCGCCCGGGCGCTGGCCGACCTCGCGCCGGGCGAGACGGGGCAGCGCCGGTTCCGGGCGCTGTGCGCGGAGGCCGTCCAGCGGCGGCACTGCGAACTCGGCGAGCTGCTGGACAACTTGCTGGCCCGACCGGGCGCGCTCGGACTGCCGCAGGTGGCCCGGGTCGTGGAGGACCTCACCGCCGGGGTGCGGTCGGTGGTGGAGGGCGAGGCCCGCGAACTCCTGGCGCACACGGGCCTGCCCGAGCCGCTGTGGAACCCGGTGCTCTTCCTGGACGGCCGCTTCCTCGCCGTCCCGGACGCCTACTGGCCGCACGCCTGCGTGGCGCTGGAGATCGACTCCCGCACCTGGCACCTGCACCCCGCCGACCACGAACGCGGCCTGGCCCGCGCCAACCGGCTGACCGTCGCCGGGCTCCCCGTGGTCCGCACCACCCCGGTCCAACTCCGGCGCGACCCCGTCCCGGTCCTCCACGAGCTGACCGCCCTCCTCACCACCGGCCCGCACGGCCCGCACCCCCGCATCACCTGGCGCCGGGCCCGGTGACGGCGGCGTGCTCGGTGCGGGCCGCGGGCTCGGTGCGAGGGTGTCAGCAGCGCGGGTCGATCTCCTGGAAGGTCGCGTAGTGGTCCGGCGACCAGTACTGCTCGCCCGAGCCGCCGGTGACGACGCGGCGGGTGCCGCGGTCGTTGGAGCCCGGGGTGACCACGGTGAACTCGTGGTAGTAGCCGCCGGACTTCTTCGGCAGACGGCTCTCGCGGTTCTCGAAGACGATGCCGTCGCGGTTGTACGGGTACGGGCCGTTCTTGGCGATCAGGCCGAGGGTGTCCTGGGCCTGGCTGGGGAGCTTGGTGCGGCAGACGTCGGCGAGCGCCGGGTCGGCGGGCACCCAGGTGCCGCTCGGGGCGGGGGTGCCGCCGGCGGGCGGGGACGGCTTGGGGGCCGAGGGCTTGGGGGCCGAGGCGCCCGCCGTGGTGGCGGTGGAGCTCGCGGCGGCCTTGGGGTGGCTGCTGCCGCCCTTGCCGGCGAGCAGGTAGCCGATCCCGGCGACGAGGGCCAGGATCAGGACGGCCACGACGACGAGCGGGCTTTTGCGTCTGGTCATGCGCCCCAGCTTGGCAGGCCCGCGGGCGCCGTCCGGCCAGCTACACACGTGGCCGCCGCCACATCCGGCAGGGCGGGGAAACGCGGGCGGCCGGAGACAGACGGACGGCCGGGCGGGGACGGACGCCATTGTCCGTCCCCGCCCGGCCGTTGTTACGTACGCCGGTTCTCCTGCGCCGAGCTCCGGTGTACGCCCTCCCGACGGGGAGGGAAGCGGTCAGTCCGGCCCGCGGCCGAGGAGGGGATGCCTACCCTCCCTCAGCGCGGGTCGCTGCCCGCCGTCTCGATGGCGGCGCGGCCTGCCTCCAGGCGCGCCACCGGGATCCGGAAGGGGGAGCAGGAGACGTAGTCCAGCCCCACCTCGTGGAAGAAGTGGACCGAGTCCGGGTCGCCGCCGTGCTCGCCGCAGACGCCGAGCTTGAGGTCGGGGCGGGTGGCCCGGCCGGCCTCGACGGCGTGTTTGACGAGCGCGCCGACGCCGTCCCGGTCGATGGTCTCGAACGGGGAGACCCCGAAGATGCCCTTCTCCAGGTAGGCGGTGAAGAACGAGGCCTCCACGTCGTCCCGGGAGAAGCCCCACACGGTCTGGGTGAGGTCGTTGGTGCCGAAGGAGAAGAACTCGGCGGCCTCGGCGATCTGGCCGGCGGTGACCGCGGCGCGCGGCAGCTCGATCATGGTGCCGAGCTTGATGTCCAGCTGCACGCCGGTGGACTGGGCGACCTCGGCGAGCACGCGCTCGCACTCGTCGCGGACCAGCTCCAGCTCCTGGACGGTGCCGACCAGCGGGATCATCACCTCGGGGCGCGGGTCCGCGCCGGCGAGCTTGCGCTCGGCGGCGGCCTCGGCGATGGCGCGGACCTGCATGCCGAACAGACCGGGGATGACCAGGCCGAGGCGGACGCCCCGCAGGCCCAGCATCGGGTTCTGCTCGTGCAGCTTGTGCACCGCCTGGAGCAGGCGCAGGTCGTTCTCGTTCGGGTCCTTGCGGGCCTCGGCGAGGGCGACGCGCACCGACAGCTCGGTGATGTCCGGCAGGAACTCGTGCAGCGGCGGGTCGAGCAGGCGGACGGTGACCGGCAGGCCGTCCATGGCCTGGAAGAGCTCCAGGAAGTCGCCCTTCTGCAGCGGCAGCAGGGTGGAGAGGGCGAGCTCGCGGTCCTTGTCGTTGTCCGCCAGGATCAGGTGCTCGACCTCCTTGCGGCGCTCCTCGCCGAGGAACATGTGCTCGGTGCGGCACAGGCCGATGCCCTGGGCGCCGTAGCGGCGGGCGCGCCCGCCGTCCTCGGCGTTGTCGGCGTTGGCGCGCACGGCGAGCCGGCGGCGGCCGTCGGCGTGCGACATCAGCCGGTGGACGGCCTGGACGAGCCCGCCCTGGACGTCGGCGCCGGCGTGCAGGGTGCCCTCGAAGTACTCGACGACGGGGGACGGCAGGACGGGGACCTCGCCGAGGTAGACCTTGCCGGTGGCGCCGTCGATGGAGACGATGTCGCCCTCCTCCAGCACCAGGCCGTCGGCGGTGGTCATCCGGCGGCGCTTGGTGTCGACCTCCAGCTCCTCCGCGCCGCAGACGCAGGTCTTGCCCATGCCGCGGGCGACGACGGCGGCGTGCGAGGTCTTGCCGCCGCGCGAGGTGAGGATGCCCTCGGCGGCGATCATGCCGTCCAGGTCGTCCGGGTTGGTCTCGCGGCGGACCAGGATGACCTTCTCGCCGGAGCGGGACCACTTGACGGCGGTGTAGGAGTCGAAGACGATCTTGCCGATGGCGGCGCCGGGCGAGGCGGCGAGGCCCCAGGCGATCTGCTGGGACTCGGCGTTCGGGGCGAAGCGCGGGAACATCAGCTGCGAGAGCTGGCCGCCGGTGACCCGCATGAGGGCCTCGTCCAGGTCGATCAGGCCCTGGTCGACCAGCTGGACGGCGATCCGGAAGGCCGCGGCGGCGGTGCGCTTGCCGACGCGGGTCTGCAGCATCCAGAGCTTGCCGCGCTCGATGGTGAACTCGATGTCGCAGAGGTCGCGGTAGTGGTTCTCGAGCGTCTGCATGATCGTCATCAGCTCGTCGTACGACTTCTTGTCGAGCTTCTCCAGCTCGGCCAGCGGCAGGGTGTTGCGGATGCCGGCGACGACGTCCTCGCCCTGGGCGTTGGACAGGTAGTCGCCGTAGACGCCCTGGGCACCGGTGGAGGGGTCGCGGGTGAAGGCGACGCCGGTGCCGGAGTCCTCGCCGAGGTTGCCGAAGACCATGCTGCAGACGTTGACCGCGGTGCCGAGGTCGTTCGGGATGCGCTCCTGCCGGCGGTACAGGCGGGCGCGGTCGCCGTTCCAGGAGTGGAAGACGGCGTGGATGGCGAGGTCCATCTGCTCGCGCGGGTCCTGCGGGAAGGCCCGGCCGGTCTCGCGCTCGACGATGCCCTTGAACACCTCGACGAGTTCCCGGAGGTCGGAAGCGTCCAGGTCCAGGTCGTTGACGGTGCCCTTGGCGTGCTTGGCCTCGTCCAGGGCCTCCTCGAACAGCTCGCCGTCGACGCCCAGCACGGTCTTGCCGAACATCTGGACCAGGCGGCGGTAGGAGTCCCAGGCGAAGCGCTCGTTGCCGGACTGGGCGACGAGGCCGACCACCGAGGCGTCGGAGAGGCCGATGTTCAGGACGGTGTCCATCATGCCGGGCATGGAGAACTTCGCGCCCGAGCGGACCGACACCAGCAGCGGGTTGTCCGCCTGGCCGAGCTTCTTGCCCATCCCCTGCTCGAGCGCGTCCAGGTGGGCGCTGATCTCCTGGTGGAGCGAAGCCGGCTCGCTGCCGGTCTCCAGGAAGACCTTGCAGGCCTCGGTGGTGATGGTGAACCCCGGAGGGACGGGGAGGCCAAGGTTGGTCATCTCGGCCAGGTTCGCGCCCTTGCCGCCGAGAAGGTCCTTGAGGTCCTTGTTTCCTTCAGTGAAGGAGTAAACAAACTTCTGCTGGGACGGCACGGGTCGGTCTCCTCGTACGCGGTTGCCCTGACGCCGGAGAACATACCCATTTCGAAGGTTCTTCTCTGCCCCTAATAGGCCGTACGAGGCCGGTACCCGGGGGTAACCCGATAGATCGAATGCACATAAAGGCGTTCACCTCTGTTGGTGAAATCGTCCGGATGACGCTAGCCAGCCTTCAAGTCTTGAACGAATGAAACATGAAGATCGCACGATTCGGACGCTGGGTAGCGGTCGGGGGTCGCCCGCGTTGCCCCGGCTTGATTTCCTGCACTCGGATCGGCCGATCACCGGTCCACCGGCTTCGGGAAGCGATTCACAGCCGACCTGTCCATTTCGTCCACTGACCCACCATCAGACTCCACCGCATGTGGCAAGCGTCACCAGCGCATCTCACCGGTCGAACGTAGCCCGCCTCAGCCGATCGTCGCACTCCGTCCAGAAATGTGCCCGTTCCGTGACGTCCGACCGCCGAAAAGGAGCCCTCCTGTCCAGATTGGACAAGAGGGCTGGGACCGAGTGGCAGTGAGCCCGAGAGGGCCGATTTCGCCGCTATGGACAGATCACCCGCCAGAGGTGTCCGATTCGGCGTCCATGCCCGGTCGGGCACAGTCGTACGGATCGTCCAACCAGCCCTCGGGCAGAACCACCCGGTTGTTGCCGGCAGTACGCCCGCGCGGGCCGTCCGCGCCGGCCGGCCAGGGCTGGGACTGCTCCACCAGGGCGAGGGTTTCGGCCAGCTCGACCAGGGAGGAGGAGTTGGCGAGCTTCACCCGCAGCTCCGAGCCGACAGAGAAGCCCTTGGTGTACCAGGCGACGTGCTTGCGGAAGTCGATCACGCCGCGCGCCTCGTCCCCGATCCACTCGCCGAGCAGCTGCGCGTGCCGCACCATCGCCCGCGCCACGTAGCCGAAGTCCGGACGGGCGTAGTCGACCTCGCCCTCGAAGATCGAGACCAGGTCCCTGAACAGCCACGGCCGGCCCAGGCAGCCGCGGCCCACCACGACCCCGTCGCAGCCGGTCTCCCGCATCATCCGCAGCGCGTCGTCCGCCGACCAGATGTCCCCGTTGCCCAGCACCGGGACGTGCGCCGGAACGGACTCGCGCAGCCGGGCGATCGCCGACCAGTCGGCCGTCCCGCCGTAGTGCTGGGCGGCGGTGCGCCCGTGCAGGGCGATCGCGGCCACACCCTCCTCGGCGCCGATCCGACCGGCGTCCAGGTAGGTGAGGTGGTCGTCGTCGATGCCCTTGCGCATCTTCATGGTGACCGGCAGCTCACCCGCGTTGGCCACGGCCTCGCGCAGGATCTCGCGCAGCAGGTTGCGCTTGTACGGCAGCGCGGAGCCGCCGCCCTTGCGGGTCACCTTGGGGACGGGGCAGCCGAAGTTGAGGTCGATGTGGTCGGCCAGGCCCTCGTCCGCGATCATCCGGGCGGCCTTGCCGACCGTCACCGGGTCCACGCCGTACAGCTGGATCGAGCGCGGCTTCTCGCTGGCGTCGAACTTGATCAGCTGCATGGTCTTGGCGTTGCGCTCGACCAGGGCCCGGGTGGTGATCATCTCGGAGACGTACAGGCCCTTGCCGCCGCTCTGCTCGCGGCAGAGCGTGCGGAACGGCGCGTTGGTGATGCCGGCCATCGGCGCCAGCACGACGGGCGGCCACACCTGGATCGGGCCGATGTCCAGCGGCGCGAACTCGGCGTCGGGCGCGGTGGGTGCGGGCGTGGCTGTCATGCGCGGCTGACCTCGGGGCAGGGGATCGGGACTCTCCATTGTCCCCCACCCGGGTCACCGGCCGTCTCCGGGAGTTCCTAGCCCGCCTCGACCGTGATCGAGCCCGAGGTGACCGAGCCGTGGATCCGGTTCGGGCTGGCGGAATCCGCCAGGCTCGGGTCGACGTGGCGGCTGCCGCTGCCGACGTCGCCGCTGAAGCCGTAGCGGGAGTCCCGCGGCAGGGTCAGCTTCACCGAGCCGGACGTGCTCCTGGTGTCCACCGCCCGCGGCGCCTTGGAGAAGGCGAGGTCGACCGACCCCGAGGTGGTCTCCGTGTCCACGCGCTCCGAGCTCAGATCGGTGCCCTGCACCATCCCGGAGGTGACGTGCGCGTACACCTCCCCGGACGTGCCGATCAGGTTCAGCGCGCCCGAGGTGAGGTCCATCCGGACGGCGCCGCTCAGGCCCCGCACCTCGACGCTGCCCGAGCTCAGCTGCCCCGACACGTCGGTGCCGGCCGGCACCTCCAGTTCGATCTGGGCGCCGCAGCCGAAGTCGGCGAACGGCAGGATCTGCCGGCACTCCATGCCGACCGTGAGCACGTCGCCGTCGAAGGTGGTCGACACCGAGGGCTTGCGCACCATCCAGTCCAGGTTCTGCCGGACCACCACATGGCCGTCCCGGCCCGCCCTGACCCGCACCGAGGCGCTGCCGGTGTCCAGCCGGAGTTTGTGGATGGTCACGTTGTACGGCTGCGTCGAGGTCGTCCGCTGCTGCACCACCATCGCCCAGGTCTGCAGCCCGCCGCCGATCATCACGATCGCGAGCGCGAGCGTCCCGGTGGTCCACCAGGCCTTCCGCCCCCATGCCTTCGTCGGTCCGTCCATGGCTACCCGACCTCCAGGAACCGCAGCACCGCCAGCACCCGGCGGTGGCTGTCCTCGGCCGGCGGCAGGTCGAGCTTGGTGAGGATCGAGTTGATGTGCTTGGCCACCGCGCTGTCGCTGACCACCAGGGCGGCCGCGATCGCGGCGTTGGAACGGCCCTCCGCCATCAGGCCGAGCACGTCCCGCTCGCGCGGGGTCAGCTTCTCCAGCGGGTCCCGGTGGCGGCGCACCAGCAGCTGGGCCACCACCTCCGGGTCCAGCGCGGTGCCGCCCGCGGCGACCCGCTGCAGCGCCTCCACGAAGTCGTCCACGTTGGCCACCCGCTGCTTGAGCAGGTAGCCGACGCCGCTGGTGTTGGTGGCCAGCAGGTCCGCGGCGTAGCGCTCCTCCACGTGCTGGGAGAGCAGCAGCACGGCGACCTCCGGCCACTGCTGGCGGATCATCAGTGCCGCCTTCACGCCCTCGTCGGTGAAGCCCGGGGGCATCCGGACGTCCGCGACGACCACCTTCGGGCGGTGCTCCTCGACGGCGGCCAGCAGCTCGGTGGCGTCCCCGACGGCGGCCACGACCTCG
This sequence comes from Kitasatospora sp. NPDC086801, assembly GCF_044745805.1. Taxonomy (NCBI): domain Bacteria; kingdom Bacillati; phylum Actinomycetota; class Actinomycetes; order Kitasatosporales; family Streptomycetaceae; genus Kitasatospora; species Kitasatospora sp. NPDC086801. The sequence continues at coordinate 241,230 of NZ_JBIVAX010000002.1, forward strand.
AAGCCCACCGCCTCCAGGACCTTGACCAGGCCGACCCTCAGCAGGACCGAGTCCTCGGCGATCACAGCGCGCACGGCAACTCCACGGTGATGGTGGTGGGGCCCCCGAGGGGGCTGAGAACGGACAGCGTGCCGTCGACCGAGGCGGCGCGCTTGCGCAGACCGGTCAGCCCGGTGCCGCGCGAGGCGTCCGCCCCGCCGACGCCGTCGTCGCTGATGACCAGGCGCAGCCGGCCGCCGGCCGTCCGCACCGAGAGGTCGACCCGCTGGGCGCGGGCGTGCTTGGCCACGTTGGTCAGGGCCTCGGAGACGGTGAAGTAGGCGACCGCCTCGACGGTCGGGGCGACCGGCTCGGCGAGGTCGACGTCCAGGCGCACCGGCAGCGGGGCGCGGGCGGCGATGCCGGACAGCGCCGCGTCCAGGCCGCGGTCCTCCAGGACCGCCGGGTGCAGGCCGCGGACCAGGTCGCGCAGCTCGTCGATGGCCGCCTGCGCCTCCTCGTGCGCGTCCACGATCACCTGCATGACCTCGGGCGGGACGTCCTTGAGGGTGCGCCGGGCCAGGCCCAGGTTCATCGCGAGGGAGGTGAGGCGCTGCTGGGCGCCGTCGTGCAGGTCGCGCTCGATCCGGCGGCGCTCGGCGTCCACCGTGTCGACCAGCCCGGCCCGGCTCTCGGCGATCTCCTCGACCCGCCGCTCCAGCGCCTCCGCCCGGTTGGGGCCGAGCAGCAGCTGCGCCGTGCGCACCTCCAGCCAGGCCGCCAGCGCCGCCAGCCAGGGCATCACGGCCAGCAGCAGCACCCCGGCGACCGTGATCGCGACATCCAGCCCGGCCAGCTCCGAGCGCAGCGTGCTGCCGACGGGCATCAGCCAGACCCAGCCGTACACGCTGGCCATCACCACGCCGGCGCCCCAGGCGTACAGCACCACCAGCGCGCCCGCCGCCAGCAGCGGGCCGGCCAGCAGGTGGTGGACGGCCTGGCGCCAGGTCAGGCCCAGCAGCAGCCGGCCCGGCAGCCAGGCCCAGGGCTCGCCGGGGCGCGGCGGCGGCACCTCCACCCCGCGCAGGACCCGCAGCCGGCCGCGCTGGGCGGCGGTGAGCGGGCGCGTGCAGATGAGGACCAGGGCCGTCATCGGGAAGAGCAGCTTGGACTCGGTGACGGCCAGCCAGACCGGCAGGGCCATCGGGAGGCCGGCGGCTATGAAACGGGTGTCCCGCCAGGCCTCGGGCGACCACGGGGGGCGCCGAAGGCTCCTGACGAGCGCTCGGCGCAACGTGGTGGAGGGCATGACCGACAGCGTAGGGCGCGATGATCAACGGCCGCCATGAAGGGGGGCTCACGGTCGGGGTGTATCTAGGTACACCCCGGATTCGGAGCACGGCACCACCGACAGCGGCCCATGATCGACGGGAAGCTTGACGGCATGACGAGCACCGCATCGCACTCCGCCACCCCGCCGCACCGGCGGCCCGTCCCCGGGAGCCACGGGGGTGTTCCCGGGGACGCGCTCCGCCGGACGGCGGGGCCGGAGGGGGCGCTGCCGGTCGGGGCCGGGCCCTGGTCGGTCCGCAGCCTGGTCGGCCGCCGTGGCCGCGCCGCGCTGGAGGTGTACCAGGACGGCGAGTTGGCCGATGTCCTGGTCGCCGCCAGGCTCACCCCGCAGCTGCTGCGCGGTGCTCGTCGCAGCCCGGCCGGCGGGCGGGCGTCCCACGTGCTCGCCTGGGGCCGGCTGGCGGCCGACGGCAGCGTGCCCAGGGTGGCGTTCACCGTCAGGCGGCTGGCCCGGCCGTTCCGGTCCGCCGAGTCGCTCCGGTCCGTGCGGCCGTTCCGGTTCGCCGGGTCGCTCCGGTCCGCCGGGTCGCTCCGGTTCGAGCGGCCGGCGGTCGCCGGCGAGGTGGTCACGGTCGCCGGGCGGTTCTGGCTCGCCTGGGCCGAAGGCCCGTACGCCGGGGTGCTGGTCCGGCACCCCGGCGGGGACACCACCGAGCGGCAGCCGCTGGAGCGGGTGCGGCGCCGGGGCGAGGTCGCGGCCGGAGGGGCGGCATGAGCACCGCCGTCCTCGCCGGCCGCCCGGCCGCCGCCCTCGTCCTGCCCGCCCGTTTCGAGCGGGTGCCGGTCACGGCCGCCGTCGCACTGCTGCCCTGGCTCGCGGTCCTCGCCGCCTGCCACGAGACTCCGTGGGTCGTGCTCGACCTGCTGGAGTTCTCCGCGCTGCTCTCGCTCGACGCCCTGCTGCGCCGGCGCAGCGCCGCCGCCTGCTGGGCCGGCGGCGCGGTGGCCCTGCTGCTCGCGGGGGACGCGCTGGCCGACATCGCCTGCGCCGGCCCGGGCCACGCGGTGCTCGCCGCCCTGGTGATGGCGCTCTGCGTCGAACTGCCGCTCGCGGTGGTGTGCGTGCTGCTCGGGCGTGCCGTCCTCGCCCCCCGTTAGAAGCCGTCGGGCAGGCGGTTCATCAGCTCGCGGGTCTCCTCGTCCAGCGGGGTGTAGGTGATCATCCTCGTCCCGAGTCGGGGGCCGAGCCAGAAGTTGGTGTACTCGCAGCGCAGCAGTCCGACGCCCGGCACCTGGAACCGCTTGATCCCGTTGCCCGGCCGCATCACCTCGTGCCGCTGCCAGACCTCCGCGAAGTCCGGCGAGGCCTTGAGCAGCCGGGCCAGCAGTGCCTTCCAGGCGGGCTCCGCACTGTGGTCGGCCATCGCGGCGCGGAACCGGGCCACCATGCCGAGGCGTTCGGTCCGGTAGTCGATCAGCACCTCGCGGAACCGCGAGGGGGTGAACGCCAGCCACATCAAGTTGCGGTCCCCGGGCGGAAGTTCGTTGAGGTCGCCGACGATCGCGGTGTACTGGGCGTTGTACGCGAGCACGTCGTAGCGGGCGTTGACCGCCGCGGCCGGGTACGGCGACATCTGCTCCAGCACCAGTCGCACGCTCTGGGTGACCGAAGGGCACTCCTTCACCGGCGCCGGATCCTCCGCGCCGGCCAGGGTGAACAGGTGCGCGCGCTCGCTCGGGTCCAGCAGCAGGGCGCGGGAGACCGCGTCCAGCACCTGGGTGGACACCTGGATGTCCCGCCCCTGCTCCAACCACGTGTACCAGGTCACCCCGACGGCGGCGAGCTGCGCGACCTCCTCGCGGCGCAGCCCCGGCGTGCGGCGGCGGCCGGTCGGGGGCAGGCCCACCTGCTCGGGTGCGATCCGCTCGCGGCGGCTGCGCAGGAAGGCCGCCAGGTCGTACCGGCGGGCGTCGTCGGGGGTGGTCCGGGCTTGCGCGACCGGGGCCGTCCGGGCTTGCGCGGCCCGGGTGGTGCGGGCTTGCGCGGCCGAGGTGGTGAGGCTCATGGTTCCTAGCATGCGCCAGCCCGGAGCCTGTTGCCAGGTACTTCTTATACCTGGATAACCACACTCTGGTACCAGGGTACGGCCAGGCGGATCGTAGGACCCGTGACCCAACAACTCGCCGTCGCCCCCGACCCGGTCCGCGCCGCCACCACCCCCGGCGCCGCAGCCGCCGCCGACACCCCCTCCCTCGGCACCGCCGGGCTGGTCACCGTCCTGCTCGGGGCCTTCCTGCCGATGCTCGACTTCTTCATCGTCAACGTCGCCCTGCCCACCATCGACCACGACCTGGCCGCCGGGCCCGCCGTCCTCGAACTCGTCGCCGCCGGCTACGGCATCGCCTTCGCCGTCCTGCTCGTCCTCGGCGGGCGCCTCGGTGACATCTTCGGCCGCCGCCGGCTCTTCGTCGTCGGCGCCGCCACCTTCGCCCTCACCTCGCTCGCCTGCGGCCTCGCCCCCGGCGCCTGGACCCTGGTCGCCGCCCGCGCCGCCCAGGGCGCCTCCGCCGCGCTGCTGATCCCGCAGGTCCTCGGCACCATCACCGCCGCCACCGACGGCGCCCGGCGCGGCCGCGCCCTCAGCATCTACGGCGCCGTCGGCGGCATCTCCGTGGTGATCGGGCAGGTGCTCGGCGGCATGCTCGTCGCCGCCGACCTGTTCGGCACCGGCTGGCGCTCCGTCTTCCTGCTCAACGTGCCGTTCGCGCTGTTCGCCCTGGTCCTCGCCGTCCGCTACGTCCCGGAGAGCCGGGCCACCCAGGCCGCCCGCGTCGACGTGCCCGGCACCGTCCTGCTCACCGCCTCGCTGCTCGCCCTGCTCGTCCCGCTGATGGAGGGCCGCGCCGCCGGCTGGCCGCTCTGGTCCTGGGTGCTGCTCGGGCTGTTTCCCGTCCTCGCCGCCGCCTTCGTCCTGGTCGAACGCCGGGCGGAGCAGCGCGGCGCCACCCCGCTGGTGCCGCCGTCCCTGCTGCGCATCCCCGAGATGCGGCGCGGCCTCGGCATCGCACTGCCCTACTTCAGCGGCTTCGGCGGCTTCATGTTCGTCATCGCCGTCGCCCTCCAGCAGGGCCTGCACCTCGGCCCGGTCGCGGCCGGCTGGGCGCTCGTCCCGATGGCCGTCGGCTACTTCACCGCCTCGCTCTCCGGCCCCCGGCTGATCGGCCGCTACGGCAGCCGGGTGCTGAGCGCCGGCGCCGTCATCCAGGCCACCGGCCTGGCCACCCTCGCCGTCACCGTCCTCGCCGACTGGTCGCACTTCTCCCCGCTGCGGATGGCGCCCGGCGTCGCCCTCGCCGGCATCGGGCAGGGTCTGATCGGCACTCCGCTGTTCCGCGTCGTCCTCTCCAAGGTGCCCGCCACCCGGGCCGGCGTCGGCAGCGGCGTCCTGGCCACCAGCCAGCAGTCCAGCCTCGCCCTCGGCGTCGCCACCCTCGGCACCCTCTACCTGTCGCTCTCCCCCAGCCTCGGCATGGACCGCGCCCTCGCCCTCTGCCTGGGCCTCCAGCTCATCGGCTCCTTCGTCATCCTGTACCTGACCACCCGCCTCCCCCGCTCCATCGGCTGAGCCCGCCCGGGTCACGGGCCACGGCGACGGCGACGGCCTCGCGATCGACACCCGACCGCGGGGCCGCCGCCACGTCGCGCCAAGGTCCTGCACCGCCCGGACACCGGCGGACCTGCCCTCACCTGCGACACCCGCACCACCGACGCCGAAGAGCAACCCGCCGCCTGGGCCGCCCACCCCGGTTCGGCGTCCGCCGACCGCCTCCGGGCGCTCTCTAGACGTCGAGCGAGCCGACGAAGCGGTCCAGCCTCGAGACGACCTGCCGCAGCACCCCGGCCGACCCCACGGGATCATCCGCCAGCTCAAGGGCGTGATCCGCCGAGGGCACCTCCAGGACCTCGTGCCCCACCGACTCGGCGACCTGTCGATCCCACAGCTTGTCGGCGCTCCCACCGACCAGGAGCGTCGGCGCTTCGGATCGGCGGAGCGAGCGGGCCACCTGGTCGAGGGTCAGGACGGGGGTCAGCCAGGCCGCCGCCATCCTCCGATCGGCTGCGATGCCACAGGCGAGCGAGCCCAAGGACTTGCCGACGAGAAGACGGCAGGCCCCCTCCTCGGCGGCGACGGCCTGGCCGACCTGCCGCTCGACCCAGGCGATCCGGTCGTCCACGGTGAGCCCGGGGAAGTCGTCCGGCACCTGCCACCACAACTCCTGCACCGTCCATCCGTGGTGGAGGAGCACGGCACGGGCAAAGTGGAGCAGCGGCCTCGCGGGCGAGTACCCGACCCCGGGGACGACGAGTGCGACGCGGTCGGGGTCGCCGTCGAAGCGGGTGGGGCCGGCGAAGGGCAGGGAAGCAGGCATGACGGCAGGCTACCCAGCGGCCCGGTCAGCGGCCGATGAAATTCTTGTCGATGAGCAGTTGCAGGACGTCGGTGTGGAAGTCGGGGAAGTCCATCGGGACGATGCCGAAGTGGGCGGGCTGCTGGCGGCGGGCGTTCAGGTAGTCGCGGACGGGGGGCATGATGGCGGCCGCGTTGACCTTGGGCCAGCCGCCGTTGGCGTAGCTCGTGAAGTTCACGTACATCCGCGGGGAGCCCTGGTCGAGGAAGGCATGGTCGAACCAGTCGACGACGGCCTGGGACTTGGCGGCGAGGCTGATGCCCTGGAAGGTGTCCTGGGTCGCGAACCAGGTGTTGGTGCCGCTGGACCACTGGATGACGGACCACGGGTTGCCGAAGTCGGCGGCGAGGACGATCCGGCCACGGGCCTGGCCGAGGGTGGGCCACGAGGGGTTCGTCCAGAACAGGCCCCGGTAGCCGAGGTCGTCCAGGTAGTGGTTGATCCGGCGCTGGAACTCGGTGTCGTCGAGCCGGTTCCCGCCCGCGTACTCGTTCCTGACCCGCATGACCAGGCCCTCGCGCGGGTTGGCGGCGAGGAAGGCGCGGCACTGGTCGAGGACGTCCTGGAGACGGACGTACTGGTAGTTGTCACTGTGGTAGATGCCGAGTTCGTCGGCGGTCCCGGCGAGTCCGTTGCAGCGGATGTCGAGGAAGCGGATGCCGCGCTGGAGTTGCCCGGGCACGCCCCAGTTCTGGGTGTGGGACCACTCGGTGCCGTGCATCGGGTCGGTGCAGCAGGAGTCGTGGGTGCCGGGGATGGTCAGGGCGGTCAGCGGCGTGGCGTCGTCCAGGGCGCTCATCCAGGAGGACGGGCTGACGGTGGCGGCGGGTGCCGCCGCTGCTGCTGCCGCCGCGTCCGGGCTGAACGCGGCGGCGGCCAGGAGGGCGCCGCCGGCACCGGCTCCCCAGCGCAGGACGTCACGACGGGTGGGGCTCATACGGACTCCTCACATCGACATCTGGAAGGGGGAGTTGTCATGCCCCCTCCCCGATCTGCTCGATGGGACGGGCCCCGAAACCCGTGGCGCGCGGCACGAGAAGTCGGTCTGGTCGACTTCTCGTGCGGCGGGTCAGGTGGAACTGACCCTTCCGTGGAGATGGTTCGTCATGGGACGATCCAGGACCGGGGGAAAGGTGAGACCTCATGACCTTCGTCATCGCGTTCCTGGTCTCACTCGTGGCCGCCATCATCGGCACGACCGTCCTCCTGGGCCGCCGAGAGCGGGCCCGCAGCGGCCACTCGGACGACACCGAGGGGCTGCTGATCGAACACCAGCGAACCGCGCACGCCGCCCAACTGCGCGGGACCTACTCCAGCCAGGCCGTCCACCACGGCACCGGACTGATCAGCGACGACCTGCACAAGCACTACTCCTAGGCCTCAGCGCACGACGGGGGTGCGGCCGCTGCGCCAGTCGGCGAGGCGCTTGCGGATGCTCGGCACCATGGGCAGGCCGTCGGCATCGGCTGGGGAGAACCAGCCGACCTCGAACGACTCGCCGGAGACTCGGAGTTCGCCACCCAGCGGCTCACCGAGCAAGCAAATGGAGAACTCCTGCCGCACCTCGCCGTCGTCATAGGCGAAAACATGGCCAGGGTCGGTGTAGGTGCCCACAATGCCGGTGATGACGACGTCGATACCGGTCTCCTCACGGGTTTCGCGGACGCCGCAGTCCGCGAGGGACTCCCCGAGCTCCATCTTTCCGCCGGGCAAGGCCCACATGCCGTTGTCGGTACGACGCTGAAGGAGTACGCGGCCATCGCCGTCGACCACGACGACAGAGGCCGCCGGCACCAGGCTGTTTGCCTTCGGCGCATGCGGGTCGTTCTCGAAATCACGCCTGGCCATGCGCAGCCACCTCCCAGATGCTTCGACCTCGGCTCCACAACTCTTCGACATGATCCGCGAATCGGTCGAACATGCCATCCGACTGGGTGCGTCGAAGATGGAACATGGGCGAGTCGTGGCCGACCCTGCGGGCAAGGATCGGAGTCACCAGCATCTCGTCATCGAACCGGAAGACAGACAGGTTCACATGCCCGGTCTCGAACCGACCCTCGACGTTCGAGACATCTCGCAATCGCTCCAACTCGCTGATGGTCACAGCGATCCGTGTAGCCAGCGTGAGGGGAACGCCCTCCTCAAACTCACGGGCTCTCGTCACTGGACTGTCAGGATCACCGATGAGGAATCTCACACGACAGCCCCCCTGAGCCTTCCGCCGCAACGCACCGGCAAGGTTCGCCTGCTCAAGCCACAGGAAGTAGTTGGTGTAGCCGGCGAACGTCAACTCACGCTCGGCCTTGGTAATCAGCGATCGCCAGAGCGAGGACGGCGCCGCCGAGCGGTACGGAAATACCTGGACAACCTCTCGGTCAGGGCCCAGTCCTAAGGGTCAAGCGGGCAGTAGTAGGCCACAAAGCGACTTCCTCCTCACCTAGCGCCCTACAAGCCGCCCATCGATGCCGAGCATGGGGAGTACGGCCGGGATCGGCGATCCATCGGCTGACGGTCTTGGCGTCGACTCCACACGCCTCAGCCAGCTGCGCTTCCGTCATCTTGGCACTGGCCAAGGCGCGCCGAAGACCATGGTTCATATTCCATCTCCGCAGCACATCGGGGACGGGACGAACCATAGCCGCGAAGTGTCCCAAACGTCCCGCAAACACAGTAGGAACGGCCCACGCCAAGGTGGAGCATCGAATCGTGATCGAGTGATGACACAGCGCGATCATTGCCGGTCAGTCGATTGCCATATTTCCGGACAGTCTCGTCACGCAAGGAAATCCGAACGCCATGGCTTCCATGCTCAGAAAAATCACCGCCGAGGACCGCCGCGAGGCCGCCGACGCCCTCGACGACCTCAAGGCGACCCTCGCCTACGCCGGTACCCAACTCCCCTCCCCCGGAATCGACTGGGCGTGCGCCTCCGTCACCGGCATCGTCCTGATCGACCTCGGCGCCGCCCCGACCTCCGTAGTCGTCCAGATCGTCGACGTGCTCCGCGCCGGCGTCCGCGCCCGTCGCGAGCAGGCCGACCAGCAGCCGTGGCACCCCTCCGTCGGTGCGACCGTCACGCTCAACGCGGCGGGCGGCGTGCCCCTCGCCGCCAAAGTCGTGGGTGCGAACGGGAAGTTGGTCACCGTGCGGCTCGACAGCTGGCTCACCCCGTGACGGCCGCCACCCCCACCGCCCCCGACGCCGCTCTCGTCCACGACAGCCGCACCGGGCGACTCGGCGTCGTCATGGACCTCGTCGCCGGCCTCCTCCACCTCCGCCCTCCCCATGGCGGCGTCGAGTGGACGGCCCGACCCGAGGACATCGGCCTGCCGCCCCCGCAGAACTCGTGGCGCTACCGACCCGCCCCCACCCCGACCCGCCCCCACCCCGCCCTGGTCGCCGCCGCAGCGTTCTCCATCGCGACCGGGGCGGGCGCAGGGGCACTCGCCTCCCGCCCGCTTCGCCACAGCGACCCCGGCATGGCGAACCTCTTCTTCCTCCTCGTACTCTGCGTTGTCACCGTGCTGGTCAACTCCGCACTCAGCAAGGCGATCCAGCACAGACGTACACACCCGCCCCAGGAGGGAGAACCGTGACCCCGGACACCGCCGCCGCGCGCCGAACACTCGCCGACCGGCTTGAGGCGGACGGCGCCCTGACCAGCCCGGCACTGCGCGCCGCCGTGGAGGCCGTGCCCCGGGAGCCGTTCCTGTGGCCCGGGGTGTTCGTGCCCGCCGGGCGCCGTTGGCGGCCGGTGACCGAGCTCGGCGCCGACCCCACCGAATGGGTCGAACTCGCGCACTGCAACCGGTCGTTGGTCACCCAGCTCAACGGGCAGCTGGCCGCCGACCAGGTCTCCGCACCCGTCCGGGGCTTCCCCACCGCTTCCACCACCGCCCCGGCCGCCACCGTCCGCATGATCGACGCCCTGGGCGCCGAGGACGGGCACACCGTGCTGGAGATCGGCGCCGGCGCGGGCTACTCGACCGCCCTGCTCCACCACCTCGTCGGCGAGCGCAACGTCACCACCGCCGAGGGCGACCCCGAGGTCACGCACGACCGGGTGATCGCCACCCACGCGGTGCGCCGTATCCCCCACGCCTGGGTGCGGCAGACCAAACCCGGCGGCACGATCCTGGCCACGGTCGGCACCTGGCCCGAGGGCGCCGGCCTGGCCAGGGTCACCGTCCACGCGGACGGCACCGCCGACGGCCGGATCATCGGCCGCTCCGCCCTCCCTCCCGTCCGGCCCGATCGCCCGGCGCCCCCGGTCGGCAACCTCACGGCCTGGGCGGCAGCCGCCGAGCCGAAGCGACTGGCGCACGCCTCCCCCACCCTCCTCAACGAACCGACGCCGGCCCTCCTCACCCAACTCTCCTTCCCAGACGCAAATTTCACCGTCTCAATCGGGGAGGATCTGGAGTCGATCTACTGCCTGTCCACCCCCGGATCCGTCGCCGAGGTCGCCGACGACACCTACGGCTGGGCGGTCCACCAGAGCGGCCCGGTCGCCCTGTGGGACGAGGTCGAGCGGGTCCTCACCGCCTGGCAGGAGGCCGGGCGCCCCGACCTCACCGCCGTCCGCCTGCGGATCACCGACCGGGCGACCCACTACTGGGTCGACGGCCACCCCGCCCTCCGCTGGGAGCACACCACTACCTGACGGCTCGACAGAACACCTCCGGGAATCGGGTGATCTCGGGACGGCAGGGCCAACCGATGGAATGCTGTGGCTCGGTCCGACCACCGCAACCACCCGGGGAGTCACCCATGCCACTGTTCGGCAGCCGCAAGAACCTTCCGAGGCCGCTGTGCGACGAGCACGGCCCGTGCCAGGCGCTGGCGAACATCTCGGTCTTCGAGGTCCGGGACCGGCTGCGGCTCCTGATCACCAAGAGCCGTGGCCTGGGGCCCGATCCGATGGCGCGGCAGATCGACGACGAGTTGTCGGTCGTCCTCTGCGTGGACGCCGGCAAACGGGCCGGCAAGACCGAGGCCCTGTCGATAGCCGAACACGCCGCCGACCAGTGGAGCATCAGCCGGGCCGAGCTGTGGGAGCGGGCCTTCGCGAACCTGGCCACCGAGCAACTCAACCGGCAGGTCTTCGACGCGTCCAACGGCGACACCATCCACACCGTCAACGGGATGGGGGCCTGGCCCGGAGCCGCCCACGCCCTGCGTCTGGAGAACGCCCTGGGAGGGGGCATCGAGCTGCCCAACGGGGCCCTGGTCGCCCTGCCGACGAACAACGCGCTCTGCGCGGTCCCGATCCGCACCAGCCTGTCGCTGAACGCCATCCGCTTCCTGATCGACCTGTCGAAGGAACTCGCGGCCGGCGATCCGGCCCCGTTGACACCGTCGCTCTTCTGGTACCGGGACGGCTGGATCGAGAACCTCAACGTCGGCTCGGACGGCATGATGCGGGTGTCTCCCCGCTTCCGGGACATGACGAACACGCTGCCCGCCGGCTGACCCGACCGGTCACCGAAAACCCGCTGGCCCGGCAGCCCCCTTTGCGTCAGAATGACGATATGAGCGAGATGCATGCGGGGAACCCTGCCGACGTCCGCAGCCGGGACGAGCTGGCGGCGCTGGTGGCCGCCGGGGCACGGCCGAAGTGGCTGATGTTCTGGGGGCACACCGAGCGGAAGGGCGGGGGGACGCGGCAGGAGTGCCTGAGTCAGTGGTGGCCCGGGGATTTCACCGTCGACGGGGTGGCGTACGCGAGTGCCGAGCACTGGATGATGGCGGGGAAGGCCCGGATGTTCGGGGACGAGGCCGCCGAGCAGCGGGTGCTGGCGGCCCGGACGCCGGCCGAGGCGAAGAAGCTGGGGCGGCTGGTCAAGGGCTTCGACGAAGACACCTGGACCGCCGGCCGGTTCGAGCTGGTCGTCGAGGGGAACGTCGCGAAGTTCGGGCAGGACGAGGCGCTGCGCGGGTACCTGCTGGGCACCGGCGACCGCGTCCTGGTCGAGGCCAGCCCGGTGGACCGGATCTGGGGCATCGGGCTCGCGGCCGACGACATCCGCGCCGAACGGCCGGGCGAGTGGCGGGGGTTGAACCTGCTCGGCTTCGCACTGATGGAGGCGCGGGCGCAGTTGGCCGCGTGAGGGCGGTCGTCGTGCCGCAGAGCGCGACCGGCGCACTTCTCGCAACGACCGCCGTCTGCGCGCTCCTTGACACCAGTCGCGCACGACTGGACGTGCTCCCTTAACTCCCCCGCCATATAACAACACCAGGATGTCCCGCAGTCAGGGGCGAGATGGACGGGGTGGGGCGAACATGCACATGCGGCCGACGGCACGATCCGCAGGCCAAGACCCGGAGGGCGAGCAACAGGCGCACGAACTCCGGGCGGAGCTGGACGAGTTACTCCGCGCGAGCCGCTACGCGAGCCAGCGGGAGCGGCGGTTGAACGAGGCGATCCGGGCCGCGCCGGGCCGCCAGCGGCCGGACGGGGACCTGCTGCGGCAGCTGGCCCAGGCGCGCACCCTGCGCGAGGGCCTGGGCGCCCGCTGCCTCCAACTGAGCGACCAGTTGGAGGCGTTGGAGAACCGACTCAGGCACCGACAGCCACCCGCGGAGCCGGCGGCCCAGGCACCGCCGCCCCCGGCCCGCCCCGACATCGGCGCCCTCGCCGAGCGGGTGTCGGCCCTGCACCGCGCCGGCGCCTTCACCGAGGCGACGGAACTGCTGTCCCGGGCGGCCACCGCCCTCGATCCGGCGGACGCCGCGCTGCTGGTCGGCATGCTCTCCCAACGCGGTCCGACGGGCGCCTCCCTGCACCTGGCCAAGAGCGCCGCGCAGTGTGCCCCGGAGCAGGCGGTGGCGATGCTGGCGGAGTTGCGCGCGCTGGGGCTGGCGGAGGAGGCGGCGGAGCTGTTCCACGCGTTCTGGGGCTATCCGGCGTCGGTGCTGCCCGCCCTGCTGGCGGCGCTGGAGCGGGCCGGGCAGAGCGCGGACGGCGCGACGCTGCTGTGGGAGTGGGGTTCGGCGCCGACACCGGAGCTGACGGCGCTGGCGACCGGCCTTCAGCGCACGGGTCGGCACGCCGACGTGCGGACGCTGCTGCGCCAGGCGGCCGGCCGGCCGACGGCGGATCTGGCCGCGCTGGCGGCGGATCTGCCGGCCGAGCTCGCGACCGTCCTGCTGCACGAACTGGCGGCCCTGCGCCCGCCGGTGGAACTCGTCCGGCTGGCGGCCGCGTTGGACACCAGTCCGGAGCTGTACGGGCGGCTGCTCGCCGCGCTGCTCGCCGACGGCGCCCGGCACCGGACGACCCTCGCCGCCCTGCGCAGCGCCGGCCTGCCGACCGAACCGGCCGCGACCCCCCGGTCCCGCTGGGGCAGGCGGTAGCGCGGACGGTGAGCAGAGGGCGGAGACGACGGGAACACGCGGGAGCCCCCGCCCGCCCCGACGGAAAGGGGCGAGCGAGGGCTCCCGCAGAGCGAAGCGGGCTCAGCAGCCGATCAGCCGCGCCGCCAGGTACGCCTTGACCTGGTCGAGCGAGACGCGCTCCTGCGACATGGTGTCGCGGTCGCGGATGGTCACCGCGTTGTCCTCAAGGGTGTCGAAGTCGACGGTGACGCAGAACGGCGTGCCGATCTCGTCCTGGCGGCGGTAGCGCTTGCCGATGGCGCCGGCGTCGTCGAACTCGACGTTCCACGCGGTGCGCAGGTCGGCGGCGAGGCCGCGGGCCTTCGGGGAGAGGTCGGCGTTGCGCGACAGCGGCAGGACGGCGACCTTGACCGGGGCCAGGCGCGGGTCGAGCCGCATGCCGACGCGCTTCTCCATGACGCCCTTGGCGTTGGGCGCCTCGTCCTCGAAGTAGGCGTCGATCAGGAAGGCCAGCATGGCGCGGTTGAGGCCCGCCGCCGGCTCGATGACGTACGGGAAGTACCGCTCGCCGGACTCCTGGTCGAAGTACTTGAGGTCCTGGCCGGACGCCTCGCTGTGCACCCGCAGGTCGTAGTCGGTGCGGTTGGCGACGCCCTCCAGCTCGGAGAACTCGCTGCCGCCGAAGTTGAAGCGGTACTCGATGTCCACCGTGCGCTTGGCGTAGTGGGAGAGCTTCTCCTTCGGGTGCTCGAAGAAGCGCATGTTCTCGGTGCGCAGGCCGAGGTCGACGTACCAGTCCCAGCGCTGCTGGAGCCAGTACTCGTGCCACTGCTCGTCCTCGCCCGGCTTGACGAAGAACTCCATCTCCATCTGCTCGAACTCGCGGGTGCGGAAGATGAAGTTGCCGGGGGTGATCTCGTTGCGGAAGCTCTTGCCGGTCTGGGCGATGCCGAACGGCGGCTTCTTGCGCGACGTGGTCTGGACGGCCTTGAAGTTGGTGAAGATGCCCTGGGCGGTCTCGGGGCGCAGGAAGGCCAGGCCGCTGGCCTCCTCGGTGACGCCGAGGTGGGTCTTCAGCATGCCCGAGAAGTCCTTGGGCTCGGTGAACTGGCCCTTGGTGCCGCAGTCGGGGCAGTTGACGTCCTTGAGGCCGTTCGGCGGCGGGAAGCCGTGCTTGGCCTCGTACTTCTCCTCCAGGTGGTCGGCCCGGTGGCGCTTGTGGCAGGAGAGGCACTCGGTCAGCGGGTCGTTGAAGGTGGCGACGTGGCCGGAGGCCTCCCACACCTCGCGCGCGAGGATCACCGACGAGTCGAGTCCGACGACGTCCTCACGGGCCTGGACCATCGCGCGCCACCACTGGCGCTTGATGTTCTCCTTGAGTTCGACGCCCAGCGGCCCGTAGTCCCAGGCGGCACGCGTGCCGCCGTAGATCTCGCTGCAGGGGTAGACGAAGCCACGGCGCTTGCTCAGGCTGACGATCGTGTCGATCTTGTCGGCGGCCACAGTGCTCTCTTCAGTACGTACGGCACGGTCAGGGCACGGCTGGTTGCGCGTACCCGAATACCTCAGGTTACCGGCCAGATGGGTACGGGGTTCAAATCGGTATCGTCCGGCCTCCCCCAGCCATCGCCACCTGCCGTTCACCCATCCGAGTGAGTTGACAATCATTTCCAGATAAGATGAGAATGATTGTCATGATGATCGGACGACGTACCCGCAGCTCCATAGCCCTCGCCGCCACCGCCCTCACCGCCTCCCTCGTCCTGACCGCCTGCGGTGGCAGCAGCAGCAGCGCCCAGAGCGTCGACGGCAAGCTGAAGGTCGTCGCCTCCTTCTACCCGATGGAGTACCTGGCCCAGCAGATCGGCAAGGACCACGTCGCGGTCACCGACCTCACCGCGGCCGGCGTCGAGCCGCACGACCTGGAGCTCACCGCCAAGCAGGTCGCCACCGTCCAGAAGGCCGACGCGATCATCTACCTCAAGGGCCTCCAGCCCACCGTCGACCAGGCCGTCGGCCAGTCCTCGGCCGCGCACAAGATCGACGCCACCGCCGCCAGCCCGCTGGTCGACCACCACCTCGACGAGGGCACCGCCGAGGCCGACGGCCACCAGCACGACGGCCCGGCCGGCGACCCGCACATCTGGCTCGACCCGACCCGCTACGCGGCGATCGCCAAGAGCGTCGGCGACGGGTTCGCCCAGGCCGACCCGGCCCACGCCGACGACTACCGCAAGAACACCGACGACCTGGTCGGCCGGCTGACCACGCTGGACCAGGAGTTCCGGGACGGCCTGAAGGACACCACGTCCAAGACCTTCGTCACCAGCCACGCCGCCTTCGGCTACCTCGCCGACCACTACGGCCTCACCCAGGTCGCCATCAACGGCGTCGACCCCGAGTCCGAGCCCACCCCGGCCCGCCTCGCCGAGGTGCAGAAGGCCGCCAAGGACAACGGCGTCACCACGATCTTCTTCGAGACCCTGGTCAGCCCCAAGCTCGCCGACACCGTCGCCAAGGACCTCGGCCTCAAGACCGCCGTGCTGGACCCGCTGGAGGGCGTCAAGGACCCGTCCAAGGAGGACTACCTCTCGGTCATGAAGCAGAACCTGGCCAACCTCCGGACCGCCCTCGGCGCGAGCGCCCCCAGCGCCCCTGCCACCACCAGCTGACGGGACGACAGCACACCATGACCCACCCGATACCCCCGGCCGTCCGCCTCCGCGACGCCGTCGCCTCGCGCGGCGGCCGGCCGGTGCTGCGCGGCGTCGACCTCACCGTCCAGCCCGGCGAGGTGGTCGCCCTGCTCGGCGCCAACGGCTCCGGCAAGTCCACCACCGTCAAGGCCGTGATCGGCTCCGTCCCGCTGGAGCAGGGCACGCTGGAGCTGTTCGGCGTCCCGCAGGCCGGCTTCCGCGCCTGGCACCGGATCGGGTACGTCCCGCAGCGCACCACCGCCGCCTCCGGCGTCCCGGCCACCGTGCGCGAGGTGGTCTCCACCGGACGGCTGCCGCAGCACCGGCTGCTGCCGTTCCGCCGCCGGGACCGCGCTGCGGTGGACCGCGCGCTGGCCGCCGTCGGCATGCTGGAGCGGGCCGGGGACGGCGTCGCCGACCTGTCCGGCGGCCAGCAGCAGCGGGTGCTGATCGCCCGCGCCCTGGTCGGCACCCCCGACCTGCTGATCATGGACGAGCCGATGGCCGGCGTCGACGCCGCCAGCCAGCAGGTGCTCGCCGACACCCTGCGCGCCGAGGTCGCCCGCGGCGCCGCCGTCCTCCTCGTGCTGCACGAACTCGGGCCGCTGGAACCGCTGATCGACCGCGCCGTGGTGCTGCGGGACGGCTGCGTCGCGCACGACGGCCCGCCCGTGCCCAACACCGGCCTGCACGCGCTGCCCGGCCACGACCACGTCCACCCGCACGCCGACCACACCCCGCCGAGGCTGCTGGCATGACCGAGATGCTCTCCTACGACTTCATGCAGCGCGCCCTGCTCGCCGCCGTCCTGGTCGGGATCACCGCCCCGGCCGTCGGCATCTACCTGGTGCAGCGCCGGCAGGCCCTGATGGGCGACGGCATGGGGCACGTCGCGATGACCGGCGTCGGCCTCGGCTTCATCTTCCAGACCAGCCCGGTCTGGATGGCCGTGCTGGTCTGCGTGCTCGGCGCCGTCACCATGGAACTCGTCCGCTCGCGCGGCAACCAGCGCGGCGACATCGCGCTGGCGATGCTCTTCTACGGCGGCATGGCCTGCGGCAAGCTGCTCGTCTCGCTCTCCGCCCAGGCCGGCGCCGGCTCGCTGGAGAGCTACCTGTGGGGCTCCATCCTCACCGTCGCCCCGGCCGACCTGATCACCATCGCGGTGCTCGGCGCGGTGGTCGTCGCGGTCACCGTCGGCCTGCGCCGCCAGCTCTTCGCGATCTGCCAGGACGAGGACTTCGCCCGGGTCACCGGCCTGCCGGTGCGCACGCTCAACCTGCTGCTCGCGGTGATGGCCGCGGTCACCGTCACCGTCGCGATGCGGGTGGTCGGACTGCTGCTGGTCAGCGCCCTGATGGTGGTCCCGGTGGTCGCCGCCCAGCAGCTCACCCGGTCGTTCGCCGCCACCCAGGCGGCCTCGATCGCGCTCGGCGTGGTGGTCTCGCTGGCCGGCGTCACCGGCTCCTACCACCTCAACGTGCCCTCCGGCCCGGCCATCGTGCTGCTCGCCATCGCGGTCTTCGCGGTGTTCAGCCTGCTCGCCGCACCGCTCGCCCGGCGGCGCCACCGCAGGGGCGCCGCGGACCCCGGGCCGAAGGTCTGCGACGTCGTCCTGCCGGAACAACTCCCGGGGCAGATCCCGGGGCAACTCCCGGAACAGTTCCCGGGGCAGATCCCGGGGCAGATCCCCGGGCAACTCCCGGGCCGGGGTTCCTCCGACGCGATCACTCCGGAGCGGGGGGCGGGGCTGGCACAATGAGGTGCGAGACGCCCACCACCCCAGGAGGACCCACGGTGACCACCGCAGGCCCGTCGCCGCGCGCCCGCTCGACCCGGCAACGGGCCGCCGTCTCGGCGGCCCTGGACGAGATCGAGGACTTCCGCAGCGCGCAGGAGCTCCACGACATGCTCAAGCACCGCGGGGACTCCGTCGGTCTGACCACGGTCTACCGCACCCTCCAGTCGCTCGCCGACGCCGGTGAGGTGGACGTGCTGCGCACCGCCGACGGCGAAGCCGTCTACCGCCGGTGCAGCAGCGGGCACCACCACCACCTGGTGTGCCGGCACTGCGGCGCCACCGTCGAGGTGGAGGGTCCGGCGGTGGAGCGCTGGGCCAACGCGGTCGCCGCGGAGCACGGGTTCAGCGACATCGCGCACACCCTGGAGATCTTCGGCACCTGCGCGGAGTGCGCCAAGAAGGCCTGAGCAGCGAAGCAGCGGTACGGCGAAGGGCCCGTGGGAATCGCTCCCACGGGCCCTTCGCCGTACCGCGTCAGCGCTGGGTGGGCAGGTCCAGCGGCTCGGGCACCTCGTTCGGGATCGCCCCGCCGAAGCGGCGGTCGCGCCTCGCGTACTGCTCGCAGGCGCGCCAGAGGTCGCGGCGGTCGAAGTCCGGCCAGAGCACGTCCTGGAACACGAACTCGGCGTACGCGGACTGCCAGAGCAGGAAGTTGGAGGTGCGCTGCTCGCCGCTGGGGCGCAGGAACAGGTCCACGTCCGGCATGTCCGGGTGGTACATGTACTTGGCGAGGGTCTTCTCGTTGACCTTCTTCGGGTCCAGCTTCCCGGCGGCGACGTCGGCCGCGAGGGCCGCCGCGGCGTCCGCGAGCTCGGCCCGGCCACCGTAGTTGACGCACATGTAGAGCGTGACGGCGTCGTTGCCCTTGGTCTGCTCCTCGGCGACCTGGAGCTCCTGGACGACGCTCTTCCACAGCTTGGGCATCCGGCCCGCCCAGCGGACCCGCACGCCCATCGCGTCCATCTCGTCGCGGCGGCGGTGGATGACGTCCCGGTTGAAGTTCATCAGGAACTTCACCTCGTCGGGCGAGCGCTTCCAGTTCTCGGTGGAGAACGCGTACAGCGAGATGTTCTTCACGCCGAGCTCGATCGCGCCCTTGAGGACGTCCAGCACGACGGACTCGCCGACCTTGTGGCCCTCGGTGCGGGGCAGTCCGCGCTCCTTGGCCCAGCGGCCGTTGCCGTCCATCACGATGGCGACGTGGCCGGGGACCAGCTCACCGGGGATCTTCGGCGGCTGTGCGCCACTGGGGTGCGGGGTCGGGGGGAGGTACTCCCTCTGTTTGCCGCCGCCGAAGAGCCGTCGCGCTGCCATGTGCTCACTTCTCCACGTATCTCATCGAGCGGATGCCCCGCTCCAAATGCCACTGCAGATAGGCCGCGACCAGGCCGCTGCCCTCCCGCCAGTACCTCGGCTCGCAGGAATCGGCCGTCTGCCAGTCCCCTGACAGCAGCGCCCCGAGCAGTACCAGTGTCTCAGGGGAGGGTACGGCACATCCGGGCACTCGGCAGTCCGGGCAGAGGACCCCGCCTGCGGGAAGGGAGAAGAAACGGTTCGGCCCCTCCAGACCACACTTGGCGCAGTCCGTGAAGCTCGCGCCGTACCCGTTCACCGCGAGCGAGCGCAGCAGGAAGGCGTCCAGCACCAGGTGCGACTCGTGCAGCCCGGCCGCCAGCGTGCGCAGGCCGCCCACCAGCAGCAGGTACTGCTGGACGGCCGGCTCGCCCTCGTTCTCGGCGAACCGCTCGGCCGTCTCCAGCATCGCCGTCCCGGCGGTGTAGCGGCCGTAGTCGGTGACGATCGGACCGCCGTACGGCGCGATCGTCTCCACCTGGGTGCACAGCGGCAACCCGCGGCCGATCAGCTCACTCCCCCGGCTGAAGAACTGCACGTCCACGTGCGAGAACGGCTCCAGACGGGCGCCGAACTTGGACTTGGTCTTGCGCACCCCGCGCGCCACCGCCCGCACCTTGCCGTGGTGCCGGGTCAGCAGGGTGATGATCCGATCGGCCTCGCCGAGTTTCTGCGCCCGCAGCACGACGCCGTCGTCCCGGAAAAGACTCATGGGAGCCATTCTCCCCCAGCCACTGACAGCCGTGTTGCCCGCACCGGGTCCGTGGGGGAGGACCGAGCAGTGCGGGTCACGGCGGGCCCGGAGGGGGATTCGGGCCCGTTTTGTGGGGGATCGGAGATGGCTCGGGGGCCTGCGGAGCAGGCCTGGCGGCTCTGGTGCTGCGGAGGAGGTCTAGTAGGGAGCCCGGGTCGCCGCCTCCAGCAGCGCCCCGACCCGGGACTGCGGAAGGTCCAGACAGCGCCCGACCGCGGCCAGCGCCTCGCGCTCCTGCGGCAGGTAGCGCCCGTCGGACAGGGCGATCGCCGCGCCCTGCAGCAGCAGCCGCTCCCGCCCCTGGTGGGCCAGGTGCGGGGCGAGCGGTTCGAGCACCGCGTGCAGTTCCACGGCCAGGCCGCCGGCCATCCCGTGGGCGTCGTAGAGTTCGCCGCCGAGCCCGGACAGCGCGGCGAGCGCGGCCAGCACCTGGGCCTCGCCGCAGTCCTCGAACCCGGCCTCGCGCACCGCCGTGCAGGCCGCCTCGCGGGCCGCGCGGTGGGCGGTGCCGCCGGCCGCGAGCAGGGCCAGCGCGATGGTGTACTGCGCGTCCCGCAGCATCGCGCCGAGCCGTACGGAGGTGGGCTGTTCCAGGCTCTCGACGCCGTAGCGGCCGTGGCAGCTGGTGCACTGCACGCTGCCGATCACCGGGCCGAGCGGGACCACCGGGGTCCCCAGCAACCGCAGCCACCGTCGGCCGTGCTGCCGGCGGTAGTTGCGGTCCCCGCCACAGCCCGGACAGAAGAAGTCACCGAGAACGTCAGTCCGCCACCGCGGGCGAACACCCCACAACCTGGTCACGGCGCCACTCCCCAGACATGGCAGACGGCCTGCACAACAATGGGCAGGTCACGCGACCGGACACCGAGGCCGTCCCACCGACCCGGCTTTCCGGTGGATTGATGTTGCCATGGTTACCGGCACGTGTCAGTACCTCGAACGGCTTCCGACCCGAAAAAATGTGGCGCAGGACACAGCGACCCCCAGGCGCGGCGAAGGGCCGCCCCGGAGGACGGCCCCGCCGTA
Source organism: Kitasatospora sp. NPDC086801 (assembly GCF_044745805.1). NCBI lineage: Bacteria > Bacillati > Actinomycetota > Actinomycetes > Kitasatosporales > Streptomycetaceae > Kitasatospora > Kitasatospora sp. NPDC086801. The sequence goes on from NZ_JBIVAX010000002.1 coordinate 261,940, forward strand.
TGCCACTCGTACGAACTACCCGCGCTGCGCCCGGTTGACGGCGCTGATGATCGCCTTCAGCGAGGCCAGCACGGTGTTGCCGTCGATGCCGACGCCCCACAGCACCTTGCCGTCCACCGCGCACTCGACGTACGCGGCGGCCTGGGCGTCGCCGCCCTCGCTCAGCGCGTGCTCGGCGTAGTCCAGGACGCGGACGTCCAGGTCGATCCGGGCCAGCGCGTCCGTGAAGGCGGAGACCGGGCCGTTGCCGACACCGGTCAGGGTCACCGGTACGGAGTCCACCATCGCGCCGGCGATCAGCGCGTCCCGGCCGTCCTCGGTGGTCAGGGTGCGCGAACCGCTCAGCGAGATCCGGCCCCACGGGTTGTCCGGGGTCGGCAGGTACTCGTCCTCGAAGACCCGCCAGATCTCGGCCGGGGTGACCTCGCCGCCCTCGGCGTCGGTCTTGGCCTGGATGATCCGGGAGAACTCGATCTGCATCCGGCGCGGCAGGTCCAGCTTGTGGTCGTTCTTCAGGACGTACGCCACACCGCCCTTGCCGGACTGGCTGTTGACCCGGATGACCGCCTCGTAGGTGCGGCCGACGTCCTTCGGGTCGATCGGCAGGTACGGCACGCCCCAGGTGTGCTCGCCCACCGGGACGCCGGACGCCGCGGCGTCCGCCTCCAGGGCGTCGAAGCCCTTCTTGATCGCGTCCTGGTGCGAGCCGGAGAAGGAGGTGTACACCAGGTCGCCGGCGTACGGGTGGCGCGGGTGCACCTCCATCTGGTTGCAGTACTCGGCGGTGCGGCGCACCTCGTCGATGTCGGAGAAGTCGATCTGCGGGTCGATGCCCTGCGAGAACAGGTTCATGCCCAGGGTCACCAGGTCGACGTTGCCGGTTCGCTCGCCCTGGCCGAACAGGCAGCCCTCGATGCGGTCCGCGCCCGCCATGTAGGCCAGTTCGGCGGAGGCCACGGCGGTGCCGCGGTCGTTGTGCGGGTGCACCGACAGGCAGACGAACTCGCGGCGCGACAGGTTGCGCGACATCCACTCGAACTGGTCGGCCTGCACGTTCGGGGTGGCCCGCTCGATGGTGGCGGGCAGGTTCAGGATGATCTCGCGGCCCTCGCCCGGCTGCCAGACGTCCATGACCGCCTCGCAGACCTCCAGGGCGAAGTCCAGCTCGGTGTCCACGAAGATCTCCGGCGAGTACTGGTAGCCGAAGACGGTGTCCTCGCCCAGCAGCTTCTCGGCGTACTCCATCACCAGCCGGGTGCCGTCGACGGCGATCGCCTTGGTGGCGGCCCGGTCGTTGCGGAACACCACCCGGCGGAACAGCGGCGCGGTCGCGTTGTACAGGTGGACGGTCGCGCGCGGGGCGCCGACCAGCGACTCGACGGTCTTCTCGATCAGCTCCTCGCGGGCCTGCGTCAGGACCGAGATGGTGACGTCCTCGGGGATCGCCCCCTCCTCGATCAGCGACCGCACGAAGGCGTGGTCGGTGGCGCCGGAGGACGGGAAGCCGACCTCGATCTCCTTGTAGCCCATCGCGACCAGCAGGTCGAACATCTTGCGCTTGCGGGCCGGGGACATCGGGTCGATCAGCGCCTGGTTGCCGTCCCGCAGGTCGGTGGAGAGCCAGCGCGGCGCCTTGGTGATCACCTTGCTCGGCCAGGTGCGGTCCGGCAGGTCGACGGTGTCGAACGGCAGGTAGCGCCCGTACCGCATGCCGGAGGGCAGCTGGCGCACGGAGGCGGCGATGATCGGGGTGGGACGGTCGACGAAGGCGCGACCGGCGGGGATGGGCGCGGCGGAGCTCTGCTCGGTCATGGAACGACTCTCGGCTTCCTGTGATGCGTGGTGCGGGGCGGGTCGGGGTGGTCGACACCGACTGGCCGGCAGCTGCCGCTCACGACCCTCCGTCGGATCGCCGGATGACGCGCACAGCTCGATCCCCGCGGCGAGGGAGCCGGCCCTGTGGACTACAGGCCCTCGACGCGGCAGCTAAGAAGAAGCAGCCCGTTGCGCATGATGGCCCCAGCGTAACCCAGGGGCGCGCGCCCCCGAAGTGATCCGGACCACCGTTCCACCCCTTGAGACGCCGACCGGTCACGCCCAGGGTGGTGACAACCGGTCATCGAGGCCTCACCCTGGGCCACATGACTGCAGCAGTACCGATCTGCGCGATCGTCCCGCCGTACGTCCTGGACCGCCTCGCCGAGGCCGGTCACGAGCCCGCCGTCCGCTCCCTCCTGCTCGACACCGCGCACCGCGCGGCCCGCCTCACCGCTCCCCCGCCCGCCGGCACCGGCCCGGCGCCCAGCCGGGTGATCGCCGACACCGCCCACAGCCAGCGGCTGCCCGGCCGCACCGTCCGCACCGAGGGCCAGGCCCCGGTCGCCGACCAGTCCGTCAACCACGCCTACGACGGCCTCGGCGACACCTTCGCGCTGTACGCCGACGTCTACGGCCGCCGCTCGATCGACGGCCAGGGACTGCGCCTGGACGCCACCGTGCACTACGGCCAGGACTACGACAACGCCTTCTGGAACGGCCACCAGATGGTCTTCGGCGACGGCGACGGCGAGATCTTCGGCGACTTCACCGCCTGCGTCGACGTCATCGGCCACGAACTCACCCACGGCGTCACCCAGTTCACCGCCGGCCTGGAGTACCAGGACCAGCCCGGCGCGCTCAACGAGTCGGTCTCCGACGTCTTCGGCTCGCTGGTCAAGCAGTACGCGCTGCACCAGGACGCCGCCCACGCCGACTGGCTGATCGGCGCCGGGCTGCTCGCCCCCGGCATCCAGGGCGTGGCGCTGCGCTCGCTGAAGGCCCCCGGCACCGCCTACGACGACCCCCGGCTCGGCAAGGACCCGCAGCCCGCGCACATGCGGGACTACGTGGACACCGCCGACGACAACGGCGGCGTGCACATCAACTCCGGCATCCCCAACCACGCGTTCTACCTGCTGGCCACCGCCCTCGGCGGCCAGGCCTGGGAGCGCGCCGGGCGGATCTGGTACGACGCCCTGACCGGCCGCCAGCTGACCGCCGGCGCCGACTTCACCGCCTTCGCCCGGGCCACCGTGGCCGCCGCCAAGGCCCGCTACCCCGACCAGTCCTCGGTCGCGGACACCGTGACGGCCTCCTGGGCGCAGGTGGGCGTCAGCCCCGGCTGAGCCCGGACCGGACTCCTGCCGGGCCCTCGACCCCGGCCGGGGTCCGGTTGAGACCAGGTTCAGCCGGGCTTAAGGTCACGGTCCGGGAAAAGCCCGGCAAACTCCCGCCCCTGGTACCACCATGGACACCATGCGTATCCAGGTGACCCGGACCGGCGGCCTCGCGGGGATCGTCCGCCACGCGGAACTCGACACCGTCGACCGCACGGACGCCCCGCACGTCCACGCGCTCGCCCGCGAGGCCGTCGCGGGCGGGCTGCGGGCCCCCTCGTACGGGGTGCCGGACGGCTTCCACTACGAGATCACCGTCGACGGCCGGACGGTCTACTGCGCCGACCCGAAGCTCACCGACTCGCAGCGCGAACTGGTGTCGCTGGTCCTGCGCGAGGGCGCGTAGTCCCGCCGGCCCGCCGGCCCACCGGTCCACCGGCCGGCCGGACACGCCGAAGGCCCGCCCGATCCGGGCGGGCCTTCGCCAGGGCTCAGAAACCGAGCTTGCGCAGCTGCTTCGGGTCGCGCTGCCAGTCCTTGGCCACTTTGACGTGCAGGTCCAGGTAGACCGGCGTGCCGAGCAGCGCCTCGATGTGCTTGCGGGCGGTGGTGCCGACGTGCTTGAGCCGCGCGCCCTTGGCGCCGATGACGATCGCCTTCTGGCTCTGCCGCTCGATGTAGACGTTGGCGTGGATGTCCAGCAGCGGGCGGTCCGCCGGGCGGCCCTCGCGCGGGAGCATCTCCTCGACCACGACGGCCAGCGAGTGCGGCAGCTCGTCCCGGACGCCCTCCAGGGCGGCCTCGCGGATCAGCTCCGCGACCATGATCTGCTCGGGCTCGTCGGTGAGGTCGCCGTCCGGGTAGAGCGGCATGCCCTCCGGCAGCAGCTTGGTGATCAGGTCGGCGACCAGTTCCACCTGCTTGTCGCCGACGGCCGAGACCGGGATGATCTCGGCCCACTCGATGCCGAGTTCCTCACCGAGCTGGTGGACGGCGATCAGCTGCTCGGCGAGCCGCTTGGAGTCGACCAGGTCGGTCTTGGTGACGATGGCGACCTTGGGGGTCTTCTTGATCTCGGCGAGCTCCTTGGCGATGAACTTGTCGCCGGGGCCGAGCTTCTGGTCGGCGGGCAGGCAGAACCCGATCACGTCGACCTCGGCCCAGGTGCTGCGGACCAGGTCGTTGAGGCGCTCGCCGAGCAGGGTGCGCGGCTTGTGCAGACCGGGGGTGTCGACCAGGACGAGCTGGGAGTCCGGGCGGTGCACGATGCCGCGCACGGTGTGCCGGGTGGTCTGCGGGCGATCGGAGGTGATCGCGACCTTCGTCCCCACCAGAGCGTTGGTCAGGGTCGACTTGCCCGCGTTGGGTCGGCCGACGAAGCACGCGAAGCCGGAGCGGTACGAGGAGGAAGGGGCACTCATGTGCTCCATTCTCCCTGATCACCGGAGTCGCGCTGTCCGGGCCCGTCCGCACCGCCCGATCAGCCCTTGCGGCCGCCCCGCGAGACCAGCGACATCACCACCAGCAGGACCAGGAAAGCGACCGAACCCCAGAGCCAGTACGGCGAGCCGGTCTCCTGCCACTTGCCCATCCCCATCACGAACAGCAGCAGCCCGGCGAAGAACGCCACCGCCCCCATGTGCCCAGCCCCCTCACCGAGTTCACTCCCCCGGTGAGACTATCTGCTGAGTTCGGGCAGGTGTTCGCCAGGCCGCCGCCATCGCCCACCGCGGCGGGCCCCAGCGGCCCCGGAGGGCCCCAGCGGGCCCCAGCGGGCCTCAGCGGGCCTCGGCCGCCACCCGCAGCGTCCCGTCCACACCGGCCAGCAGCACGGGCGTCCCGGCCCCGCCGAGGTCCCGGACGGCCGCCAGGTCGGCCTCGGCCGGCTGCTCCGCCTCGCTCACCACGGCGGCCGCCTCCAGCGACTTCGCACCGCTGGCCACCGCCATCGCCACCGCCGTCTGCAGCGCGCTCAGGTGCAGCGACTCCAGCGCGACCGTCCCGGCCACGTACGTCCGGCCGGTCTCGTCACGCACCGCGGCCCCCTCGGCGACGCCGTTGCGGGCACGGGCCGAGCGGGCCAGGGTGATGATCTTCTTGTCTTCGGGGTCGAGTTCGACGATGTCACTCATGCCGCCGAGCATAGGCGGCCCCCGCAGCGGCTCAGTGGCCGACCGGGTGGGTCGGACCGGGGTTCGGGTTGAGGACCTTGACGAAGGTCTTCGGCCCGGACGGCCTCGCCGTCTCGTGCTCCGCGCGCTGGCGCCAGAACGGGTTGTCGTGCGGCAGGTGGCTGCTCACCCGGCCGTACATCCCGAAGGCCGTCAGGATCACCCCGAAGATGAAGGCGAACAGCACGTTCGACATCCGGAAGTTCAGGATGTTGGCGTCCGGCCGCCCGAGCACCACCAGACCGTAGAAGCCGGACAGGACGAACAGCACGCCGACCACCATGTTCAGGGTGGACGCGAAGTTGCCGCCGATCACCGCCCCCGCCACCAGGATCGCGCCCGCCACGATGGACAGGATGCTCAGCGCCCCGTTGGTCGACAGCCCGGCGATCCGGTCACCGTGCGTGGCCAGGAAACCCGGGTGGTCGGCCAGTCCCAGGCACCCGAACACGATCAGGAAGATCCCCCCGAGCCCCGCCCCGATCCGCCACACCGTGGCGAGCCGGCTGTTCACGGGCAGTTCGTCTTGCAGCTTCATGGCGACCTCCACCACGGCGTGGCTGGCCTGTCGGCCCAGCCGGCCTAGCTGTAGGGATGGCTCCCCTGCATGTGCGGCACCTCGTGCATGTAGAGCGAACCGCACTGCTGGCAGCAGCGCAGCCCGGTGCCCCACTCCTGCTCGGGCCGCGTCTCGGCGTCGTCGGCCATGCTGCGGCCGCAGAGCGCCACCGCGGGGTCGGCGTCGCGGACCACGTGCCAGACCTTGACCCCGCCGGTCGCACCCTGCGGGCCGTACTCCGCGCGAAGTTGATGCGTCATGCTGTCCATGGTCGCTCCGCCGGGGCGCGACCGCTACTCGCCGGGCTCCGCCCCGGTCTCCGCGGCCTTGCGGACCGGGGTCGCGACCATCGAGCCGATCCGGTTGCGGCGCCCCGCCGAGGACTCGGCGGTCAGCAGGATGCCGGTCAGCCCGGTGCCGGCCGGCTCGGGCAGCGGGATCTCGCAGGCCGAGCCGGGGATCGGCACCCGGCCGAGGTGCTTGGCCAGCAGGCCGCCGACGGTCTCGACGTCCTCGTCCTCCAGCTCGATGCCGAACAGCTCGCCCAGGTCCTCCACCAGCAGCCGGGCGGTGATCCGGTACGAGCCGTCGCCGAGGTCCTCCACCGGCGCGATCTCCCGGTCGTACTCGTCGGTGATCTCGCCGACGATCTCCTCCAGGACGTCCTCGATGGTGACCAGGCCGGCCGTGCCGCCGTACTCGTCGATCACGATCGCCACGTGCGAGCGGCGCTGCTGCATCTCCCGCAGCAGGTCGCCGGCCGGCTTGGAGTCCGGCACGAAGACGGCCGGGCGCATCACCGCGCCGACCTCCTCGGACTCCGCCTCCCGGTTGATGTGGGTGCGCCGGACCAGGTCCTTCAGGTAGACGATGCCGACCACGTCGTCCTCGCTGTCCCCGACCACCGGGATCCGCGAGAAGCCCGAGCGCAGCGCCAGGGTGAGCGCCTGCCGGACGGTCTTGTGCCGCTCGATCATCACCAGGTCGGTGCGCGGCACCATCACCTCGCGGACGATGGTGTCGCCCAGCTCGAAGACGGAGTGCACCATCCGGCGCTCCTCGTCCTCGATCAGGTCGTCCTTCTCGGCGAGGTCGACCAGCGCCCGCAGTTCGGCCTCGGAGGCGAACGGCCCCTCCCGGTAGCCCTTGCCCGGGGTCAGCGCGTTGCCGAGCAGGATCAGCAGCCGCGGGATCGGGCCGAGCACCGCGGCCAGCGGCAGCAGCACGAAGGAGGCGGCGGTCGCGGTGGTGAGCGGGTGCTGGCGCCCGATCGTGCGCGGCGAGACCCCCACCGCGACGAAGGACACCAGCACCATCACGCCGAACGCCAGCAGCACGGCCTGCCAGATCGGCTCCACGTTGCGCACGCACACCACGGTGACCAGGACGGCCGCCGCCATCTCGCTGGCCACCCGGATCAGGGTCGCCAGGTTGAGGTAGCGGATCGGGTCGGAGGCGACGGTCAGCAGCCGCGCCGAGCCGCGGCGCCCGGCCCGCACCGCCTCCTCCGCCCGGAACCGGGAGACCCGGGAGATGCCCGCCTCGGCGCACGCGGCCAGCCAGCCGAGGACGACGAGCAGCACGGCACCGAGGATGAAGCTCGTACTCTCACCACTCACAGGGGTTCGGGCTCCGCGCTCAGTGGGTGGTGGGGGCCGGGGAGAGACCACCGAGGCCCCGGCCCGCCCGCCAGTCGTCCAGGATGCGCTTCTGGAGGGCGAACATCTCCTCCTCCTCCTCGGGCTCCTCGTGGTCGTACCCGAGGACGTGCAGCACCCCGTGGACGGTGAGCAGTTGGAGCTCCTCGTCCATCGAGTGCTGGGAGGGGGCCGCCTTGCCCTGCTGCTCGGCGACCTCCGGGCAGAGCACGATGTCGCCGAGCAGGCCCTGCGGCAGCTCCTCGCCCTCCTTGCCGGGGCGCAGCTCGTCCATCGGGAAGGACATCACGTCGGTGGGTCCGGGGAGGTCCATCCACTGGATGTGCAGCTCCTCCATCGCCGCTCCGTCCACCAGGATCACGGACAGTTCGGACTGCGGGTGGATCCGCATCTTGTCCAGGGCGAAGCGGGCGACGTCGAGGATGGCTTCCTCATCGGCGTCCCAACCGGACTCGTTGGCGATGTCGATCGACATGACGGGCTACGTACTCAGCTTTCGGTGCGATGGGATTGTCGGGGTGCGCGGGAGCCGCGCCGCTGGGCCGGCTTGCGGGCGGGCGAGGAGTTCTCCTCGGCCTCCTGCTTGGCGTCCCAGCGTTCGTAGGCGTCCACGATCCGGCCGACCAGCTTGTGGCGGACCACGTCGGTGCTGGTGAGGACGGAGAAGTGGATGTCGGGCACGTCGGCCAGGATGTCCTGGACGACCTTGAGGCCGCTGCGGGTGCCGCCCGGGAGGTCGATCTGGCTGGTGTCGCCGGTGACCACCACCCGGGAGTTGAAACCGAGGCGGGTGAGGAACATCTTCATCTGCTCGGGCGAGGTGTTCTGGGCCTCGTCCAGGATGATGAAGGCGTCGTTGAGGGTGCGGCCGCGCATGTACGCCAGCGGCGCGACCTCGATGGTGCCGGCCGCCATCAGGCGCGGGATGGAGTCGGGGTCCATCATGTCGTGCAGCGCGTCGTACAGCGGGCGCAGGTACGGGTCGATCTTCTCGTAGAGGGTGCCGGGCAGGAAGCCCAGCCGCTCCCCCGCCTCGACGGCCGGGCGGGTCAGGATGATCCGGTTGACCTCCTTGGCCTGGAGGGCCTGGACGGCCTTGGCCATCGCGAGGTAGGTCTTGCCGGTGCCGGCCGGGCCGAGGCCGAAGACGATCGTGTGCTTGTCGATCGCGTCGACGTAGCGCTGCTGGTTGAGGGTCTTGGGGCGGATCGTGCGGCCCCGGTTGGACAGGATGTTCGCGGTGAACACCTGGGACGGCGCCGGGCTGTCCGGGTCCTCCGCGGCACCGCGGAGCATGGCGATGGAGCGCTCCACGGAATCCTCCGTCAAGGGCTGGCCGGTGCGCAGCACCAGCATCATCTCGGTGAAGAGCCGCTGCACGAGGGCGACCTCGGCGCGCGCTCCGGTGGCGGTCACCTCGTTGCCGCGGACGTGGATGTCGGCGGCGGGGAAGCCCTGCTCGATCACGCGCAGCAGCGAGTCCGCCGTGCCGAGCAGGGTGACCATCGGGTGCTTCTCGGGGATGACGATCCGGGCGCTGACGCGACCGTCGCCGGCCGGTTCGGGGCGCGACTGTCCGTTCGTACGGGTCTGCGATGTGTCACTCATAGGTCGGCGCTGGGCCTGCCTCATCCCATCCGTGGTGTCGTGTGCCGATCGGTCTCTCCGGGGCACCAGGGTACGCCGCGCACGTGGCCGCCGCGGCGGGCGGCGGGGCCGCACCCGACGATGCTGCGGCAGATCGGGGGCGGGCGCGAGCGCTTTTCACGGGCGGTGTGCCGGGCTCACGGCTGGCGCCGGACGGGCACGGGCACCCGGGCGAGGTCGGTGGCGAGCACCAGCTCGCCGTCGAAGTGCTGGCGGGCGTCGGCCAGGTGCTGGCCGAGGTCCGGGTAGCGCTGGGAGAAGTGGGTCAGCACCAGGGTGCGCACCCCGGCCTCGGCGGCGGCCTTGGCGGCCTGCCCGGCGGTGAGGTGGCCGTGCTCCTCGGCGAGCCGGGCGTCGGCGTCGGCGAAGGTCGACTCGACGACCAACAGGTCGACGCCCTCGGCGAGTTCGTGCACGCCGTCGCAGAGCCGGGTGTCCATCACGAAGGCGAAGCGCTGGCCCGGCCGGGGCTCGCTGACCTCCTCCAGGGTGACCCGCCGGCCGTCCGCCTCGATCACCCCCTCGTGCTGGAGCCGGCCGACCGCGGGGCCGAAGACGCCCAGCGCGGCGAGGCGTTCGGGCACCAGGCGGCGGCCGTCCGGCTCGGACAGCCGGTAGCCGAAGGACTCCACGGGGTGGGACAGCCGCACGGCGTCCAGCGCGAAGCGGGCGCCGGGCGCGGGCAGCGGGCCCGGCTCGTCGATCGGCCGGGGCCGCAGGACGGCCGTCTCGTGGTAGGCGGTGGCGTGCCGCAGCCGTTCGAAGTAGACCTCCCCGGAGGCCGGGAAGTAGACGTCCACCGGGTGCGGGACGCGGTCCAGGTTGATCCGCTGGATCACCCCGGCGAGGCCCAGGCAGTGGTCGCCGTGGAAGTGCGTCACGGCGATCCGGGTGATCTGGGTGGCCGAGACGCCGGCCAGCAGCATCTGCCGCTGGGTGCCCTCGCCGGGGTCGAACAGCAGGCCCTCGCCGTCCCAGCGGAGCAGGTAGCCGTTGTGGTTGCGGTGCCGGGTGGGCACCTGGCTGGCGGTGCCGAGGACGACGAGTTCGCGCTGTGACACGTAGGTCAGACCATGCTCTCGGTCATCGGCTTGCCGCCGAGCACGTGGACGTGGGCGTGGAAGATCGTCTGGCCGGCGCCGGCCCCGGTGTTGAAGATCAGCCGGTAGTCCTCGACGCCCTCGTCCTTGGCCACCGCGCCCGCCTCGGCGAGGAGTTCACCGGCGAGCTCCGGCTCGGCGGCGGCCAGCGCGGCGGCGTTCGGGTAGTGCACGTGGGGGATGACCAGGACGTGCAGCGGCGCCTTGGGGGCGATGTCGCGGAAGGCGAGGACGCGCTCGGTCTTGCGCACCACGGTCGCCGGGATCTCGCCCGCCACGATCTTGCAGAACAGGCAGTCGGGCTGCGGCTCGCCGGCCATCGGCTTCTCCTCGGTTCGTGTCTGGTCTGGGGCCGTACGGGCGCAGCCTAGCGGGAAGTCGGCCCGGCCGACCTCCCGTTCGGCTGCGCTCCCGCCCGCCGGGGCGGCGGGGACGCGCCCTACGCCCAGGGCATCGGCGGGGCCGTCCGGGGCGGGGCCGCGGCGAGCGCGGCGAGGGCGATCCGGACGCCCTCGGCCAGCTGCGGGTCCTCGCCGGCGGCCCACTGGTGCGGGGCCATCGGCACCTCGACGTCCGGGTCGACGCCGTGGTTCTCCACGCCCCAGCCGTGGTTCTCCAGCCAGTACGCGTACTTGGGCTGGGTGACCAGGGTGCCGTCGACCAGGTGGTAGCGGCTGTCGAAGCCGATCACCCCGCCCCAGGTGCGGGTGCCGACCACCGGGCCGATGCCGAGCGTCTGGATGACGGCGTTGACGATGTCGCCGTCCGAGCCGGAGAACTCGTTGGCGAGCGCGACGACCGGCCCGCGCGGGGCGTCGAGGGGGTAGGGCACCGGGTGGTCGGTGTCCCGGATGGCGTTCCAGCCGACGATCCGGCGGGCGAGCTTCTCGATCACCAGCTGCGAGGTGTGGCCGCCGCGGTTCTCCCGGACGTCGACGATCACGCCGTCCCGGGCCATCTCCACGGCCAGGTCTCGGTGGATCTGCGCCCAGCCGGCCGACTGCATGTCGGGGATGTGCAGGTAGCCGAGCCGGCCACCGGACAGCTCGCGCACCGCGGCCCGCCGCCCGGCCACCCAGTCGTGGTAGCGCAGCGGCTCCTCGTCGGCGATCGGGACGACCACCGGGTGGCGCCGGTCGGTGCCGTCCTTGCCGGCCACGGTCAGCTCGACCGGCTGCCCGGCGGTGCCGGCCAGCAGCGGGGCCGGGCCGGTGACCGGGTCCACCGGGCGGCCGTTGACGGCGAGGACGGCGTCGCCCGGGCGGATCGCGGCGCCGGGCGCGGCCAGCGGTGAGCGGGCCCGGGGGTCGGAGGACTCGCCGGGCAGGATGCGGGCGATCCGCCACCGGTCGCCGTCCTTGGCGAGGTCCGCGCCGAGCAGGCCCTGGCGCCGGGCGGGCTCGGTGTACCGGCCGTACGGGATGACGTAGGCGTGCGAGGTGCCGAGTTCGCCGTGCACCTCCCAGAGCAGGTCGACCAGGTCGTCGTGCGAGCCGAGCCGCTCCACGAGCGGCCGGTAGCGGTCCAGCACGCCAGCCCAGTCGACGCCGCCGAGGTCGGGGCGCCAGTAGTTGTCCCGCATCAGGCGGCCGTTCTCGGCGTACATCTGCCGCCACTCGGCGGCCGGGTCGACGGTGACCCGCAGCCGGGCCAGGTCGACGCTCACCTCGTCGTCCTCGCCGCCCGCCTTGTGCTCGGCCGGGACGATCCGCAGCTCGCCCCCGTCCAGCACGGCCACCCGGGTGCCGTCCCCGCTGACCGCGAAGCCGTCCACGCCGTGCACCAGTTGCTCGACGCGGCGCTTCCTCAGGTCGAAGCGCTCCAGCACCGGCCGGGGCCGCTCGTCCTCCGGCGAGGCCGCCCCGTCGCCGAGTTCGCCGAGCAGCGGGGCGCGGGTCCACAGCAGGCCGTCCTTGGCGGCCTTGAGCACGTCGAACCGGCCGCCCTCGACCGGGAACGGGACGATCCGGTCCGCGATGCCGTCCAGGTCGACCCTGGTCACCGGTACGGCGGCGGCCTCCTCGCCGTCCGCCTTCCTGCCGCGCGGCTCGTCCTCCTCCGCGCCGAGCGGGCGCCCGGCCCGCTGCGGTCCGAACGGGGACGGCGTGTCGGCGGCCAGCGTGATCAGGTACGGGCGGCAGCCGTTGGGGAACGACAGGTCGAAGACGTGCGAGTCGTAGACCGGGTCGAAGTTGCGCACCGACAGGAACGCCAGGTAGCGGCCGTCCGCGGTGAAGGCCGGCGAGGTGTCGATGAAGCGCTGCTGGGTGACCTCCCCGACCGTCCGGGTGGCCAGGTCGGCCAGCACGATCTGGCGCAGCGAGTACGGGCCCAGCCGGTGCGCCGGCCGCGACCAGGCCAGCCAGGCCGAGTCCGGGCTGAAGGCCAGCCCGCTGACCTCGCCGTCGGTGCTGCGGTCCAGCTCGTGCACGGTGCCGTCGGCGAGCGCGACCAGCAGGACCCGGCCGTCGTGCACGCCGAGCGCGGCCTGCGCGCCGTCCGGGGACACCGCCAGGGAGTTGACCCGGCCGATCCGCCCGGCGGCCAGCCGGCGACGCTCGGCGCCCTGGACGTCGGGGGCGAACTCCAGGGCGTCCTCGCCCTCGGCGTCGGACACCCACAGCACGCCCTGGGCGCCGTCCTCGCCCGGCACCACCCGGGCCAGCCGCCCGCGCACCCCCGGCGTCTCGTCCAGCACCCGGGCCGGGCCCTCCCGGTGGGTCAGCCAGTGCACGTCGCCGCGCACCACCACGGCGCCGGCCCGGCCGGTGCGGTCGGGGGCGGCGGACTCCAGCCAGTGCGCGGCGTGCACCGGGCGGGGGCGGCGGCCGCTGCGCGGGCCGGCCAGCCGGATGTCGAGGCGGCGGGGCGCGGCTCCCGCCAGGTCCTCCAGCAGCCAGATGTCGCCGGCCCGGTGGAAGACCACCCGGGTGCCGTCGGTGGTGGCGTTGCGGGCGTAGAAGCCGTCCGGGTCCGTGGTGTGGCGGCGCAGGTCGGAGCCGTCCGGGCGGCTGGAGTACAGCTCGCCGACGCCCTCGTGGTCGGAGAGGAAGGCGATCCTGCCTCCTGGCAGGAGGGGGCCGGCCACCCACAGCGGAGAGTCGAGCTGGCCGTCCAACTCCTCGTGGACGCGGACGAATTCGTCCCGGCCGATCCACAACTTGCCCGCCCGGCCGCCCCGGTAGCGCTTCCACCAGGCCGGTTCGCGGTTGTTGACGGTGCCCAGCAGCACGCGGTCGCCGCCCGGCTCGAAGGCGAGCCCGCCGATCGGCCCGTACGGCAGCCGCACCGACTCGCCGCCGTCCAGCGGCACGGCGTGCGCCCAGCTGCGGCGCAGGGTCGCCTCGCCGGCGGTGGTGAGGGCGATCGGGCGCCCGTCGGCCGTCCAGCCCCGCACCTCGGTCTGGTCGCTGCCCCAGTGGGTGAGCCGCCGGGACGGGCCGCCGTCCACCGGCACCACGTGCACCTCGGGCGCGCCGTCCCGGGTGGAGGTGAAGGCGATGTGCCGCCCGTCGGGGGCGAACCGGGGGTGGTGGACCGGCAGGTGATCGGCCGTCAGCCGCCAGGCCCGGCCGCCGTCCAGCGGGGCCAGCCAGACGTCGTCCTCGGCGACGAAGGTGACCAGGTCACCGTGCAGATGGGGATGGCGCAGGTAGGCGCCCGCAGAGGTGCTCAGGGGTTCCGTCACGCGGTCAGCGTAGGCACGTACGCGCACGACGCGCGCCGGTTTCCGCAGACTCCGGCCCCACCGGCGGGCGCGGCCCGATCCACGGGAAGTGCCCTACGACCAGCGGCCGGTGCGCCCCAGCAGCAGGGCGCCGGCGGCCACCCCGGCGGTGGAGGTGCGCAGCACCGAGGGGCCCAGCCGGTACGGTCCGGCGCCCGCCTCGGCGAAGGCGGCCAGCTCCTCCGGGGAGACCCCGCCCTCCGGGCCGACCACCAGCACCACGTCCCCGGCCCCGGGCAGCGCGGCCAGCGCCAGCGGCTCGGCGCCCTCCTCGTGCAGCACGGCGGCGAACGCGGCCCCGGCCAGGAGCGGCGCCAGCTGCCGGGTGGTCGCCGGCTCGCGCACCTCGGGGAAGCGCAGCCGACGGGACTGCTTGCCCGCCTCCCGGGCGGTGGCCCGCCACTTGGCGAGCGCCTTGGCGCCCCGGTCGCCCTTCCACTGCGTGATGCAGCGCGAGGCGGCCCACGGGACGATCACGTCCACGCCGACCTCGGTCATGGTCTCCACCGCGAGCTCGCCGCGGTCACCCTTGGGCAGCGCCTGGACGACGACGATCCGCGGTACCGGCTCGGGCTCCCGGCGGACGGCGGCCACCGTGACGTCGATCGCGTCCTTGCCGAGCACCGCGGCGACCGTCCCGTCCACCCCGAGGCCCAGCCCGTCGGCGAGGGTCACCGCCTCGCCCGCCGCCAGCCGCTTCACCGCGGCCGCGTGCCGCCCCTCCGGCCCGTCGAGGCGCACCACGGAGCCGGGCGTGGCAGCGGCGATCCGCTCGGTCTCGACGACGAAGACGGGGGCGGTCATGCGGGGAACCTCCGGGGGTGGGAGCGGATCGGGAACGCGAAAGGGGTGCCGGGGCAGGACCCCGGCACCCCCGCGCGGACGGCCCGGACAGGCCTAGGGCGGGTCTGACAATTCCCGCCGGGCACGCGACGCCGCGCGCTGATCCGACGCGAATTGTCAGACCCGCCCTGGGGGCCTATCGGCCGTTGAACGCGTCCTTGAGGCGCGAGAACAGGCCCTGCTGGCCCGGCGCGAACTGGCCGGACGGCCGCTCCTCACCGCGCAGCACCGCGAGCCGGCGCAGCAGGTCCTCCTGCTCGGCGTCGAGCTTGCTGGGCGTCTGCACCTCGACATGCACTATCAGGTCGCCCCGGCCGCCCCCGCGCAGGTGCGTGATGCCGCGGCCGTGCAGCGGGATCGACTGCCCGGACTGGGTGCCGGGCCGGATGTCGACCTCCTCCAGCCCGTCCAGGGTCTGCAGCGGCACCTGGGTGCCCAGGGACGCCGCCGTCATCGGGATGGTGACGGTGCAGTGCAGGTCGTCCCCGCGCCGCTGGAAGACGGTGTGGGTGGTCTCGGCGATCTCGACGTACAGGTCGCCGGCCGGGCCGCCGCCGGGGCCGACCTCGCCCTCGCCGGCCAGCTGGATCCGGGTGCCGTTGTCGACACCGGCCGGGATCTTGACGGTCAGGGTGCGCCGGGCGCGGACCCGACCGTCGCCGGCGCACTCCGGGCACGGGGTCGGCACGACGGTGCCGAAGCCCTGGCACTGCGGGCAGGGGCGGGAGGTCATGACCTGGCCCAGGAACGACCGGGTGACCTGGGAGACCTCGCCCTTGCCGCGACACATGTCGCAGGTCTGCGCGGAGGTGCCAGGGGCCGCGCCCTCGCCGCTGCACGTGGTGCAGGTGACGGCGGTGTCGACCTGGAGTTCCTTGGTGGTGCCGAAGGCGGCCTCCTCCAGGGTGATCTCCAGCCGGATCATGGCGTCCTGGCCGCGGCGGGTGCGCGAGCGCGGGCCGCGCTGGCCGGCCGCGGCGCCGAAGAAGGCGTCCATGATGTCGGAGAAGCCGAAGCCCGCCGCGCCCGCGCCGAAGCCGCCCGCGCCCCCGCCACCCGGCGAGAGCGGGTCGCCGCCGAGGTCGTAGACCTGGCGCTTCTGTGGGTCGGAGAGCACCTCGTAGGCGGCGTTGATCTCCTTGAAGCGCTCCTGCGTCTTCGGGTCCGGATTGACGTCCGGGTGCAGTTCGCGTGCCAGGCGCCGGAAGGCCTTCTTGATCTCGTCCTGCCCCGCATCCCGTCGGACGCCGAGTACCGCGTAGTAGTCCGTGGCCACCAAATGCTCCGCTTGTTCCGCCTGTAGTAGTGCTGCGACTGGACACCGCCGCCGGAGGTCCGACGGCGGCCTGTGCTACGACTCGGCCAGGATCTGACCCACGTACCGCGCCACCGCACGCACCGCCCCCATTGTGCCCGGATAGTCCATCCGGGTCGGACCGATCACACCCAGTTTGGCCACGCTCTCGTCGCCCGAACCGTAACCGACCGACACCACCGAGGTGGAATTCAGCCCCTCGTAGGCGATCTCCCGCCCGATCCGGACCGTCATCGCGGCGTCCGCCGTCTCACCCAGGAGGCGGAGCAGGACGACCTGCTCCTCCAGGGCTTCCAGCACCGGCTGGATGGTCAGGGGGAAGTCGTGCCCGAAGCGGGTCAGATTGGCCGTGCCGGCCAGCATGATCCGCTCCTCGTTCTGTTCGGCGAGCGCTTCGAACAGCGTCGCCAGGACCGTGCTGACGGTCGGGCGGTCCGGCTGCTCGAAACCCGCCGGGAGCTCCTCCAGGAACCCCGGCACGTCCGGCAGCCGCTGGCCGACGGCCCGCACGTTGATCCGGGCCCGCAGGTCCGCCAGGACCGTCTCGCCGACCGGGCCCGGGCAGTCCACCATCCGCTGCTCGACCCGGCCGGTGTTGGTGATCAGGACCAGCATCACCTTGGTCGGGGCCAGCGCCACCAGCTCGATGTGCCGGACCGTGGACCGCGACAGCGAGGGGTACTGCACCACCGCGACCTGCCGGGTGAGCTGGGCGAGCAGCCGCACCGTCCGCATGACCACGTCGTCCAGGTCGACGGCGCCGTCCAGGAAGTGCCGGATCGCCCGGCGCTCGGGGGCGCTCATCGGCTTGACCTCGGCGAGCTTGTCGACGAACAGGCGGTACCCCTTGTCGGTGGGGATGCGCCCGGCGCTGGTGTGCGGCTGGTGGATGTAGCCCTCCTCCTCCAGCGCCGCCATGTCGTTGCGGACGGTCGCCGGGGAGACTCCGAGGTTGTGCCGCTCCACCAGGGCCTTGGAACCGACCGGCTCCTCGGTGCCCACGTAGTCCTGGACGATCGCGCGGAGCACGGCGAGCTTGCGGTCGTCCAGCTGGCGAACCTCACCGGCCATGGGGCACACACCTCCGTCTTCGCACGTTGTCCGTTCGTGTCACGCATGCTGCTGCCCGCTCCGGGACGACCCCGGCTCCGGCACCCGCTTTGGCACTCTGAACGTGCGAGTGCCAAAACCGTACCTGCCAGTGTAAGGCCCGGGCCCAACGGCAGGAACGGCCCGGCCGGAGTGATCCTGCCCGCAGTTCCCGGCGCGGGGGTGGTGCCGTGGGGCCGTCCGGGTGGCAGCATCGAAGACGACGGCGAATGGAGGAGCAAGCAATGTCGAGCTCGGGCCAGCACACCCGTTTCGCGCCCGACCGCGGTCTGACCGGCCGCATGGTCGTGACGATGTTCGTGATCGGGCTGCTGTACGTCGGTTTCACCGGTCTGCTGATCGTGCTGCTGCGCGGCGCCTGGCCACTGATCGTCCTGATCTCCGGCGGGCTGTTCGTGGCCCAGTTCTGGTTCAGCGACAAGATCACCGAACGGGCGATGGGCGCCCACCAGGTGACCCCTGAGCAGTACCCGCAACTGCACGGCACCATCGACCGGCTCTGCGCGCTGGCCGACATGCCCAAACCCCGGGTGGCGGTCGCCGACAACGACATGCCGAACGCCTTCGCCACCGGCCGCAACCCGCAGAACGCCGTGGTGTGCGTCACCACCGGCCTGCTGCGCCGGCTGGAACCCGAGGAACTGGAGGGCGTCCTCGCCCACGAGCTGTCCCACGTCGCCCACCGGGACGTCGCGGTGATGACCATCGCCGGCTTCCTCGGCGTCCTCGCCGGGGCCATGACCCGGATCGCCGTGTACGGCGGATTCATGGGCGGCAACCGCAACAGCAACGACCAGAACGCGGCGATCGCCGCCCTGATCATCCCGCTGGTGTCGATGGTCGTCTACGCCATCAGCTTCCTGCTCACCCGGCTCCTCTCCCGCTACCGGGAACTCGCCGCCGACCGCGCCGCCGCCCAGCTCACCGGCCGGCCCAGCGCCCTCGCCTCCGCGCTCACCAAGGTCACCGGCCAGATCGCCGCCATCCCCAGCAAGGACCTGCGCCAGGCGCAGCCCTACAACGCCTTCTACTTCGCCCCCGCGCTGAGCGCCCGGGAGACCGCCTCGCAGCTGTTCTCCACCCACCCGACGCTGGAGAAGCGGCTGGAGCAGCTGGCGAAGATCTCCGAGCAGCTCGGCCGCTGACGCCCCGCCCGCTGCCGCCCTCCTACGGCCCTCCCCCCAGCCCTCCTCCAGCCCTCCCGACTCCCTCCCGACTCCCTCCTCCGAAAGGATCGCCGTGGGAATCCTGGACACCCTGTTCGGGCGCACCAAGCCCGTCAAGCCCGACCTCGACCAGTTGTTCGGCGTCCCGTCCGCCGCCCTCACCCTGGAGGCCGCGGCCGGGTTCACCCCCACCGGGCTCGGCTCGGTCTGCTTCGCCGCCGTCGAGGGCGCGGCCTTCGTCCAGGTCGAACAGCAGGTGCGGGCGCTGCTCGACGCCGACACCGAACGCGGCGGCGTCCCGGTGGAGGCCTCCAAGGACGGCTACGGCTACTCCTGGCTGCTCGCCCGGCACACCCCCGAGGAGCTGCCGGAGCTGGTCAACGACCTGCACGCGGTCAACAGCGAGCTGGAGGCGAACGGCTTCGGGCCGCAGCTGCTCTGCTCGCTGGTCGGCTTCCGCAACCCGGAGGGGCAGCCGCTGGCCCTGGTCTACCTCTACAAACGCGGCACCTTCTACCCCTTCGCTCCGATGCCCGGCGGCGGGGAGCGGCGCAACAGCCCGCTGGAGCTCCAGGTCAACGCGATGCTGGGGAACGACCTGCGGCTGGAGAAGGACCTCACCCGCTGGTTCCCGGTCTGGGGCGCGCCGGGCCTCTGACGGTCCGTCCGTATAGTCGCTTTCATGCACAGCCGCCAGTACGGACCCGACCTGACCCCGCCGTGGAAGAAGCAGTCGCCCGCCCCGGAGGTGAGCGCCGAACGGGACCTGGTGGTGGAGGAGGCCGCCACCGGCTTCTGCGGCGCGGTGGTGCGCTGCGAGAAGACGGCCGAGGGCTTCACCGTCACCCTGGAGGACCGCTTCGGCAAGCACCGGGTGTTCCCGCTGGTGCCGCGCGGCTTCCTGCTGGAGGGCCGGACGGTCACCCTGGTGCGCCCGGCCGGTCCCGCGCCCGCCCGCGCGCCGGGCCGCACCGCCTCCGGCTCGGTCGCCGTCCCCGGCGCCCGGGCCCGGGTCGCCCGCGAGTCGCGGATCTACGTCGAGGGCCGGCACGACGCCGAACTGGTCGAGCGGGTCTGGGGCGACGACCTGCGGATCGAGGGCGTGGTCGTCGAGTACCTGGAGGGCGTGGACGACCTGCCCGCGATCGTCGCCGACTTCGCCCCCGGCCCGGGGCGGCGCCTCGGCGTCCTGGTCGACCACCTGCTCCCCGGCACCAAGGAGCACCGCATCGCCGCCCAGGTCACCGGCGACGCCGTCCTGGTCGTCGGCCACCCCTACATCGACATCTGGCAGGCCGTGAAGCCCGCCTCCGTCGGCATCCCCGGCTGGCCCGCCGTCCCGCGCGGCGAGGAGTGGAAGGAGGGCGTCTGCCGCCGCCTCGGCTGGCCGGTGAACACCCCCGCCGCCTGGAAGCGGATCCTCTCCACGGTGGACAGCTACAAGGACCTGGAGCCGGAACTGCTGGGCAAGGTCGAGGAGTTGATCGACTTCGTGACGGTTCCGGAGTGAGGCCGATCAGACGTACTGCTGAAAGTCCGTGGTGTCCAGATCGATCTCAAGCAGGCTGACGGGGACGGGCTCGCCGAACTTGCTGGTCCGCTCGGACATGTACCTCGGGAGGCCGGACCCGGGATCCCTACCCAACTCGGTCAGCAGCACGCAGACCCCCTTGATCGGGTCCACGATCAGGTACGCGGGGACGGAGCCCTCGGCGTAGAGCTCCCGCTTGGTCCGGTAATCACGATCGACACTGGTCTTCGACACCACCTCGACCACCAGGGTGACGGCGGGCGACGGCAGCAGTCGTCCGTGCTCCTGGACCGCCCCGCGTTCGAAGACGACCAGGTCTGGCTGGGGTTCGCTCGCCTGGCCGGGGATCCCCAGGTCCTGGGTCGTGAGTGGACGCCACCGACCGTACGGAAGCTGGTGCTGAATCGCCAGGACGATGAGATTGTGGACCATGTCAGGCCCCGCCATCATCACGATTTCCCCCCTGATGAGTTCGGCCTTGATGCCCTCCGGCACCTCCAGGTTCTCGAAGATCCCGGTCATCCGATCATCGATGGCGGTCATCGCACGCTCCCTCCGACGGCTGACACCCACGTTAACGAATGTCAGTCCACCAGGTCACGTACGACCGCGTCGGCGAGCAGCCGGCCCTGGAGGGTGAGGACGGCGCGGCCCTGGGCGTACGGCTCGGCGGCGAGGAGGCCGTCGGCGAGGTGGCGGGCGGCGGCGTGGCGGCCGGTGTCGGTGAGGAGGGTGAGCGGGATGCCCTCGGCGAGGCGCAGTTCGAGCAGGATGCGCTCGACCCGGCGGTCCTCCTCGGCGAGGACCTCGCGGCCCTGGGCGGGGGTGCGGCCCTCGGCGAGGGCCTGGGCGTAGGCGGCGGGGTGCTTGGCGTTCCACCAGCGGACGCCGCCGACGTGGCTGTGCGCGCCGGGGCCTGCGCCCCACCAGTCGGCGCCGGTCCAGTACAGCTCGTTGTGGCGGCAGCGGCCCTCCGGGGTGGTGGCCCAGTTGGAGACCTCGTACCAGGTGTAGCCGGCGGCGCTGAGGGCCTGTTCGGCGATGAGGTAGCGGTCGGCGTGCACGTCGTCGTCGATCATCGGCAGTTCGCCGCGCTTGACCCGGGCGGCGAGCTTGGTGCCGTCCTCGACGATCAGGGAGTACGCGGAGACGTGGTCGGGCCCGGCGCCGATGGCGGCGTCCAGGGAGGCGCGCCAGTCGCCGTCGGACTCGCCGGGGGTGCCGTAGATGAGGTCCAGGTTGACGTGGTCGAAGCCGGCGGCACGGGCCTCGGCGACGCAGGCCTCGGGGCGGCCCGGGGTGTGGTGGCGGTCGAGCAGCTTCAGGACGTGCGGGCGGGCGCTCTGCATGCCGAAGGAGACCCGGTTGTAGCCGCCCTCGCGCAGTTCGGCCAGGTAGGCCGGGTCGACGGACTCCGGGTTGGCCTCGGTGGTGACCTCGGCGCCCTCGGCGAGCCCGAACTCCTCGCGCAGCGCGGCGAGCATCTTCACCAGGTCACGGGCGGGCAGCAGGGTGGGGGTGCCGCCGCCGAGGAAGACGGTCTGCACCGGCAGGTCGACCGGGCCGAGGACCCGGCGGGCCAGCCGGATCTCGGCGACCACGTTGTCCGCGTAGGTCTCCTGGGAGGCGACGGCCCCGGAGGAGCGCAGCTCGGTGGCGGTGTAGGTGTTGAAGTCGCAGTAGCCGCAGCGGCTGGCGCAGTACGGCACGTGCAGGTAGAAACCGAACGGCCGCTGCCCGAGACCGGCGCGGGCGGATGCGGGCAGGGAACCGTCGGACGGCACCGGTTCGCCGTCGGGGAGTGCGGAGGGCATGACCCCATTGTCCCGTACGGCTCACCCGAACCGGTGAGCCGTACGGGAGCGGGGCCGATCAGGCCTCGTTGGCGCCCGCGTACATCGCGGTGACAGCGTCCGCGTAGGTCCGCTCGACCACCGGGCGCTTGATCTTCAGGCTCGGGGTGAGCTCCCCGTGCTCGATGTCGAGATCGCGCGGCAGCAGGTGGAACTTCTTGATCGTCTGCCAGCGCTGGAGGTCGGCGTTGAGTCGCTTGACGAAGCCCTCGATCAGCTGGTGCACCTGCGGGTCGGCGGCCACCTCGGCGTAGGACTTGCCCTTCAGCCCGTGCTCGGCGGCCCACGGCATGATGACCGACTCGTCCAGGCCGATCAGCGCGGTGCAGAAGTTGCGGCCGTTGCCGATCACGAGGATGTTGCTGACGAACGGGCAGACCGCCTTGAACCTGCCCTCGACCTCGCTGGGCGCGACGTACTTGCCGCCGGAGGTCTTGAACAGGTCCTTCTTGCGGTCGGTGATCCGCAGGAAGCCGTCGGGGCCGAGCTCACCGATGTCCTCGGTGTGGAACCAGCCGTCGGCCTCCAGTACCTCGGCGGTCTTCTCGGGCAGGTCGTGGTAGCCGCGCATGACGCCGGGGCCGCGCAGCAGGATCTCGCCGTCCTCGGCGATCCGGACCTCGGTGCCGGGCAGCGGGCGGCCCACGGTGCCGATCCGGATGTCCTCCTCGCGGTTGACGCAGGAGCCGGCGCTCGTCTCGCTGAGGCCGTAGCCCTCCAGGATCGGCACGCCGGCGCCGAGGAAGAAGTAGCCGATCTCGGGCGCGAGCGCGGCGCTGCCGGAGACGGCGCCGCGCAGCCGGCCGCCGAAGGCCGCGCGGATCTTGGCGTAGACCAGCTTGTCGGCCAGGCCGTGCTGGAGCCTGAGGCCCAGCGGAACGGTGCCGGCGCCGGTGGCGATCCGGCTCTCCTGGACGGCCCGGGCGTGCTCGCGGGCGACCTTGGCGGCCCACCGGAAGATCTTGTACTTGGCACCGCCCTCAGCCCGGGCCCGGCCGGCGATGCCGTTGTAGACCTTCTCGAAGATGCGCGGCGCCGAGGCCATCACGGTCGGCCGGATGACCGGCAGGTTGTGGATGATCCGGTCGACCCGGCCGTCCACGGCCATCACGTGGCCGGTGGCGATCTGGCCGGAGATCAGCGTCTTGCCGAACACGTGCGACAGCGGCAGCCACATGAACTGGACGTCGTCGGAGCGCAGCAGTCCGCTGGCCTCCTGGGCCCGGGCCTCGTACGCCCAGCAGTCGTGCACCAGGCGCACGCCCTTGGGGCGGCCGGTGGTGCCGGAGGTGTAGATCAGGGTGGCCAGTTGCTCCTTGTCGAGCGCGGCGACGGCCTTCTCGACCGCGTCCGGGTGCTGGTCCAGGTACTCGGCGCCGCGCTGCTCCAGTTCGACGAGGGTGAGCACGGTGAGGCCGTTCAGGCCGTCGGCCCCGGGGGCACCGGCCTCGGAGTCGGCAGTCTCGGCGGTGCCGGCCTCGGCGGTGCCGGCCTCGGGGGCGTCGAAGAGGATGACGGTCCGCAGCTCGGGCAGGTGGCCGAGTTGGTCGACGGCCTTGGCGAGTTGGGCGGCGTTCTCCGCGAACAGCGCCCTGGAACCGGAGTTGGAGAGGATGAACGCGGTCTCGTCGGCGTTGGTGCTGGGATAGACGGTCGTGGTGGCGGCACCCGCGCACATGTTCCCGAGGTCGGCGATGATCCATTCGAGCCGGGTCGAGGAGGCCAGCGCGACCCGGTCCTCCGGCTGGATGCCGAGCGCCATCAGGCCGGCGGCCACCGCCTTGACCCGGGCCGCGGTCTGCGCCCAGGTGAGCGAGCGCCACTGCTCGGCGCCGGGGGCGCTGTCCGCGGCGTGCTCGTCGACCGGGGCGGGGTAGCGGTAGGCCTCGGCGTTCGGGGTGGCGGCGACCCGCTCCAGGAAGAGGTGGGCGACGGAGGCGGGACGCCCGGCGACCAAGTCGGCACTACCGGAGTCGATCAGGGACTGCGCGGAACTCAACGAGGACCTCCGGGGGCGGGTGGCCGTCTGAGGGATTGTCGCGGCGCCCGTGGGGGCGGTCGCCGGGCCCCCGGTCAACCCAGGCGGTACCGGCGAGTAACAAGGGGGCAATCAGCAGCCTAGGGGGAAACCGGTCATTCCGTAAGAGGGCGGGACCGGTCGGCACACCGCCGCGCCGCCGGTGCCCGCCGACGCCCCCGCGCGGGCCCCGGGTGAACCCGTGCAACCGGGCCCGCCGTACGGTTCGGCAAAGGACTGGGCAAACCTACGATCCACAGCCTGTGAATCGCCTGTACGAGTCCACCGAAGAACGAGAATTGGGATGCGAATCCACCCGTCGACGACAAGAGTGTGCCAGTGCTGATCAGACTGCTCAGGGCGTACCTGCGCCCGTACTCCCGACCGATCGCGCTGCTCGTGGCGCTCCAACTGGTGTCCACCCTGGCGGCGCTCTACCTGCCGACGCTCAACGCCGACATCATCGACGACGGCGTGGTCAAGGGCGACACCGGCTACATCCTGCAAGTGGGCGGGGTGATGATCGGCGTCACCCTGGTCCAGGCGCTCTGCTCGATCGGCGCCGTCTACTACGGCTCCCGGACGGCCATGGCCTTCGGCCGGGACGTCCGCGCCGCCGTCTTCGACCAGGTGCAGAGCTTCTCCGCCCGCGAGGTCGGCCAGTTCGGCGCCCCTTCGCTGATCACCCGGACCACCAACGACGTCCAACAGGTCCAGATGCTGGCCCTGATGAGCTTCACGCTCATGGTGGCCGCCCCGATCATGTGCGTCGGCGGCATCATCATGGCCCTCAACCAGGACGTGCCGCTGTCCGGCCTGCTGCTCGCGGTCATCCCGCTGCTCGGCGTCGTCGTGCTCCTCCTGGTCCGCGCGCTGCGCCCCAAGTTCCGCAGCATGCAGACCCGGATCGACACGGTGAACCGGGTCCTGCGCGAGCAGATCACCGGCATCCGGGTCATCCGCGCGTTCGTCAAGGACGACCACGAGCAGGCCCGCTTCGCCCAGGCCAACGGGGAGCTCACCGACACCGCCCTCCAGGTCGGCCGGCTGATGTCGTTCATGTTCCCGGCCGTGATGCTGGTCGTGAACGTCTCCAGCGTCGCCGTGCTCTGGTTCGGCGCCCACCGGATCGACAGCGGCGGCATGCAGATCGGCGCGCTCACCGCGTTCCTCTCCTACCTGATGCAGATCCTGATGAGCGTCATGATGGCCACCTTCATGTTCATGATGGTGCCGCGCGCCGAGGTCTGCGCCGAGCGCATCGAGGAGGTCCTCGGCACCTCCTCCAGCGTCGTCCCGCCCGCCGCGCCGATCACCGAGGTGCTGCGCCGCGGCAACCTGGAACTGCGCGACGTCGACTTCCGCTACCCCGGCGCCGAGGCCTCGGTGCTGCGCGGCATCGCCATCACCGCCCGCCCCGGCGAGACCACCGCCGTCATCGGCTCCACCGGCAGCGGCAAGTCCACCCTGCTCGGGCTCGTGCCCCGGCTGTTCGACGCCACCTCCGGCCAGGTCCTGCTCGACGGCGTCGACGTGCGCGAACTCGCCCCCGAGACGATCGCCGAGAGCGTCGGCCTCGTCCCGCAGAAGCCCTACCTGTTCTCCGGCACCGTCGCCAGCAACCTCCGCTACGGCCGGCCCGACGCCACCGACGAGGAGCTCTGGCACGCCCTGGAGATCGCCCAGGCCAAGGACTTCGTCCAGGAACTGGCCGAAGGCCTGGACGCCCCGATCGCCCAGGGCGGCGGCAACGTCTCCGGCGGCCAGCGCCAGCGCCTGGCCATCGCCCGGGCCCTGGTCCGCCAGCCCGACGTCTACCTGTTCGACGACTCCTTCTCGGCGCTCGACTACGCCACCGACGCCAGGCTGCGCAAGGCCCTCGCCCGCGAGACCGCCGACGCCACCGTGCTGATCGTCGCCCAGCGCGTCTCCACCATCCGCGACGCCGACCGGATCATCGTCCTCGACGAGGGCGCGGTCGTCGGCACCGGCACCCACGGCGAACTGATGGCCGACAACCCGACGTACCGG
This sequence comes from Kitasatospora sp. NPDC086801, assembly GCF_044745805.1. Classification (NCBI taxonomy): domain Bacteria; kingdom Bacillati; phylum Actinomycetota; class Actinomycetes; order Kitasatosporales; family Streptomycetaceae; genus Kitasatospora; species Kitasatospora sp. NPDC086801. Next base: position 287,823 of record NZ_JBIVAX010000002.1, read on the forward strand.
GAGATCGTGCTCTCCCAGCTCACCGAGCAGGAGGCGGCGTGACCACCCCCGGCAAGCCCGACACGGACACCGAGACCGCGGACACCAGAACTACGGACACCAGGACCACGGACACCAGGACCACGGACACGGACACCAAGACCGCAGACGCCGAGACCACGGACACCACGGACGCCGAGACCGAACTGCCCAGCGACTCGCAGGCCGCCGCCGCCCGCCGCGGCCCCGCCGGACCGGGCCGCTTCATGGGCGGCCAGGGCACCGAGAAGTCCATGGACTTCAAGGGCTCCGGCAAGCGACTGCTCGCCCTGCTGCGCCCCGAACGCAGCCTGATCTCCGGCGTGCTGGCCCTCGGCGTGCTCAGCATCGGCTGCGCCGTCACCGGCCCCAAGGTGCTCGGCAACGCCACCGACCTGATCTTCGCCGGCGTCGTCGGCGCCCGCTTCGAACCCGGCGCCTCCAAGACGCAGGTCATCGAGGGGCTGCGCGCCCACGGCGAGGGCGGCGTCGCCGACCTGCTCTCCTCGGTGGACTTCACCCCCGGCCAGAGCATGGACTTCGGCGCCATCGGCACCGTCCTGCTCTGGGTGCTGGTCATCTACCTCGCCTCCGCCCTGTTCGGCATCGTCCAGGGCCGGCTGGCCACCACGGCGATCCAGCGGGCCGGCTACCGGCTGCGCCAGGACGTCGAGGCCAAACTCGCCCGGCTGCCGCTCAGTTACTTCGACAAGCAGCCGCGCGGCGAGGTGCTCAGCCGGGTCACCAACGACATCGACAACATCAGCCAGTCCATGCAGCAGACCATGGGACAGGTCGTCAACTCGCTGCTCACCGTGGTCGGCGTGCTGGCGATGATGTTCTGGATCTCCCCGCTGCTCGCCGTGATCGCCCTGGTCTCGGTGCCGCTGTCGGTGGCCGTCGCCGCCAAGGTCGGCAAGCGGGCGCAGCCCCAGTTCGTCCAGCAGTGGAAGTCCACCGGCCAACTCAACGCGCACATCGAGGAGATGTACACCGGCCACAACCTGGTCAAGGTGTTCGGCCGCCAGCGCGAGTCCGCCGAGACCTTCCGCGAGCACAACGAGGCGCTGTACACCTCCAGCTTCCGGGCGCAGTTCATCTCCGGGATCATCCAGCCCGCGATGATGCTGATCGGCAACCTGCAGTACGTGCTGGTCGCGGTCGTCGGCGGCCTGCGGGTGGCCAGCGGCGCGCTGTCCATCGGCGACGTGCAGGCGTTCATCCAGTACTCGCGGCAGTTCAGCCAGCCGCTCACCCAGGTCGCCAGCATGGCCAACCTGGTGCAGTCCGGGGTCGCCTCCGCCGAGCGCGTCTTCGAACTGCTGGACGCCCCCGAGCAGACCCCCGACCCGGCCGTGTCCGAGCGGCCCGACACCATCCACGGCCGGGTCGCCTTCCAGGACGTGTCCTTCCGCTACGACCCCGAGAAGCCGCTCATCGAGGACCTCTCGCTCAAGGTCGAACCCGGCCAGACCGTCGCCATCGTCGGCCCCACCGGCGCCGGCAAGACCACCCTGGTCAACCTCCTGATGCGGTTCTACGAGGTCAGCTCCGGGCGGATCAGCCTCGACGGGGTCGACGTCTCCGCGATGTCCCGCGAGGAACTGCGTTCCGGCATCGGCATGGTGCTCCAGGACACCTGGCTGTTCGGCGGCACCATCGCCGACAACATCGCCTACGGCGCCCAGGGAGCCACCCGCGAACAGGTCATCGAGGCCGCCAGGGCCGCCCACGTCGACCGCTTCGTGCGCACCCTGCCGGACGGCTACGACACCGTCATCGACGACGACGGCGCCGGCGTCAGCGCAGGCGAGAAGCAGCTGATCACCATCGCCCGGGCATTCCTCGCCCAGCCGTCGATCCTCGTCCTGGACGAGGCGACCAGCTCCGTCGACACCCGCACCGAGGTGCTGATCCAGCGGGCCATGGCGCGACTGCGCACCGGCCGCACCAGCTTCGTGATCGCGCACCGGCTCTCCACCATCCGGGACGCCGACGTGATCCTGGTGATGGAGAACGGCTCGATCGTCGAACAGGGCTCGCACGACGAGCTGATCGCCGCGGACGGCGCCTACGCGCGGCTGTACCAGGCGCAGTTCGCGGAGGCCGTGGCCGAGGTGGACTGACCGTCGCACACCGCGTGCCGAGCCGGGGCGGGCCCCAACCGCCCCGGCTCTGCGCGTTCCCGGGGGCGTTCGCGACCGCGCGGCCGTGACCGACGACCGGGAGACGAGGAAGGGCCCGGGCGGTCTGCTCGCCCGGGCCCTCTCACACGCCTGTGGTTACTTCTTTTCCTTCGGCGTCTCGGCGTCGGTGGACAGCGCGGCGATGAAGGCCTCCTGCGGGACCTCCACGCGGCCGACCATCTTCATCCGCTTCTTGCCTTCCTTCTGCTTCTCCAGCAGCTTGCGCTTGCGCGAGATGTCACCGCCGTAGCACTTGGCGAGGACGTCCTTGCGGATCGCGCGGACCGTCTCACGGGCGATCACCCGGGAGCCGATGGCCGCCTGGATCGGCACCTCGAACTGCTGGCGCGGGATGAGCTTCTGCAGCTTGCCCGCCATCATCACGCCGTAGCCGTAGGCCTTGTCCTTGTGCACGATCGCGGAGAAGGCGTCCACCGCGTCGCCGTGCAGCAGGATGTCGACCTTCACCAGCTGGGCGGACTGCTCGCCGATGGGCTCGTAGTCGAGCGAGGCGTAGCCGCGGGTCTTGGACTTCAGCTGGTCGAAGAAGTCGAAGACGATCTCGGCGAGGGGCAGGGTGTAGCGCAGCTCGACCCGGTCCTCGGACAGGTAGTCCATGCCCTGCAGGTTGCCCCGGCGGGCCTGGCAGAGCTCCATGATCGCGCCGACGAACTCGTTGGGCGCCAGGATGGTGCCGCGCACGACCGGCTCGTACACCTCCGCGAGCTTGCCCGTCGGGAACTCGCTCGGGTTGGTGACGGTGTGCTCGGTGCCGTCCTCCATGATCACCCGGTAGACCACGTTCGGGGCGGTGGAGATCAGGTCGAGGTTGAACTCGCGCTCCAGGCGCTCCCGGATGATCTCCAGGTGCAGCAGGCCGAGGAAGCCGCAGCGGTAGCCGAATCCGAGCGCGACCGAGGTCTCCGGCTCGTACACCAGCGCAGCGTCGTTCAGCCGCAGCTTGTCCAGGGCGTCGCGCAGCAGCGGGTAGTCCGAGCCGTCCAGCGGGTACAGGCCGGAGAACACCATCGGGCGGGGCTCCTTGTAGCCCCCCAGCGCCTCGGTCGCACCCTTGTGCATCGAGGTGATGGTGTCACCGACCTTGGACTGCCGGACGTCCTTCACCCCGGTGATGATGTAGCCCACCTCGCCGACGCCCAGGCCGTCGGCGACCTTCGGCTCGGGCGAGATGACGCCGATCTCCAGCAGCTCGTGGGTGGCGCCGGTGGACATCATCGCGATCCGCTCGCGCTTGGTGAGCTGCCCGTCCACGACACGCACGTAGGTGACCACGCCGCGGTAGGAGTCGTACACCGAGTCGAAGATCATCGCGCGGGCCGGGGCGTTCTTGACGCCGACCGGGGCCGGGATGGTGTTGACGACGTGGTCCAGCAGGTCCTCGACGCCGAGGCCGGTCTTGGCGCTGACCTGCAGCACGTCCGAGGGGTCGCAGCCGATGATGTGTGCGATCTCCGCCGCGTACTTCTCCGGCTGGGCGGCCGGCAGGTCGATCTTGTTCAGCACCGGGACGATCGTGAGGTCGTTCTCCAGCGCCAGGTACAGGTTGGCGAGGGTCTGCGCCTCGATGCCCTGGGCCGCGTCGACCACCAGGATGGTGCCCTCGCAGGCCGCGAGGGAGCGGGACACCTCGTACGTGAAGTCCACGTGGCCGGGCGTGTCGATCATGTTGAGGATGTGCGTCGTCCCGGCATCCGGACCGGTCTTCGGCGCCCACGGGAGGCGGACCGCCTGCGACTTGATGGTGATGCCGCGCTCGCGCTCGATGTCCATGCGGTCGAGGTACTGGGCACGCATCTGCCGCGGGTCGACGACGCCCGTGATCTGCAGCATCCGGTCTGCGAGCGTCGACTTGCCGTGGTCGATGTGGGCGATGATGCAGAAGTTGCGGATCAGCGCCGGGTCGGTACGGCTGGGCTCTGGCACATTGCTGGGGGTCGCGGGCACCTTGGTCCGATTCTCCGTTGGTCCGGGGCCGGGGGTGTCCTGGTCATCGCTGACCGGTTTTCCCGGGGACCGGACAGTCTCGTCCGATCGAAATAGTTCCTCCCATCTTCCCACGACCACGGCGCGGGCCGCCGTTCGGTCCGCCCCGAACCTTCTCCGGCCCCGCGCCAGGCGGCAGGATGGCCGCCATGATCCTGGAAAGCGCCCTGCTCGACGTCCTGCCCGGCCGGGAGGACGAGTTCCTCGCCGCATTCGCCGAGGCCCGTCCGCTGATCGCCGTCCAGCACGGCTTCCGCTCCCTGGAACTACGGCGCCGCCTCGACGAGGGGCACGGCCCGCGGTTCCTCCTCCAGGTGGAGTGGGAGACGCTCGCGGACCACACCGAGGGGTTCCGCGGCTCGGCCGAGTACCAGCAGTGGCGGGACCTACTGCACCGCTTCTACCGGCCGTTCCCGGAGGTCGAGCACTACGGGGAACCGGTGCTCAGCGCGTAGGCCAGCGCGCAGGCGGTTCCTGCGTTCCTGCGGTTGCTGCGGTTCCTGCGGTTGCTGCGGCTGCTCGGGCGGTGCGGTTGGGCAGGCGGTGCGGCTTGCGCAGGCGGTGCGGTTGGGCAGGCGATCGCGCAGCCGGTTTGGGGCGGGTGGCGGGCCCCTGGTAGCGTGGGCTGCTGCACCTGGCCCCGGCATGCCCTCTCAGCTGCCCGGCGGCCGCGCGGTGCAGCCCGTTCAATCCTTTTAGACAAGACTGAGGCTCCTTCGTGGCGAACATCAAGTCCCAGATCAAGCGCAACAAGACCAACGAGAAGGCGCGCCTGCGCAACAAGGCCGTCAAGTCCTCGCTGAAGACCGCCCTGCGCAAGGCCCGCGAGGCCGCTGCCTCCGGTGAGACCGAGAAGGCCACCGAGCTGGCCCGCGCCGCCTCCAAGGCGCTGGACAAGGCCGTGAGCAAGGGCGTCATCCACGCCAACCAGGCCGCCAACAAGAAGTCGGCCATCACCAAGCGCGTCAACGCGGCCGCCCAGGCCTGACGCCCCGGGGGCCACGGCCCCCACCGCCTCGGGACGGACCCGGCCCTCTACCCGGACCCCTGAGGCGCGCGAGACTCGCACCGCACGCGGCCTGCGTTCGCCACGCGGGTGCGGTGCACGAAGCAGTACGACAGGCGCCGTAGTCGGCCTCTTCCCCAGAGGCCCACTGCGGCGCCTGTCGCGTTCCGTGGCCCGGCCGCTATCGTCGGTCACGCGCGACCGGGGTGCGGGGAGCAGCTCGGCGCCGGGCCCGAGGGGGACTTCATGACGACGCCGCCACCGCCACCACGATCACAGCCACAGCCGGCGGCGCCGAACGGGGCGGGGTACGGCTTCCCGCAGCAGGCGCCGGGGACGGGCGCGCCGGGGCTCCGAGCGCCGACGCAGGGCTTCGGACCGCCGCCCGGGCTGCCCACCGCGCCGGGGATGCCGCCCACGCTCGCGCCGGGTGGTGGCGGCACACCGCCACGCTCGGGCGGCAACCTGCGCCGCAACGCCGTCTGGGCCTTCGCCGGCGCGCTGCTCGCCTCGGCCGGCTGGGCGACCGCCGTGCTGGTCGTGCCCGACCTGGTCAGCACCGACGCCTCGGCGCGCAGCACCGGCAGCTACCACGTCACGGACGATCTCTGCGCCACCGGGAGGCCGAACGACCTCCTCAAGATCTACAGCTCCTCGGACACCAGCTCGCCGACCCACCACAGCGACCGGCACCCGGCCCTGGACAGCATGACCTGCTCGATGTCGCTCAAGCGCATCGGCGACACCGCCTCCACCAGCGAGTACGCCTCCGTCTACCTGCGCGCCGACCTGCACAGGGCGGTCAACCCCGCACCGGAGTTCGCGGCCGCCAAGGAGGCCTACCGGGCGCGGGACTACCAGATCAGCGACATCCCGGGCCTCGGCGAGGAGGCGTACTTCCTCTACAAGGACGACCCGGGGGCCTCGGACAAGACGTGGCACAGTGTCAGCGCCGAAGTGGACGTCCGCGACGGCGGGATGACGTACTACATCTCCTGGAACGGCAGCTACACGGAGGGCAAGAGCAAGGTGCCGACCAAGGAGGAACTCCGGACGGCCCTGCAGGCCGACACCTGGGAGACCGTCCGCTCGATGAGCAAGTAGGCGGGGCGGCGAGCAGGCGGGTCGGCGGGTCGGTGAGCAGGCGGCGGGGCGGCGAGCAGGCGGGTCGGCGGATCGGCGGGGCGGTGAGCAGGCGGCGGGGCGGCGGGGCGGTGAGCAGGCGGCGGGGCGGTGAGCAGGCGGATCGGCAGGTAGCCGGGTCCGCCCCCGGTGGCCGTGCCGTCAGTACGCCGGGCGGGACCCGGCCCGAGCGGCCCGGGCGACGGCCACCACCGCGCGCTCCAGCGCGAAGGCCGGATCGTCCGAACCGCCCTTGACGGCGGCATCGGCCTGGGCGATCGCGGTCAGCGCGGTGGCCACCCCGTCGCCCGTCCAGCCGCGCATCTGCTGGCGCACCCGCTCGACCTTCCACGGCGGCATGCCCAACTCGCGGGCCAGGTCGGCCGGACGCATGTTCCGCCCGGTGGTCGCCAGCCGCCCGATGCTGCGCACGCCGGAAGCCAGCGCGTAGGTGATGCCGGTCGGCGGCTGCCCCACCGCCAGCGCCCAGCGCAGCCGCTCCAGCGCCTCCGCCGCCCGGCCGGTGACCGCCAGATCGGCCACCTCGAAGCCCGTCGCCTCGGCCCGGCCGCTGTAGTAGCGGGCCACCACCGTCTCGTCGATCGTTCCCTCGACATCCGAGGTCAGCTGGCTGCACGCGGCCGCCAGCTCGCGCAGGTCGCTGCCGAGCGAGTCCAGCAGGGCCTGGCAGGCCTCCGGCGTGGCCGAGCGGCCCAACGTACGGAACTCACCCCGGACGAAGGCCAGCCGCTCGCTCGCCTTGGTCAGCTTCGCGCACGCCACCTCGCGACCGCCCGCCTTGCGCCCGGCGTCCAGCAGACCCTTGCCCTTGGCCCCGCCCGCGTGCGCCAGCACCATGATCACTTCTTCGGCCGGCGCCTCGATGTACGCCTTGACCTCCTTCACCGAGTCGGCGGAGAGGTCCTGCGCGGCCCGGACCACGATCACCTTGCGCTCGGCGAACAGCGACGGCGTGGTCAGCTCGGCCAGACTGCCCGGCTGCAGGCCACCGGGTGGGATATCCCGTACGTCGGTGTCCGGGTCCGCCGCCTTCGCCGCCGCCACCACCTGGGCGACCGCGCGGTCCAGCAGCAGCTCCTCCTGGCCGACCGCGAGGGTCAGCGGGGCGAGCAGGTCGTCGGGTGCACTCTTCCTGGCCATCGCCTACCAGCATCCCACGGGGCGCCGACACTCCCGCCCGGGGCGACCCCGGCCTCCCCCGACCCGGCCGCCCCTGCCCGCCCTGGCCTCTCCGGCCCGCCCTGCCCCACCTGCCCGACCGGGCGGACCACCCGACCTGGAGAATGGCCCGGTGACCGAGAACCACACCACCGACCTGCCGGACATCAACGACCCGCACGCCCGGCAACTGCTCGTCCTGCCCGACCGCGACGCCGCCGAGGATGCCTCCGAGGAGCTCAGCGCCGCCCACCCCGACCTCGGCGAGCTCGACCTCGTCCGGGACGCCCTGGCCGGCGAGGACGACGCCGAGGACGCCCAGTGGCTGGTCGTCGTCGAGCCCCCGGAGGACGGCTGGACCCCGACCCTGCTGCACGCCCTCGACACCCTCGCCGCCGAACACGAGGGCTGGCGCGAGGAAGGCTGACCCCGACGGCCGGGCCCCGGCCCGGCCCGGAACCTTCGACGGGGAACGGACCCCGGGAACGGCGCTGCGCCCCGCCCGGCCACCCGCCCGGGGGGGCGGGCCGGGCCGTCAACCCACGAATGAGCCGCCCCTCCATCGAGTGATCAACCGTCAATTCGACGCCTCCTCACACCAAGCGCGTGCCATGCTGCGGACGTTGCTTCGTCCGCGAATCTTTGAGCATCCGAGTCAGCTGCCCTCAGAGACTCAGCGGCTCGGTCCACGCCACCGAAGGAGTGCAGATGTCGGTATCCCACGCCCTGTCCCGGACCCGGTCCCGCGTTCTGGCCGTGCTGAGCGCCGCCGCCGTCGCGAGCGGGTTGGCGGTCGCCGTTCCGGCGACGCCCGCCTCCGCCGACGGGTTCGTGGTCAGCGAGGCCCAGTTCAACCAGATGTTCCCGAACCGGAACTCCTTCTACACCTACGACGGTCTGGTCAATGCGCTGAGCGCCTACCCCGGGTTCGCCACCACCGGCGACGACGCGACGCGCAAGCGGGAGGCGGTCGCGTTCCTCGCCAACGTCAGCCACGAGACCGGCGGTCTGCAGTACGTCGTCGAGCAGAACACCGCCAACTACAGCCACTACTGCGACGCCTCGCAGCCCTACGGCTGCCCGGCCGGCCAGAGCGCCTACTACGGGCGCGGCCCGCTCCAGATCAGCTGGAACTTCAACTACAAGGCGGCGGGCGACGCCCTGAACATCGACCTGCTGGACGACCCGTACCAGGTGGAGCGGGACTCCGCCGTCTCCTGGAAGACCGGCCTCTGGTTCTGGGACACCCAGAGAGGCGCCGGGACGATGACCCCGCACGACGCGATCGTCAACAACCAGGGCTTCGGCCAGACGATCCGCAGCATCAACGGCGCCCTGGAATGCGACGGCCAGAACCCGGACGAGCGCAACGACCGCATCAACCTCTTCCAGAACTTCGTCGGCGTCCTCGGCACCGACGTCGGCGGCGGCAACATCTCCTGCTGACCCGGTCGGCCCGGCGAACGGCGCACGCTCGACGGTCCGGAGCGGCGCACCGCCACGGGCACCCATGCCGCGGCGCGCTCCGGACGTCCCCGGAGCGCGCCGCTACCGTTCTCCGGGCCCCGCCCCCCCGCCCCCCTCCCTCCCTCCTCCCTCCTCCCCACCCCAACCCCTTTCCCTTCCCCACCTGATGGTTGGGAGGAGAGGAGGGCGGGGTCAGCCGGGCGGGGCCCGCGGGGTGTGCGAGCCGTACTCGGTATGGGAGTTGGGTGCTCCGTGCGCAGCGCGCGAACGGGGCTTGCGCGCCTCGTGCGAGGCCTGCGGGTGCACGGACACGCCGAGGACCGCCGGCGAGTCGCCCGTCACCGCGATGTCGCCCACCCGATCGGTGCGCAGCACGCTCGCACCCAGCGCGCGCAGCCGGTCCACCGTCCGCGCGGAGGGATGCCCGTACGCGTTTCCCTCACCGCACGAGATCAACGCCACCCGGGGACGCAACGCACCGGTCAAGTCCCAGTCCTGATGCGCCGATCCGTGGTGCGCCACCTTCAGGACGTCCACCCGCCCCAACCGGCCCAGCAGCGCCGACTGGGCGGGTGGTTCGAGGTCCCCGAGCAAGGCCATCCGCAGGCCGCCCGTCACCGACACCACCAGCGCGACACTCGCGTTGTTCGCCCCCGGCGCCTCGGCAGCCGACCCGGCGTCGGGCCAGACCACCTCCCAGGACAACCCCGGGCCCACCGAGCGCCGTTCACCGCGCCCCGCACGCAGCAGCGGGACACCGGCGCCGACCGCCCAGCCCGCCACCCGGGCCGCCTCACCCGGTGGATCGTCCAGGGTCGTGCCCTCGATCGCACCGACCCGCCGGCCCCGCACCACCCCCGGCACACCCTCGACGTGATCGGCGTGGAAGTGCGTCACCAACAACAACGGGACCTCCGTGACCCCCAGATCCCGCAGACACCTGTCGGCCGCGTTCGGGTCCGGCCCCGCATCGACCACCACCGCACTGTCCGGTGCACCGGTCGCGAGCACCAGCATGTCCCCCTGGCCGACGTCGCACATCACCATCCGCCACCCCGGCGGCGGCCAGCCCGTGGCGATCCGGGTGAGCTGCGGTGGCCGCAGCAGCACGGCCAGCAGGACCACGAGCAGCACCCCCGTCACCACCACCCGCACCCACCGCCGCCGGGCGCGAACGGAATCGCCGGACCGCACCCGGCGCGGCACCACGAGCGGCAGCGCCCAGCAGGCCGCCAGGGTGACCAGCGCGACCGTGGCCGTCCCGAACCACCCGCCCGGCCAGGAGAGTTGGCCGCCCGGCAGTTCGGCGCCGCGCCGCGCCACCAGGGCGAGCCAGCAGACCGGCACTCCGGCCGGCTCCGCGAGCAGGCGGGCGAGATCCGGGAGGATCGGCTGCAGCACGAGCACCCCGAAGCCGAGCAGGGTCGCCGGGGCCACCGCCAGTTCGGCCAGCAGGTTGCACGGGATCGCGACCAGGCTGACGTGCCCGGACAGCACCACCGTCACCGGTGCGCACAGGGCCTGGGCGGCAGCCGTCGCCGCCAGGGCTCCCGCCAGCTGGTGCGGCCAGCGCCGGGACCGCAGCGCCTCGGCCCAGTGCGGCCCGAGGACGAGCAGCCCGGCCGTGGCGAGCACCGAGAGTAGGAATCCGAAGGAACGCGCCAGGAAAGGGTCGAGCAGGACGAGCACCAGGACCGTCCCGGCGAGCGCGGGCACCGCCTGCCGGGGGCGGCCGGTGGCCAGCGCGAGCATGCCGATCAGCCCCGTCCCGGCCGCGCGCAGCACGCTGGGCTCCGGCCGGCAGACGGTGACGAAGGCCAGCGTCAGCGCCGTCCCGAGCAGCGCGCTGGTGCGCAGCGAGAGCCCCAGCACCGCGGCCAGCCCGCGTCGTTCCGGGGTCCCGGCCTGCCCCGGGGCGCCCAGCAGCGCACCGAGGACGATCGCCAGGTTGGCCCCGCTCACCGCCACCAGGTGCACCAGATCGGTGGCCCGGAAGGCTTCCTCAAGGTCGTCCGGCAGTCGCGAGGTGTCCCCGACGACCAGGCCCGGGAGCAGCCCGCGCGCGTCCGGTGGGAGCCCGTCGCTGGCCGTGCGCAGACCGGCCCGCAGCCGCCCGGCGATCCGCTGCGGCAAGCTCGGCGGCGAGAGGTGCCGGGGCGGGCCGTGGACGACCAGCAGCGCCGCGCACTCGGTGTCGTAGCCGTCTCCCGCGGGCCGTACCTCGGCCTCCACCGCCAACCGCTCCGACGGGAGCAGCCGCTGCCAGGCCCCGGACTCCGCGCCCCGGACCATGACGGTCACCGGGGTCCGCGTCCGGGTGCTCCCCCCGTCCGGCAGGAGCGTGACCCGGTCGGCCACCGCGTCGACGGTGAGGAGGGTCTGCCCGCCGACGGTCCCGCCCCGGGCCGCGTGGGACTTCGGGTCCCCGGAGACGGTCAGTTCCACTTCCACCACCCGGGCGGGCTCGCCCGGGGATCGCGCTGGGGCGTGCTCGGCCGCGCGGACGAGCTCCGGCAGCGGCCCCCGGTGCAGATCGGCGGTGTGCAGCGGGGTGGCCACCGCGGCCGCGGCTCCGGTGAGCAGGACGGCGGCCAGGGCCACCGCCGCTTCACGTCGGTGTAGGACCGCGGGCCTGGCGAGCAGCAGGACGGCCGCCAGCGCGGCGGCACCCGCCAGGCCGAAGGCGAGGACGTCGTGCCCCGGTTCCAGGCCGAGGAGCGCGGCCGTCACCACCCAGGCCGAGACGGCGGGAAGCAGCAGCCGGAAGTCGGCGCCGGTGGAGCGGTTCTGCAGGTTCGGGTCGGTGGTGGCGGGCACGGCGGTACCTCCCTTCGGCGGGTGGCGGCGACGGACGAACGACGACGGACGGGCGAACGGGGGACGGACGAACGACGACGGGCGGGCGGACGACGGGAAGGGAGGTCAGAGGGTCAGCAGCGGGCGGAGTTCCGCGAACGTGCGCGCCCCGACGCCGCTGACCTGCCGGAGCTGGTCGAGCGTGCGGAACGAGCCGTGCGACGTGCGGTAGGCGAGGATGCGCTGGGCGAGGGTCGGGCCGACCCCGGGGAGGGTGTCGAGCTGTTCGAGGCTGGCGCGGTTGAGGCTGACGGGCGGTCTGGGAGTGCCCGCCGCCGGCGGTCCGTTGCCGGCTCCGGCGCCCGGGGCGGAGGCCTGAGCCGGCTCGCCGACCAGGATCTGTTCACCGTCCGTCAGCACCCGGGCCAGGTTGAGGCTTCGGGTGTCCGTCTCCGGCAACGGGCCGCCGGCCGCCCGTAGGGCGTCGGCCACCCGCGAGCCGCCGGGCAGGGTGTGCAGGCCGGAGAGGTGGACCCGCCCGCCGATGTCGACCACGACGACCGGCCCGCCCCCGGGGCCGACGGGATCGGCCGCCGCAACCGAGGCCGACCCCGAGCCTGACCCCAAGCCCGAGCCCGGGGCCGGAGTCGGCACGGACGCGGATGCCGCCCCCTCCGCCCCCTCCGGCCCCGGTGAGGCCGGGGCGGACGCCAACGCCGGCACGGCGACCGCCTGCGGTCTGGCCAGCCAGAAGTGCTGCACGGCGTAGCCGACCGCGAACAGCAGCAGGACGGCCAACCCGGCCACCGCCCGCCGGTCGAGTGCCGTCGCCGAGCCGAATCGAAGGCGCGACCCTGCCCCCGGCGCCGGCGGGTCCACGTCACCGCCCATCCCAACCGGCACCAACGGCACAGGCGGCGCAGGCCCCGCCGACGGAGGCCGCTCCCCCGCCGCGGCACCGGAGCCCACCTGCCCGCCCGCCCCGGCTCCGCCCCCGGCCCCAGCTCCCGCCGCATCGCCCGCCGCATCGCCCGCGACGCCGCCCCCGACCGGCAGCAGCGCCGCCATCCGCAGCCGGACGGTCTCGTTGATCTCGTGGCGCTTCGCCGCGCCCAGGCCCAAGGTCGTCATGCCGAGGACGGTAGGAGTCCTCGGCAGAGTGCGCAGAAATTACCGAAACCCTGTGGATAACCCAGGAGTTGTGGATAAAACAGCTCACTCACGCGAGTGATCGGATCCACCCCGAGTTGACCAGGGCCCTCTCAAGGCAACTCGACCAGAGCCCGCGACGCGGCGCGACCAGCCCCCTCAGCACGGCGCGACGACCACCGCGAGCAGCCCGGGCCCGACGTGCGCACCGATCACCGCCCCCACCTCACCCACGTACAGCTCCCGCAGCCCCGGCACCCGCGCCCGCAGCCGCTCCGCGAGCGGCTCGGCCCGTTCCTCGGCCGCCAGGTGGTGCACGGTGATGTCGACCTCCCCGTCCCCCGACCGCTCGACCGCGATCTCCTCCAAGCGCGCGATCGCCCGCGACGCGGTGCGCACCTTCTCCAGCGGTTCGATCCGCCCCCCGTCCAGGTGCAGCAGCGGCTTGACCGCCAGCGCCGACCCGAGCAGCGCCCGCGCCGCCCCGATCCGGCCGCCCCTGCGCAGGTGTTCCAGGGTGTCGACGTAGAAGAACCCGCTGGTCACGGCCGCCCGCCGGGTGGCGGCCTCGGCCGCCGCCGGCAGGCTCCGCCCGGCCTCGATCGCCTCGGCCGCCGCCAGTACCGCGTACCCGAGGGCCATGCCGACCAGTCGGCTGTCCACCACCCGCACCGGTACGGGCGCCTCGGCGGCCGCCAGCCGGGCGGCCTCCACCGTGCCGGACAGTTCGCCGGAGATGTGCACCGAGACGATGCCCTTCGCCCCGGCCTCGGCGGCGGCCCGATAGGCGGCGGCGAAGGTCTCGGGGTTCGGCCGGGAGGTCGTCACCCGCTGCTTGTCGCGCAGCGCCTCGGCGACGTCCTTGGGGGAGATCTCGACGCCTTCGCACAGGACCGAGTCACCGACCGCGACGCTCAGCGGGACCACCGTGATCCCGTACCGGTCGAGGGTCTCCTGCGGCAGATAGGCCGTGGAGTCGGTGACAAGTGCGAGGTCAGAGGGCATGAGGCGGAGATTACTCCCCGTTCGTCCGGGAGGACAGCGCCCGGGTGCGAGCCCCGAAGGGCCCCGGGGACGGCACCGAAGCGCGGTCGCAACGCCCGCCGAAGCACGGTCGCAGCGCCGCCGCAGCACCGCCGGCACCCGGCCCGGAGCCGCCCCGCACCGGCGCGCGCAGGCTCAGCCCGCCGTGGGCCCCGCCGACGGCTTCCGCAGCCGCTGGGCCAGCTTGGCCAGCGGGTCGGCGAGCCCGAGGAGTTCCTCGGCGCCCGGGCGCCCCTTCCCGTCCGTCAACCCGGCCCGCGCAGCGCCCCCGGGGGCCGCCCCCGAACCCGAACCCGAGGACGCGGAGGAGGCGGCGGCAGAGGCGGCAGAGGCGGCAGCGGACCCGGAGGAGGACGAGGACGAAGGCCCCTCCGAGGTGTCCCAGTGCCGCAGTGCTCCCGCCTCGCTCTCGCACTCCTGGCTGAGCCGGCCCAGCTCGTCGTCCGCGAACCGGTGCATCCGGTCCTGCGCGGCCCAGCGCATGGTCTCCGCCGAGTGGGTGATCCGTTCGGCACGTTCGCGCAGCTCCGGCAGCTTGGCCGCGATCCGCGCGGTGTCCGGCTCGCGTTCCAGCATCCGCAGTTCGCCGTCGAGTTCGGCGGCGTGCGCGTCGAGCCTGCCGAGCAGGGCGAGGGCCTCGCCGAGCTGGCCGTCCTGCGGGAGGCCGCTCTCCAGTACCTGCCGGGTGCCGTCGAGCGAGGTGCGCAGGCCGAGCCGGACGGCGGCGATCTGGCCGGGCGGTCCGACCTTGGTGAAGGTCTTCGCCTTGAGGGTGGCGTTCTCCACGGCGCGCCGGGCGTTGGCCTCGTGCCGCCCGATCTTCGTGGCGACGGCCTTCGCCGCCTTGACCGTGCCGATCACGGCCAGGGCGAACGCCGCGATCCCGAAGAGCAGGACCAGGCCGATCATCACGCCGAACGCGTCCATCGCGAGCCACCTTCCGCCACCGTTTCGGCCCCCACCGGACCCAACGCGGGCCGTACTGCCGAGGGTTCCACGGTAGCCGCAGGATCGGGCCCGAGGCGGGCCGAACGGTCCCGGGCGGCGGAGATCAGGGACAGATCGGGGATCTCCCCGAGGGTTCGCTGGTGCCCCCGGGCCCCTGGGCACGAGCAAGGGCGGGCGCCCCGAAGGACACCCGCCCCATCGGCCTCAGCCGGCCGACCTCAGCCTCAGCTTCAGCCCGCCGGCACTCAGCCAACCGACAACCAGCCCACCGGCCTCAACCTCAGCCCCGGCCCCGGCCTCAACCCCGGCCTCTCAGCCCCAGCCCCGACCTCAGCCGGTAACGATGTTCACCAGCTTCGGCGCCCGTGCGATCACCTTGCGCACCGGAGCGTCGCCGATCGCCGCGACGACGGCCGGGTCGGCCAGCGCCAGCGCCTCCAGCTCGGCGTCCGAGATCGTCGGCGCGACCTCCAGCCGGGCCTTCACCTTGCCCTTGAGCTGCACCACGCAGGTCACCGTCTCGTCCACCACGTACGCCGGGTCGGCGACCGGGTAGTCGGTGTGCGCCAGCGATTCGCCGTGGCCCAGGCGGCGCCACAGTTCCTCGGCGATGTGCGGGGCCAGCGGCGCCACGACCAGGACCAGCTGCTCGGCCACGGCACGCGGCGTGGAGCCGCGCTTGACCAGGTAGTTGTTCAGCTCGATCGCCTTGGCGACGGCCGTGTTGAACCGCAGCCCGGCCATGTCGCCGCGGATGCCGTCGATCGCCTTGTGCAGGGCGCGCAGCGTCGCCTCGTCCGGCTCCTCCTCGGTGACGACGAGGTCGCCGGTGGTCTCCGAGACGATGTTGCGCCACAGCCGCTGCAGGAAGCGGTACGAGCCGACGACGGCGCGGGTGTCCCAGGGGCGGGAGACGTCCAGCGGGCCCATGGACATCTCGTACAGGCGCAGCGTGTCGGCGCCGTACTCGTCGGCGATGTCGTCAGGGGCGACGGCGTTCTTCAGGGACTTGCCCATCTTGCCGGCCTCGCGCTTGACGGCCTCGCCCTGCCAGAAGTACTGGCCGTCGCGCTCCTCGACCTCGGCGGCGGGCACCGGGAAGCCACGCTCGTCGCGGTAGACGTCGGCGGTGATCATGCCCTGGTTGAACAGCTTGTGGAACGGCTCGACGGACGAGACGTGGCCCAGGTCGTGCAGCACCTTGTGCCAGAAGCGCGCGTACAGCAGGTGCAGCACGGCGTGCTCGGCACCGCCGACGTACAGGTCGGCGCCACCGGCAGGCTTGTTCGCGGTCGGGCCCAGCCAGTACTTCTCGTTGGCCGGGTCGACGACCGCCGAGGAGTTCGACGGGTCGACGTAGCGCAGCTCGTACCAGCACGAACCCGCCCAGTTGGGCATGGTGTTGGTCTCACGCCGGTACGTGCGAACGCCGTCGCCCAGGTCCAGTTCGACGTTGACCCAGGCCTCGTTGCGCGACAGCGGGGTCTTGGGCGAGGAGGTGGAGTCGAACGGGTCGTAGGTGTGCGGCGAGTAGTCCTCGACCTCGGGGACCTCGACCGGCAGCATCGACTCGGGCAGCGCGTGCATGACGCCGTCCTCGTCGTAGACGATCGGGAAGGGCTCGCCCCAGTACCGCTGGCGGCTGAACAGCCAGTCGCGCAGGCGGTAGTTGACGGTGCCCTCGCCGATGCCGCGCTCGGCCAGCCAGGCGGTGACGGCGGCCTTGGCGTCGACGACGCTCAGCCCGTCCAGCGTCAGCCCGTCCCGGGCGGAGTTGACGATGACGGAGTCGTAGGTGTCGAAGGCGTCGTCCCAGGCGGCCGGGTCCTCGCCGCGCCCGTCGGTGGGCTGGACGACGCAGCGCATCGGCAGCGCGAAGGCGCGAGCGAAGGCGAAGTCGCGGTGGTCGTGGGCGGGGACGGCCATGATGGCGCCGGTGCCGTAGCCCATCAGCACGTAGTCGGCGATGAACACCGGGACGGACGCGCCGCTGACCGGGTTCACGGCGTAGGCGCCGGTGAAGACGCCGGTCTTGACCTTGGCCTCGACCTGCCGCTCGACGTCCGACTTGGCGGCGGCGGTGGCGCGGTAGGCGGCGACGGCCTCGGCGGGGGTGGCGGCGCCGCCGGTCCACTCGGCGGGCACGTCCTCGGGCCAGGCGGCCGGGACGATCGAGTCGACCAGGCCGTGCTCGGGGGCCAGCACCATGTAGGTGGCGCCGAACAGGGTGTCGGGCCGGGTGGTGAAGACGGTGATCTTCTCACCGGAGCCGACGGCGAAGTCGACCCGGGCGCCCTCGGAGCGCCCGATCCAGTTGCGCTGCTGCAGCTTGATGGCCTCGGGCCAGTCCAGCAGGTCCAGGTCGGAGATCAGGCGGTCGGAGTACGCGGTGATGCGCATCATCCACTGGCGCAGGTTGGACTTGAACACCGGGAAGTTGCCGCGCTCGGAGCGGCCGTCCGCGGTGACCTCCTCGTTGGCCAGGACGGTGCCCAGGCCGGGGCACCAGTTGACCGGCACCTCCTTGGAGTACGCCAGCCGGTACTCGCCCAGCAGTTCGTCGCGCTCGGCGGCGGACAGGGCGGCCCACGGGCGCCCGTCCGGGGTCGGCTTCGCGCCGGACTCGAAGCGGGCGATCAGCTCGGTGATCGGGCGGGCCCGGCCGGCCTGCTCGTCGTACCAGGAGTTGAAGATCTGCAGGAAGATCCACTGGGTCCAGCGGTAGTACTCCGGGTCGATCGTGGAGATCGAGCGGCGCGGGTCGTGGCCCAGGCCCAGCCGGCGCAGCTGCTGGCGCATGTTGGCGATGTTGGCCTCGGTGGAGACCCGCGGGTGGGTGCCGGTCTGCACCGCGTACTGCTCGGCGGGCAGGCCGAACGCGTCGTAGCCCAGCGTGTGCAGCACGTTGTGGCCGGTCATCCGCTGGTAGCGGGCGTAGACGTCGGTGGCGATGTAGCCCAGCGGGTGGCCGACGTGCAGGCCCGCGCCCGAGGGGTACGGGAACATGTCCATGATGAAGCTGTGCGGCTTCGCGGCGACGTCACCGGCCGCCGGGTCGGCCAGCGCACCGGCGGGGTTGGGGGCGTTGAAGGTGCCCTCCTTCTCCCAGATGTCCTGCCAGCGGGACTCGATCTCCGCCGCCAGCGCGGCGCTGTACCGGAACGGCTCGGTCACGGTCTCGGCCGTGCCGGACGCAGGGGTCGTCTCGCTCATGGTCCTTCAAGCTCCATTGATGTCAGTTGGCGAACCGCGCACACGGCCGGCCCG
Organism: Kitasatospora sp. NPDC086801; assembly: GCF_044745805.1. Lineage (NCBI taxonomy): Bacteria > Bacillati > Actinomycetota > Actinomycetes > Kitasatosporales > Streptomycetaceae > Kitasatospora > Kitasatospora sp. NPDC086801. Next base: position 306,009 of record NZ_JBIVAX010000002.1, read on the forward strand.
TGAACGGGGGCGGAAAACAAAAAATCCCCTCGCAGGAGGGGACGCCACGCCGACTCCGGCACCGCCCGAGGCGCAACCGGTCCTGGTCAGCGCGGCCGGCTAAGGAGCAGGCGCACGGTTCGCATGGGCTCAGGGTACCGCAAGCAGGTCAGCGCGCTCCCGGGTGTCCACCGGGGCCGGACGGCACCCGGCCCGCCCCGCACGGGCCCCACCGACCGCCCTGCCGCGCGCAGACCGCCCCGCCGTGCACGGGCCTCACCGCCCCGCCGACGCCGCCCTCACCGCCCTCACCGCCCTCACCGCCCTCACCGCCCCGCCGCCCTCACCGTCCCGCCGACGCCGCCGCCCTCGTCGCCGCGTCGAAGTCGCGCAGCGCCCGCGCCAGCCGCTCGGACTGCATGCCCGCCGCGAGCGCCCGGGCGAGCGACGCCGTACGGGCGGCCTCCCGCTGGTCGCCGAGGCGCCGGTGGGTCTCGGCGAGGCGGACCATCAGCAGCGCCTTGGACCGCCCGCGGCCGGCCCCCAGGCCGGCGACGGCCTCGGCGAGCAGCGCCTTGGCCATCCGGTGCTGGCCGAGTGCCAGGCGGCCCTCCCCCACCATCCCGGCGAGTTCGGCGCGGGCCTCCGCCGTGCCGGGCACGCCGTCGAGTTCGGCGAAGGCCCGGGCGGCGGCGGCCTCGGCCTGTTCGGCCTCGCCCCGGCGGCCGTGCGCGCGGGCGATCCGGCCGAGTTGCCGGGCCCGCCCGGCGGGGCTCAGTACGGAGCCGTGCCGCGCCAGGGCCGTGTTGAGCGCGGCGACGGCGTCCAGGCCGCGCCCGCCGGTGCCCTGGGTGGCGAGCACCACCAGGCCGCCGAGCACGGCGACGCCGAGCCGGGCGTCGCCGCTGACGTGGGCGGCCCGCAGGGCGGCGACGAAGGCGCGCTGGGCGGCCGCGTCGTGGCCGAGGTCGTACGCGGCCCAGCCGGCCAGCCGGGCGAGCCGGCTGGCCGTGCCGTACAGCTCGCGGCCGACCCGTTCGTCGTAGGCGCCGAGTTCCAGCAGCTTGGCCAGCATGGCGAGTTCGGCCCGGGTGGGGCCGAGGACGAGTCCGCCGCCGCAGGAGCGTTCGAGCCGCTGCTTGCTGCGGTAGGACAGGCCGAGGTCGCCGACGAGGCCGGGGTCGATGCGCAGCGCGCCTTCGCCGCCCCCGACGGGCGGGGGCGGGGAGGCGAGCCGTTCGGCGGCCTGGTCGAGGTCGGCGCCGCGGAAGAGGTCGGTGAGGCGGACGGGCCCGGCGTCGGTGGCGGCCTCGCGCAGCGCGGTCTGGGCCGTGTCGGCGGTCCACGGGTCGGTGAGCAGCCGGGGAGAGAGGATCTTGGCGCCGCGGTGGCCGCCCATCCGGCCCCAGAGCTGCTCGTAGGTGACGGCGATGCCGAGGGTGCGGCTGAGCACTTCGCAGACGGTCTGGTCGTGCGGGCTGCGCGGCACCATGCCGCGGTCGCGCCACTTGTAGGGGGCGGTGGAGCTGATGGCCAGGCCTGGCGGCAGGGCGAGGCTCACCTCGCGGGCGAGCCGTTCCGGACTCCAGCCGAGCTGGTGCAGTATCCGGGCCAGTTCCTCGTTCCGCCTTCGCTCCAGATCGGCCATGGCACGACGGTAGCGGTCTTTCCGGCTCTCCCGCCGGTGGCATGAGCAGAACGCCGAAGGGCCGCCTCCCATTTCGGGAGGCGGCCCTCGACTGCTGTGGAGCTACGGGGAATTGAACCCCGGACCTCTTGCATGCCATGCAAGCGCTCTACCAACTGAGCTACAGCCCCTTGACCTGCGATGTCACCGGGGGCTTTCGACCGTTTCCGTCCGGTTTCCCTCGGCGACATCGACTACTTTACACGGTCCCGGGGGTGCTCCACGAATCCGTTCCCCGGGGCCGGCGTTCCCGTTGCCCGGGGCCGGCCTTCCCCTTCCCCGGGGCCCGCGTTCCCGCCCCTCAAGGTCCACGCTCCCGCTCCCCGAGGCCTGCGCCCCACCCCGCGCCCGCCACCCGCCACCCGCCACCCGCCACCCGCCGACTCGGCGGCCGGGACCGGAGCCGGGGCCGAAGCCGGCAGGCCCCCGGAGCAGCGCCCAGCGCCCGGCAACGCGAGAGGCCGCCACCCGATGGGTGACGGCCTCTCGACTGCTGTGGAGCTACGGGGAATTGAACCCCGGACCTCTTGCATGCCATGCAAGCGCTCTACCAACTGAGCTACAGCCCCGCGACACGGGCGCTCCTGATCGAACAGGATCACTGGTGCGGAGTGGAGCTACGGGGAATTGAACCCCGGACCTCTTGCATGCCATGCAAGCGCTCTACCAACTGAGCTACAGCCCCGCACTCACCGGATTTCCCGCTTCCCTTCCGGGCCGCGTTCCTTCCCTGCGAACGAGGAAGACTCTAGCTGGTCAGGCCCGGAACTGCGAAATCCGCCCCTGCAAAGCTCCTGCGAGCCCCCGGGCAAACCCCCTGCGTGCCCGCCACCCCACCCACCCCACGACGCGCCCGTCGCTCAGGTGTCGTCGCCGATGACCGGCTGCGGGAGCGTGCCCGCGTTGTGCTCCAGCAGGCGCCAGCCGCGCGCCCCCTGCCCGAGCACCGACCAGCAGCAGTTGGACAGCCCCCCGAAGCACTCCCACTGGACCGGGTCCAGGTCCAGCAGCCGCCCGAGCATGGTGCGGATGGTGCCGCCGTGGCTGACCACCACCAGCGTCCCGTCCTCCGGCAGCTTGTCGACGGCCTCCAGCACGACCGGCACCGAGCGGTCGGCGACCTCGGTGGCCAGTTCGCCGCCGCCGCGCCGCACCGGCTCGCCGGCCGCCCAGGCCGCGTACTCCTCCGGGTGGCGGACGCGGATCTCGGCGTTGGTCAGGCCCTGCCAGGAGCCCGCGTAGGTCTCCCGCAGGCCCTCGTGGTGCTGCACGTCGAGGCCGGTGACCTTGGCCAGCTCCTCGGCCGTGCGCTTGGCCCGGGTGAGGTCGGAGGAGATCAGCAGGTCGGGGCGCAGGCCGGAGAGCAGCCGGGCCGCCCGCTGGGCCTGCAGGACGCCCTGGCCGGTCAGTTCGATGTCCGTGGTGCCCTGGAAGCGGGACTCCAGGTTCCAGGAGGTCTGACCGTGGCGCCAGAAGACGATGCGCGGTCCCCGCCCGTCCCGGCTCAGTGCAGGTCCTCGGGCTTGCCGAAGTCGTCGGCCGGGGCGACGGCGTTGCCGGCCTCGTCGGTGTGGGCGTCGGGCCGGTTGCGCGAGGCCAGGGCGTCCTCGGGCAGCGGCAGCTCGGGGCAGTCCTTCCAGAGGCGGTCCAGCGAGTAGAAGGAGCGCTCCTCGGAGTGCTGGACGTGCACGACGATGTCCAGGTAGTCGAGCAGGATCCAGCGGCCGTCGCGCTCGCCCTCGCGGCGCACCGGCTTGATGTCCAGCTGCTCGCGCAGCTGGTCCTCGATCTCCTCGGCGATCGACCGGACCTGGCGGTCGTTGTTGGCGGAGGCGATCAGGAAGGCGTCGGTGATCGACAGCACCTCGCTGACGTCGAAGGCGATGATGTTGTGCGCGAGCTTGTCGGCCGCCGCCTGCGCGGCGACGGTGATGAGCTGCTGGCTGTGGTCGGTGACGGTCACGGTGTTCTTCCGGCTCGGCGGCTTGGGGGCGACCCCTGGCTCCCGGCCGGGGGTCGCCTTCCAGGATCTCACGCCGCCCGGGCGGCCCCGGAACGCTTTTCCGGGGCCGCCCGGGCCGGAGGCCGCGGCCTACTGGCTCTTCGGCGGCTGGTAGTCCTTGCCGAGCACGACCACCAGGTCCGCGTTCTGGGCGTCGCCGACCTTCTTCGCCGCCGTGTCCGGCAGGCCGAGGCTGATCGCCAGCGACTTCGCCGCGGCCTGCCGGGCGTCGTCGGTGTAGCGGATCTCACTGGTGGCCTGCGCCGCGGTCTTGGAGCCGCCGGGCAGGAAGGTCAGGCCGGAGTTCACGATCTGGACCTGTGCGGCGGCCGCCGCCTGGTCGTTGCCGGTGGCGTCCTGGAGCGAGACCCGGGCGGGGGCGTCGGCGGAGGCCGCGGACTTCACGGTGCCGCCGAGCACGTCCTTGACCTGCTTGCCGGCGGTGGCCTCGTCCAGGCCGCCGTCCGGTTTGACGGTCAGCGCGGTGGTGCCGAGGTGGCCGTCCTTCGCCTGCTGGGCGAGCTGGGCGAGCACCCCGGCGAGGGCGTCCTCGGGCAGCGAGGGGTCGAGCACCGCGTTCATCCGGTGCACGTCGTCCTTGGCGTCCTTGAACTCGGTGGGCATGGCGCGCACCAGCGCGTCCATCACCTGCCCGAACCGGGCCAGTTGGGCGTCCCGGTTCTCGCCGGACGCCTGGAGGGTGGCGTACGCGACCGCGGCCTTCCCGTTCAGCAGGGTGTTCTTGCCGGCCGCGGACAGCAGCTTGCCGTCCGGCTTGCCGCCCTCGTGGGTCTCGGCGTTGGTGTCCACCCGGACGCCGCCGAGCTGGGAGACCAGCATCTCCAGGTAGGGGGTGTCCAGCCGCCAGGTGCCCGCGACCGGGGCGCCGAGCACGGTGGACAGGCCGTCGCGGGTCGCGGAGGCGCCGATGCTGTCCATGGCCTGGCCGACGGTGGTGACCGGCGGGTCGCCGGGGCCGGGCAGCCGCAGGGTGTCGGGCAGCAGCAGCACGGTGCCCTTCTTCCCGGTGGAGTCGTTGACCAGCAGCGCGCTGGAGACCTTGCCCTGGAGGTCGCGCAGGTGGAGCACGTTGACCTGGCGCGGGCCGGCCGCGCTCGCCGCGGTCTGCTTGTCGCCGGTGAACCAGAGGTAGCCGCCGGTGCCGGCCGCCGCGAGCGCCACCACCGCGCCGAGGCCGATCAGCCGGTTGCGCAGCCGGCGGCGGCGCTCAGCGCGCACCTCGCTGCGGGACTCGGCGAACTTCAGCCAGTCGATGACGTCCTCGGACTCCTCCGCCTCCTCGTCGACGAAGGTGAACTCGTCCGTGGGGTAGTCGTCCTTGGCCGCCTTGCCGCCGGCCTTGCCGGCCCGGGCCCCGCCGACCAGTTCGGACGGCGGCTCGGGCTTGGCGTCCGCCGCCCCGGCGGCGGGCCGGGGCACGCGCGGGCGCGACGGCGCGGGGGCGACGGGCGCGGGGGCGACGGGCGCGGGGGCGACGGGCGCGGGGGCGACGGGCGCGGGGGCGGGCGCGACGACGGCCTCGGGCCCGGCCGCCACCGGCTCGCCCGCCCCCGGCGCGGCCGGGTAGGCCTGCTGCTGGTAGCCCCCGCCGGCCTCCGGCCGGGGGGACCCCCATTCCCCGTACGCCGGGTCCTGGTAGCCGTAGCCCCCCTGCTGCTGGTACGCCTGCACGGGCTGCCCGTACTGGTCGTACTGCTGCTGCTCGTACTGCTGCTGCGGGGGCTGCTGGTACGCCTGGTACGGCTGCTGCTCCTGGTAGCCGTACGGGTCCTGGGCGTACACCGGCTGCCCGTACTGGTCGTACTGCTGCTCGTACTGCTGTTGCGGAAGCTGCTCGGGCTGCTGCTGGTAGCCCTGGTACTGCTGGTACTGCCCGGTCGACCAGTCCTCCGGCTGCTGCTGGTGCTGCTGGCCTCCGCCGCTTCGCTCAGTCACGCCCGCTCCTGGTCAGGTCCGGTGCGGCGCGTAGAGCGCCCGCTTGTCGATGTAGCGGACCACGCCGTCCGGGACGAGGTACCAGACCGGCTCGCCCTTGGCGACCCGGTTGCGGCAGTCCGTGGAGGAGATGGCCAGCGCGGGGACCTCGACCAGGGAGACCCCGCCGACCGGGAGCCCGGCGTCCGACAGGATGTGTCCCGGGCGGGTGCACCCGATGAAGTGGGCGAGCGAGAAGAGCTCTTCGGAGTCGCGCCAGGACAGGATCTGGGCGAGCGCGTCGGCGCCGGTGATGAAGAAGAGGTCGGCGTCCGGGTGCTCGGCGCGCAGGTCGCGCAGGGTGTCGACGGTGTACGTCGGGCCCTCGCGGTCGATGTCGATCCGGCTGACCGAGAACTGCGGGTTCTCGGCGGTGGCGATGACCGTCATCAGGTAGCGGTCCTCGGCCGGGGTGACGTGGCGGTCGCTCTTCTGCCACGGCTGCCCGGTCGGCACGAAGATCACCTCGTCCAGGTGGAACGCGCTCGCCACCTCGCTGGCGGCGACCAGGTGGCCGTGGTGGATCGGGTCGAAGGTGCCGCCCATCACCCCGAGGCGCTTCTTCACCGGTTCCGGTCCGCCGGGATTCCCGGCCTGCTCTCCCATGCCGCCACACCTTACGCGACGCCCGTTACGGTGCGGGAACGCCCGGGTGGGGGTTGTCCGGAGACGCGTGAGGGAGCGGCCGGCCGGTGCGCCGGACGCTCCCCGAGCGGCCCCGGGAGGCGGCTCAGCGGTCCCGGTTGAAGCGGGTGGTCACGAAGAGCAGGAGCGCCAGGATGAACAGTGCGGCGCCACCCGTCAGGTACGGGTTCAGGCTCTCGTGGTTGCCCCCCTCGCCCTCGGCGAGCAGGTTCAGGACGGGGAGTGCGGCGGCAGTGTTCATGGTCGGCGGGACCTTCTCGGCTCGGGTGAACGGACCAGGGGTTCTTCCGGGCCGATGAAGGCCCACCTGTCATCGTACGGGGGCTTACCCGGCAACCGCTCGGCGGCCCACCGCCGCTGACCGGGCGTGAGCCCGAGCGGGGCGACGGTGCTCAGTTGCCGCGGAAGGCCCGCGCCATGATCCAGACCAGCAGGCCGACGCCGACGAACGACGCCACCACGATGATCCGCAGGAACAGGCCCGGACCGGCCTCGTCCGAGATGGGTGCGGCCAGGCTGACAAGCGCGTCGGTGGACATCTGCGGGGCTCCTCGAACTGCTCGGTACCGCGGCCGGGTCCGGTCTCGGTTCTCCAGGGCATTCAGGGTAAACCGGCCTCACGCCGGCGCCGCCCACCGGCCCCTGCGGCGTGGCCCGGCCCGCGCGTACGCTGGCCACGGGGACGAGTACGCAACCGCGGACGTTGCAAGGACAGTCGTTGCAGGCGAAGACCAGCGGGGGCCGGCCGCCGAGCCGGGGCCGCCGTCGACCAGGAGGTACTCAGACCATGACCGACCCGACCGCGAAGACCCCGAGCCGACGGCGCCAGCGCTTCCCCGACATCTCCACCCGCGCCTGGGAGCACCCCGCGGACCGCTCCGCCCTGGTCGCCCTGCGCAAGCTCACCGGCTTCGACGAGGTCCTGAAGAAGCTCGCCGGGCTGGTGTCCGAACGCTCGATCCGGCTGATGTTCCTGGCCACCGCCGTGAAGACCTCCGAGCGCCAGTTCCCCGAGCTGTACGACATGGTGCGCGACGCCGCCTACGTGCTCGACCGGGAGCAGGTCCCGGACCTGTACGTCACCCAGGACCCGACGGTCAACGCGTACTGCATCGGCATCGACACCCCGATCATCGTGATCACCAGCGGCCTGGTCGAGCTGCTCGACGAGGAGGAGCTGCGCTCGGTCATCGGCCACGAGGTCGGCCACGCGATGTCCGGCCACGCGGTCTACCGGACGATGCTGATGGTCCTCACCAACATCGCCACCCGGGTCGCCTGGATACCGCTCGGCAACCTGGCGATCATGGCGATCGTCACCGCGCTCAAGGAGTGGTTCCGCAAGGCGGAGCTGTCCAGCGACCGGGCCGGCCTGCTCGCCGGGCAGGACCTCCAGGCGTCCATGCGCGCCCTGATGAAACTGGCCGGCGGGCACAACCTGGCCGAACTGAACGTCGACGCCTTCCTGGAGCAGGCCGAGGAGTACGACAAGGCCGGCGACCTGCGCGACGGCGTCCTCAAGCTGCTCCAGTTGCTGCCGCAGAGCCACCCGTTCGCGGTGGTGCGGGTCGCCCAGCTGAAGAAGTGGGCGGAGAGCGACGAGTACCGCTCGATCCTGGCCGGCGCCTACCCGCGCCGCGCGGACGACCCGGACACCTCGGTCGGCGAGCAGTGGAAGGCCGCCGCCGACCACTACACGACCTCGGTGAAGGAGAGCAAGGACCCGCTGATGGGCCTGATCCGCGACGTGGCCGGCGGCGCCGCGACCGTCGGCGGCAAGCTCCGCGACACCTTCGCCGACACGTTCACCGGCGGCTCCCGCGGCGGTTCCGCCACCCGCGAGGACGGCCGCACCGACCGGGGCGAGCGCACCGACGGTTGACCCGCGCGCCCGCGCCGACGGCCGGTGCCCCCCGCCCGGGGTCACCGGCCGTCGGCCTGCCGGGCGCCTACCCCCGCTGCCAGTGGTACACCACCACCCCGGCCCCCGCGGCCACCCGCCGGTAACCGCCGCCGTCGACCAGCCCGGCCAGGAACCGCCGCTGCTCCTCCTCCGGCACCGGGAAGTCGTCCAGCTCGTCCAGCACCGCCACCCACTCCGCCACCGGCCGCCCCCAGCCGCCCGGCCCGCCCGCCCCGCCCGGCCCGTCCGGCGGCGTCAGGTACGGGAACAGCGACACCGTGCAGCGCCCGGTCAACTGCGGCGCCAGGTGGTTGGCGGCGGCCACCCGGGCGCCGTCCGGGACGACCGCCAGCACCCGGCGCACCTGCGCCGCCCGCCCGTCGCCCCGCCAGGCCTCCCCCGACAGCACGCCCGCCACCGGGCCGGTGGCGGTCAGCGCCACCGTGACGGCCAGCATCCCCGCCGCCACCGGCAGCCCCCGGCCCGGGCGCAGACGAAGGCGCGCCCCCCGCAGCAGGCCCGCCCCGTGCAGCCCCGCCGTGAACAGCAGTGGCATCAGCACCGCGTCGTAGTGCTGCCCGGTGCGCCAGAACGCCGGATTGACCACCCAGAACCGGGCCGCCAGCAGCACGCCCGGCAGCAGCACCAGCGGCGAGCGCAGCGCCAGCAACGTCGGCGCCAGCAGCAGGAGGACGGTCAGCGCCTTGACCTCCGGGAACAGCAGCCGGACCACCGGGTTCCCGCCGCCGGGCTCCCCCATGTGCGCGTACGTGTACTCGCCGCCCGGGTTCACCCCCGGGATCACCACCAGGGTGACCAGCAGCCCGGCCGCCACCGCCGCCAGCACGGTGGCCGCCCCCAGCCGGCGCCGCCCGCGCCACCACACGTAGCCGCCGACCGCCGCGACCAGCAGCGCCTGGTCCTCCTTGACCAGCAGCAGCGGCAGCGCCCACGCCACCGCCGGGCCGTACCGCTCCCGGGCCAGCGCCACCACCGCGGCCGCCGCGAGCGGCACCGCGAAGGCCACCTCGTGGAAGTCGAACGCCACCGCACTCTGCAACCCCGCCGACAGCCCGTACGCGACCCCGGCGACCGCCCCGCCCGCCGGCCCCAGCACCCGCACCCGCACCGCGTACGCCGTCACCGGCACCGCGGACAGCGCCACCAGCAGCGCCTGCGCCACCAGCAGCGTCCCGGCACCCGGCCAGAGCCGGTAGAACGGCGCCAGCACCGCCAGCACCGGGCTGAAGTGGTCGCCCAGGAGGTTGAAACCCGCGCCCTTGAGCGCGACCACCGGCGCTTCGAGCCGGGAGTAGGCGCGCACCGCCTCCTCGAAGATGCCCAAGTCGAAACCCGAACTCTCCAACCGGGCGTGCCGGGTGAGCGAGACGGCCGCGTACAGCGGGGCGAACAGGGCGGCCACCGACCACGGCAGCACACGTCGGAAATCCATGGTCCGGACGCTAGGAATTCCGCACTGAAGGGAAACTGAGGAAAGCTGAGGAAAACTTCAGCTCGGATATCCCGGGCAAGCCGGTCAAGGCCGTTGCGGGAAAACGTAATTCCACCAAGGATGGGCGTCATGCGGCTACTGATCGTCGAGGACGAGGAGCGGCTCGCGCAGTCCCTGAGGCAGGGACTGGCGGCCGAGGGATACGCGGTCGACCTGGCGGCCGACGGCGTCCAGGGGCTCGAACTCGCCCTCGTCGAGCCCTATTCGGTGATCGTGCTCGATCTGATGCTGCCCGGCCTCAACGGCTTCAAGGTCTGCCGCGAACTGCGCGGCGCCGGGAATTCCGTACCGATTCTGATGCTCACCGCGAAGAACGGCGAGTACGACGAGGCCGAGGCGCTGGACTGCGGCGCCGACGACTTCCTCAGCAAACCGTTCTCCTACGTCGTGCTCACCGCCCGGCTGCGCGCCCTGCTGCGCCGCGGCGCCGTCGCCCGCCCACCGGTGCTCGCGGTCGGCGCGCTGCGGATCGACCCGGCGGCCCGCCGCTGCACCGCCGCCGACCGGCAGGTCCGGCTCACCACCAAGGAGTTCGCCGTGCTGGAGTGCCTGGCCCACCGACCCGGCGAGGTGATCCCCAAGGGCGGCATCCTGGACACCGTCTGGGACGCCGCCTTCCGGGGCGACGTGAACATCGTCGAGGTCTACATCGCCGCCCTGCGGCGGAAACTGAACGTGCCCGGCATCGGCTGCCGGATCGAGACGGTGCGCGGCGCCGGATACCGGCTGGTGCCCGATGCGCACTGACCGCCTCCGCCCGCTGCTGCGCCCCTGGCACCGCTCCTCGCTCCGCATCCGCGCCGCCCTCGGCGCGGCCCTCGCCTCGGTGCTGGCCTTCTCGGTGGCCAGCCTCTGGGTCGGCGGCGCGGTCCACGACCAGTGGACGGCCGTCACCGAGAAGCAGGCCGAGCGCAGCATCCAGCTCGTCACCCACGACATACCCGGCGGTTCACAGACCTGGGTCGAATCCCTGCAGGAGTCCTTCGCCCTGGTCCTGGCGGACGGACGGCTGGCGTTCCCGGTCCGCCCCTGGGATGCCGGTCGCGTCTGGAACGACACCCGCACGAACGTCTCCTGGGTCCAGGCCAGCACCCTGCTGGAGGAGTACGCCGGTCTGCCGGTCGAACCCTTCACCAAGATGCCGTCCTACCCCCAGAACGCCAACCCGGGCCGCACCGACCGGATCCGGATCCACCTGCCCGTCCACACCCGGCTGTGGCACCCGCCGCGGAGCGGCCCCGACCTCACCGGCCGGGACGTCACCCTGCTCAAGCGGATCACCGACCAGGCGTCCTCGGAGGCGCTGGAGAAGTACACCGGCATCGCGGGCCTGCCGGCCCAGCGCGTCACCGTCTACCTGCTGGTCAACCCCACCGCCGCCGACCAGGCCGAGGACCGGACCACCGGCATCCTGCTGCGCTACGTGCTGCCCGCCGCGACCCTGTTCACCGCCCTGATCGCCTGGCTGGTCACCGGCCTGGCGCTGCGGCCGGTGGAGTCGATCCGCCGGGGCATGGCCCGGATCGGCGCCGGCGCCTTCCACGAGCGCGTCCCGGTGCCGCCCTCGCGGGACGCCATCGCGCGGCTGGCCGAGACCACCAACACCACGCTCGGCCGCCTGGAACACGCGATCGACGAGCAGCGCCGGCTGGTCTCGGACGCCTCGCACGAGCTGCGCAGCCCACTGGCCGCGCTGCGCAACTCGCTGGAGGTGCCGCTGGCCCACCCGGCGGGCGTGGAGTGGCCGCAGGTGGTGCGCGACGCGCTCACCGACACCGAGCGGCTGCAACTGCTCACCGACGACCTGCTGCTGCTCGCCGCCGTCGAGGAGCCCGCCGGGCCGCTCGGCGGCGAGCCGGTGGACCTCGCCGACCTGGTCGGCGAGCAGATCGGCGAACGCACCCACCTGCCCTCCGGCGGGCCCGCCTTCCTGGCCGTCTCCCTGGAGCCCGCACCCGTCCCGGGCAGCGAACTGCGGCTGGGCCGGCTGGTGCGCAACCTGCTCGACAACGCCGCCCGGCACGCCCGCACCGCCGTCGCCGTCTCGGTGACCGTCGAGGACGGGCACGCCGTGCTGACCGTCACGGACGACGGCCCGGGCATCCCGCCGGAGGACCGGGAGCGGGTCTTCGACCGGTTCGTCCGGCTGGACGACGCCCGCTCCCGCGACGCCGGCGGCGCCGGCCTGGGCCTCGCCCTGGTCCGCTCGATCGCCCGCGGCGTCGGCGGCACCGCCGCCTTCACCGACCCGCCGTCGCCCGGCCCGGGCGCCCGCGCGGTGGTCCGAATCCCGCTGGCCCCTGAGGGCACGCCCTAACACGCCCTAAGGCGCCAACACCCCGCACACCTGCCAGGCCGGCTGCGCGTGGTTGCCCGGGTCGATCGGCGCCGGCGGCGGGACCTGGGTGCCCTGCGGGGTGGCCAGCACCGGCTGGAGGAAGCCGGCCATCGAGGTGGTGCAGGGCTCCGGCCCGGCCTGGATCACCGAGTCCACCAGCCGCAGCTGCGCCGAGGCCAGGTCGACCCGGTCGAACTGGAAGGTCAGCTGCCGCCGGACGGTCTCCAGGGTGACCGGCGCACCGGCCGGGGCCCCGGCCGGCTTCAGCGCGTAGACGAAGGTGTGGTCGGTGGTGATCTGCAGCGTGCCGCCGTCGGCCTCGTCGATCCGCATCGCACCGGTCACCTTCACGGTGTCGGCGGCCAGCGCGACCTGCGCCGGGTCGAAGCGGACCACCCAGCCGGTCAGCGCGTGGTGCCGGTCGTCGACGGGCTGGGTCACGCTGGCGTCGAACTGGGCCTGCTCCCCGGGGGTGACGAAGGCCCGCACGTCGGCGGTCGCGCCCTGGACGAGGGTGGCCGGGGCCAGCGAGGAGGCCACCAGGTAGCGCTGGACGGTGTCGAGCGCCTTGGTGACCTCGACCCGGCTGAAGTGCCCGGTGGCGGCCCCGGTCGGGGTGCCCAGTCCGATCGCCCCGTCGCTGTACCCGACCGGCAGCGCGGCGAACGGGTTGGCCGGGTCGGCGACCGGCCGGACCACCGAGGCCGGGCTCAACGCGACCAGGCTGACGGTCAGTTGGCTGCCCTCGGGCCGGGCCGAGATCCGGTTCGGCGAGCTGACCCCGAAGTACACCGCGGCCCCGAAGGCCAGCAGGACGAGCAACAGCAGGGCGAGCGCCTGCCGGGGCACACTGCCCAGCGGGCCGAACCGCACCCGCGGCCGGGTGGCCCGGCCGAAGGACCCGGCCAGCCGCTCCTGGGCGGACAGCTCCTGGATCCGGGCAGCCCGGACGAACGATTCGTCGAAGACGACGGACCGGTACTCGTCCTCATTGCCGGAACCACCGTCGGGCGCACCCTCAGGAGGCTCTCGCGGGTCACCCATGACACCAGGGTAAGACGCACCCCCGCCCCGCCACGAGAGTGCTCCCGCAGATTCCCGGGAACGCCCCGCGACCACCCGCCCCGGCGCGCACCACCCCCGGAGCGTGTCCTACGGCGTCACCCCGCGGGTGCGGTGACCACGAGCGACGGCTCGGCCGGCGCGGGCCCCGGGTCGGTCCCGGGGCTGCTGCTGCCGGACTCCGGGCGCCGGGGCGCGCCGGAGGAGCCGCCCACGCCCTGGTAGATCGCCGCGACCGCGACCGCCACCAGGCTCACACCCATGATCACGGCGAGCACCCAGGCCACCGGCCGGTGCCAGCGCTGCTGGGCCACGTACCGCCCGCGCGCACGCACCGGGTCGTAGCCGCGTCGGCGGCGGCCCGGGCGGCCGGTCGCCCGGCCGGGGCCCGACCAGGGATCGGGGTAGAGATGGTCGTCGTCGCGTCCGCTCGGGTGCGGGCGCAGCTCCAGCGGCAGCCCGTCCCCGGCCGTGACGTCATAGCCCCAGCCCGGGCCCGCGGTGTCCGGCTCGAACCGGGCCTCGGCGGCGGCGAGCTGCCGCTCCTTGGCCGTCGGCTCGTGCACGGCGGCGGACCGGACGAAGGCCTCATCGAAGACCACGGTGGCGAACTCGTCGTCCGCACCACCGTGGTCGGCGCCGTCGGGGTACGGCGAGCCCCCCACATCGTCAGCCACGGCTTCAGCGTATTACCGGGCGGCCGATTTGTCTGTGGCTCATCGCAGTTGGTCCGTCGCACGTGTGACGCGGACCGCTGCGGACCGCCCCGGCCCGGCCGGCCCGCCGCGCGGGCCCCGCTCAGCGCGCGTCCGCGTCCCCGCCCACGGTCTGCGTCGCCTCGCCGCGCACGTGCCCGTCACCAGTGACGATGTACTTGGTGCTGGTCAGCTCGGGCAGACCCATCGGGCCGCGGGCGTGCAGCTTCTGGGTGGAGATGCCGATCTCCGCGCCGAAGCCGAACTCGGCGCCGTCGGTGAAGCGGGTGGAGGCGTTGACGGCCACCGTGGTCGAGTCGACCAATCGGGTGAACCGCCGGGCGGCGGCCTGCGAGGTGGTGACGATCGCCTCGGTGTGGCCGGAGGACCAGCGGCGGATGTGCTCCACGGCGGCGTCCAGCGAGGGCACCACGGCCGCGGCCAGGTCGTAGGACAGGTACTCGGCGCCCCAGTCCTCGTCGGTGGCGGGCACCGCGGTGGCGGCGCTGCCCTCGGCGGCCTTGAGCACCGCGTCGTCGCCGTGCACGGTCACCCCGGCCTCGGCGAGGGCGGCGAGCGCGAGCGGCAGGAAGGCGTCCGCGACGTCCTGGTGGACGAGCAGCGTCTCGGCCGCGTTGCAGACGCTGACCCGCTGCGCCTTGGAGTTCAGCAGGATGCCGACGGCCATCGCCAGGTCGGTCTGCGCGTCCACGTAGACGTGGCAGTTGCCGGTGCCGGTCTCGATCACCGGCACGGTCGAGCCCTCGACCACCGTACGGATCAGCGAGGCCCCGCCGCGCGGGATCAGCACGTCGACCAGACCGCGGGCCCGCATCAGCTCCTGGACGGAGTCCCGGCTCTCGCCCGGGACGAGCTGGACGGCGTCGGCGGGCAGCCCGGCCGCGGCGACCGCGTCCCGCAGGACGGCGACCAGCGCGGTGTTGGAGCGGTAGGCGGAGGCCGAGCCGCGCAGCAGCACGGCGTTGCCGGACTTGAGGCAGAGCGCGGCGGCGTCCACCGTGACGTTCGGCCGGGCCTCGTAGATGATGCCGACCACCCCGAGCGGCACCCGCACCTGGCGCACGTCCAGGCCGTTGGGCAGGGTGTAGCCGCGCAGCACCTCGCCGACCGGGTCGGGCAGGCCGACGACGTCGCGCACGTCGGAGGCGATCGCGGCGATCCGCTCGTGGTCGAGGCTCAACCGGTCGATCACCGACTCGGCGGTGCCGGCCTCGCGGGCCCGGGCCACGTCCTCGGCGTTGGCCGCGGTGATCTCGGCACTGCGGGCCACCAGGAAGTCCGCGATCGCCAGCAGCGCGGCGTCCTTCGCCTTGCGCGGCAGCGGGGCGAGCGCGGCGGCGGCCTCCCGGGCTCGGCGCGCTACGGCGAGGACGGGGCTGTCGGCGGTGGCGAGGTCGCTGGTCATGCGCCAAGGGTAGCGACTGCGCCGGGGCCGCCGAGCGGCCATTTCGCCCGGTGAGACGGCATCTCCCCCTGCGGCCCACCCGCCTCCGGGGCGCCCCCGGGAGCCGGCCCGGCCCCTCGGTACGGGCGCACCCCGCCCAGGTACGGGCGCATCCCGCCTCAGTACGGGTGCACCCCGCCCAGGTGCGGCGGCGGATCACCGAAGCCCTCCGCCACCCGCTTGTGGTACGTCGCCCGGTCGACCACCTCCAGGCCGACGATCTCCCACGGCGGCAGGTTCGCGGTGACCTTGTGCTCGCCCCACAGCCGCAGCGCGATCGCCGCCGCGTCGTGCAGGTCCCGGGCCTGCTCCCAGTACCGGATCTCGGCGTGGTCGGCGGCGTAGCGGGCGGTGAGGAAGAACGAGTGGTCGTGCGCCAGCCGCTCCAGCGAGGCGCGCAGCGAGGACAGCGGGGTGACCTGCCCGGACACGCTCAGCACCACGTGCCAGAGCCGGGCCTGCTCGGGCACGGTGGGCGGCTCCCCCGCGTCCGCGCGCTGCGACCACGGCCTGCGCATCGCGCCGGGCCCCTGCGGCGGCGGACCGGCCGGCTCGGCGGGTCCGTCCCCGCGTCCGCCGTCGATGCTGGTCAGCCGCCGGCCCGCCGTCCCTGCGGTCAGCGCTGCCTCGCGCCTGCGTTCCACCGGCGGCCTCCTGTTCGGCGATGTCGTGTCGTCCCCCATACCGGCCCCGCCGGCCCGCGGCCGACCGGTACGGCTGCACCGCTCCTCGCCCGCGGCCGGGCCGCTCCCCGTGCGGAGCGGCCCGCCGACCTCGCTCTGCCGGTCGGCCCGAACCGGCACACCGGCCGGTCAGCCGCGCAGAACGACCAGGTCGTCGCGGTGGACGACCTCGCGCTCGTACGCGGCGCCGAACTCCTGGGCCAGGTCGCGGGTGGACCGGCCGAGCAGGCGGGGCAACTCCCTCGCATCAAAGTTGACCAGTCCGCGAGCCACGATGTGGCCGTTTTCGGCAAGAAGGTCCACCGGATCACCCGCCGCGAACTCCCCGTCGACCTTGGTGACCCCGGCGGGCAGCAGCGAGGCGCCGCCGGAGACGACGGCCGTGACGGCGCCCGCGTCGAGGTGCAGGGCGCCGCGCGGGCTGCTCGCGTGGGCCAGCCAGAGCATCCGGTCGGAGGTGCGGCTGCCGGTGCGCAGGAACAGGGTGCCGGTGCGCCGTCCGGCCAGCGCGTCGGCGGCCTGGCTGGCGGCGGTGAGCACCACCGGGATGCCCGCGCCGGTGGCGATCCGGGCCGCCTCGACCTTGGTGACCATGCCGCCGGTGCCGACGCCGGCCTTGCCCGCGCTGCCGATCTGGACGCCGTCGAGGTCGTGCGGGCCGCTCACCTGGTCGATCCGGCTGGTGCCGGGCCGGGCCGGGTCGCCGTCGTAGAGGCCGTCCACGTCGGAGAGCAGCACGAGCAGGTCGGCCCGGACCAGGTGGGCGACCAACGCGGCCAGCCGGTCGTTGTCCCCGAACTTGATTTCGGCGGTGGCGACGGTGTCGTTCTCGTTGACGATCGGCATCGCGCCCATCGCCAGCAGCTGGTCGAGGGTGCGGTAGGCGTTGCGGTAGTGGGCGCGCCGGCTGGCGTCCTCGGCGGTGAGCAGCACCTGGCCGACCCGGATGCCGTAGCGGGCGAAGGAGGCGGTGTAGCGGGCGACCAGCAGGCCCTGGCCGACGCTGGCGGCGGCCTGCTGACGGGCCAGGTCCTTGGGCCGCTTGTCCAGGCCGAGCGGGGCGAGGCCGGCGGCGATGGCGCCGGAGGAGACGAGGACGACCTCGGGCGCCTCCGGGCGGCTGCGCACCTTGGCGAGCGCGTCCACCAGGGCGTCGACCCGGTCGGCGTCCAGGCCGCCGGCCGCCGTGGTGAGGGAGGAGGAGCCGACCTTGACGACGATCCGCCGGGCGGTCAGCACCTCCTCGCGCAGTGAGTCCTCGCTCATCTCGCTGTACGCCCTTCCGGTGTGGTGCGGGTGCGGCGGGCCGGGCCCGGCCGTCAATCCCGAAATCTACGCGATCCGCGCAGGTCGCCCGCAGGGTGTTTCACCGGCTGGACCCGCCCCGGTCACGGCGCCGCCGCAGCCGCCACGCCGGTCCGGACGGCCGGTATGGTCCCTGACCGCACGCCGGATCGGGGGACGGCTTCCTGCCCGCCGGACCCATTCGTCCTCGACGCTTCCCGTCACCGACCCGACCGTCCCGCTGAAGCTCCGGACCGCCCGGGCGACGTGACGCTCCGTCAGATCCGAGCGACGACCGGACACGCGAACGGCCCCCGCCACCCCGGAGGGTGGTGGGGGCCGTTCGCACCGACCGGCTCGGGGCGCACCCCGGCCGGCCGGGTCACTCCTCGTCGTCGTCTTCGCTCTCGACGGCGACCTGGCGACCGCTGGACAGCGCCTCGAAGGCGAGGAACTCGGCCTCGGCCGCGTCCCGGCCCTTCTCCTTCTCCCGGCGGCGGTCGACCGCCGGGCGCGGGCTCTCCAGGCGGTGGTCCTCACCGCGGCGGCCGAGCATCTCGGCGCCGGCGGCCATGGTCGGCTCCCAGTCGAAGACGACGGCGTTCTCGTCCGGGCCGATGATGACGGTGTCGCCCTCGTGCGCCCCGACCTTCCACAGCTTGTCCTCGACGCCGAGGCGGGCCAGCCGGTCGGCGAGGTAGCCGACGGCCTCGTCGTTGGAGAAGTCGGTCTGGCGGACCCAGCGCTCCGGCTTGATGCCGCGGATGCGGTAGGCGCCGTCCTCCTCGGTGATGGTGAAGCCCTCGTCGTCGACGGCCTTGGGCCGCAGCACGATCCGGGTCGACTCCTCGACCGGCTTGGCGGCGCGCGCCTCGACGACGATCTGCGCCAGCGCGAAGTTCAGCTCGCGCAGGCCCTTGCGGGAGGCCGCGGAGACCTCGAACACCCGGTAGCCGCGCTCCTCCAGGGACTCCCGGGTGAGGTCGGCGATGTCCTGGCCGTCCGGCACGTCCACCTTGTTGAGCGCGACCAGGCGCGGGCGCTCCTCCAGGCCGCCGTACTCGGCCAGCTCGGCCTCGATGGTCTCCAGGTCGGTCAGCGGGTCGCGGCCGGGCTCCAGGGTGGCGCAGTCCAGCACGTGCACCAGCACCGAGCAGCGCTCGACGTGCCGCAGGAACTCCAGGCCGAGGCCGCGGCCCTGGCTGGCGCCGGGGATCAGACCGGGCACGTCGGCGATGGTGTACACGGTGTCGCCGGCGGTGACCACCCCGAGGTTGGGGATCAGGGTGGTGAACGGGTAGTCCGCGATCTTCGGCTTGGCCGCCGAGAGGACCGAGATCAGCGAGGACTTGCCGGCGCTCGGGTAGCCCACCAGGGCCACGTCGGCGACGGACTTGAGCTCCATCACGATGTCCCGGGCCTCGCCGGGCTCCCCGAGCAGCGCGAAGCCGGGCGCCTTGCGGCGGGCCGAGGACAGCGCGGCGTTGCCGAGGCCGCCGCGGCCGCCCTGGGCGGCGACGAAGCTGGTGCCGTGCCCGACCAGGTCGGCCAGCACCTCGCCGTTGCGGTCCAGCACCACGGTGCCGTCCGGCACCAGCAGGACGAGGTCCCCGCCGTCCGCGCCGGTGCGGTGGCCGCCCGCGCCGGGCTTGCCGTTGGTGGCCTTGCGCTTGGGCGAGTGGTGGTACTCCAGCAGGGTGGTGATCTGCGCGTCGACGGTGAGGATGACGCTGCCGCCCTCCCCGCCGTTTCCGCCGTCCGGGCCGCCGAGCGGCTTGAACTTCTCCCGGTGCACGGAGGCGCAGCCGTGGCCCCCGTTACCCGCGGCGACGTGAAGTTCGACGCGGTCCACGAAGGTGGTCATGGTGTGCCTCCAGTGTGCGAAAGTCTGCTTCTACCTGCGTAAAGCATGAAGGGTGGACCGGAACATTCCGGCCCACCCTTCACTGTGAGTCTGGTGTGACTCAGGCCTCGACGGCCACGACGTTGACGACCTTGCGGCCGCGACGGGTGCCGAACTGCACCGCACCGGCGGTCAGCGCGAACAGGGTGTCGTCGCCACCGCGACCGACGCCCGCACCCGGGTGGAAGTGGGTGCCGCGCTGGCGCACGAGGATCTCGCCGGCGGAGACGACCTGGCCGCCGAAGCGCTTCACGCCGAGGCGCTGGGCGTTCGAGTCACGGCCGTTACGGGTAGAGCTTGCGCCCTTCTTGTGTGCCATATCTCGCTATCCCCTTACTTGCTGACCGAGTCGATGCTGGTGATGCGCACCGCGGTGTGCTTCTGACGGTGACCCTGGCGACGGCGGTAGCCGGTCTTGTTCTTGTAGCGCAGGATGACGATCTTGTCGCCCTTGGTCTGGTCGACGACCTCGGCGTGAGCCTTCACACCGGCCAGGACCCACGGGTCGGACGTGACGGCCTCGCCGTCGACGACCAGGATGGTCGAGAGCTCGACCGAGTCACCCGGCTTGGCCTCGATACGGTCGATCTCCAGCACGTCGCCGACGGCGACCTTGTGCTGGCGGCCGCCTGCGCGAACGATCGCGTACATGCGGTACCTGCTTTCCTTACTCGGTCGGAACTCCCGACGCCAGCCACCTGGGTACGGACACAGGGGCCTCTCCCCGCCCGCTGCCGCGCGAACGCGGCGCTTCGGGAAGGTGATGTGCTCGGGAGCGTGTGGCGTAGACACGCCGAGGGTCAAGAATACGGACCGGCCGCCCGGGGGGCAAACCGGCCCGTACGGCCCGGGGCGGGAAGGGTCCCGCCCCGGGCGCGTGGGCACTACTCGGCCGCCGTATCACCGTCGGCGGCCGCCGCCTTCTTGGCCGCCGCGCTCGTCCGCTTGGTCGCGGTCTTGCGGGCGGTGGTCTTCTTGGCCGCCGTGGTCGTCTTCTTGGCGGCGGTCTTCTTCGCGGCGGTCTTGCGGGCGGCCCGCTTCTTGGGCGCCGGAGCCTCCTCCGCGGGCGGTTCCTCGGCCGCGGCCTCGGTGGCCGAGGCCTCCTCCGCCGGGGCCTCCTCCGCCGGGGCCTCGACGGCCGGGGTCTCCTCCGCGGGCGCCTCGACGACGGCCTCCGCGGCCTCGACGGCCTCGGGAGCCACCACGGCCGGGGCGGCCGGGGCGGCGGCCTCCAGGGCCGCCTCCAGCGCCGCGTCGGCCCGCGCCTGGAGCACCACGATCTCGGCCTCGCCCGGCGCACCGGCCGGAGCCGTCGCCTTGCGGACCGCGCGGCGGCGGGTGCGGCCGGCCGGGGCCGCCGGGGCGGCGGGGATCTCGACCAGGTCCGGCTGGGCGGCCGGGGCCTCCTCGACGGACTCCGCCTCGACGCCCGGGACCTCCAGGGCCAGCTGGCCCTCGATCTCCTCGCGCACCGGCTCGGCCTCGACGACCACCTCGGCCACCTCGGCCACCGCGGCCTCGACGGCCTGCGGCTCCTCGGCGGCCGCCCCGCCCTTGCCCCGGCGGCGGCGCTTGCTGCTGCCCGCGGCCGCCTCGGCCGACACAGCCGGGGTGTGGACGTGGGCGCTCGGCTGCTCCATGTGGACGATCACGCCGCGGCCGTTGCAGTGCACGCACGGCTCGGAGAAGGACTCCAGCAGGCCCTGGCCGACCCGCTTGCGGGTCATCTGGACCAGGCCCAGCGAGGTGACCTCCGCCACCTGGTGCTTGGTCCGGTCCCGGCCCAGGCACTCCAGCAGGCGGCGCAGCACCAGGTCCCGGTTGGACTCCAGCACCATGTCGATGAAGTCGATCACGATGATGCCGCCGAGGTCGCGCAGCCGCAGCTGGCGCACGATCTCCTCGGCCGCCTCGATGTTGTTGCGGGTGACCGTCTCCTCCAGGTTGCCGCCCTGACCGACGAACTTCCCGGTGTTGACGTCGATGACGACCATCGCCTCGGTGCGGTCGATCACCAGCGACCCGCCGCTGGGCAGCCAGACCTTGCGGTCCAGCGCCTTCATCAGCTGCTCGTCGATCCGGTAGGTGGCGAACACGTCCACCTCGGAGGTCCACCGCTGGAGCCGCCCGGCGAGGTCCGGGGCCACGTTGGAGACGTAGTCGTGGATGGTGCTCCACGCCTCGTCGCCGGAGACGATGACCTTGGTGAAGTCCTCGTTGAAGATGTCGCGGACGACCCGGACGGTCATGTCCGGCTCGCCGTACAGCAGCGCGGGGGCGTTGCCGGTCGCGGCCTTCTTCTGGATGTCCTCCCACTGCTGCTGCAGCCGCTGGACGTCGCGGGTCAGCTCCTCCTCGGAGGCGCCCTCGGCGGCGGTGCGCACGATGACGCCCGCGTCGTCCGGGACGATCTTCTTGAGGATCTGCTTCAGCCGGGCGCGCTCGTTCTCGGGGAGCTTGCGCGAGATGCCGGTCATCGAGCCCTCGGGCACGTACACCAGGTAGCGGCCGGGCAGCGAGATCTGGCTGGTCAGGCGGGCGCCCTTGTGGCCGATCGGGTCCTTGGAGACCTGCACCAGCACGGACTGGCCGGACTTCAGCACCGACTCGATCCGGCGCGGGCCGCCGTGGCCCAGCGCACCGAAGTTGACCTCGCCGGCGTACAGCACGGCGTTGCGGCCCTTGCCGATGTCGACGAAGGCGGCCTCCATCGACGGCAGCACGTTCTGGACCTTGCCCAGGTAGACGTTGCCGACGTACGAGGTGGCCTGCTCCTTGTTGACGTAGTGCTCGACCAGCACGCCGTCCTCAAGGACGCCGATCTGGGTCCGCAGGCCGTTCTGGCGCACCACCATGACGCGCTCGACCGACTCGCGGCGGGCCAGGAACTCGGCCTCGGTGATGATCGGCACCCGGCGGCGGCCCAGCTCGCGGCCCTCGCGGCGGCGCTGCTTCTTCGCCTCCAGACGGGTCGAGCCCTTGATGGACTGCACCTCGTCCGGGTCGAAGGACGGCTCGGTGGAACGACGGCGCGGCTCGCGCACCTTCACCACCGTGCGGACACCGTCCTCGGTGGTCTCGGCGGTCTCGACGGCACCGGCCTCACCGCTGCGGCGGCGACGACGGCGACGACGGCGCGACGAGGACAGGCCGGCGGCCAGGTCGTCGTCGTCCTCGACGTCCTCCTCGACGTCCGCGGCCGGCTCCTCGACGACGGACTGCCCGGTCTCGACGGCCTCGGCCTCGAACTCCTCGGCCTCGCCACGGCGACGACGGCGGCCGCCCCGACGGCGACGGCGCGACGGACGACCGTCGTCCTCCCACTCGCCCTCGGTCTCCGGACCGGCGACGGGGGCCTCAACGACGGGCGCCTCGACCGGCACCTCGACGACCTTCTGGACCGCCTTCGCCTTCTCGACGACCTTGGCCTTCTCGACGGCCCTGGTCTTCTCGGCCTTCTCGGCCTTCTCGACGGCCTTCGCCTTCTCGGCAGCCCTCGAACGGCTCGGCGGCTGCACCCGCACCGAGGTGCGCACCCGGCGGCGGCGGCCGACACCGCTGTACTCGAACTCCTCCTCCTCTCGCTCGGCGGCGGCCGGAGCCTCGACCGGCGCCGGGGCGGCGGCGGGCTGCTGCTGCGCCTGCGGCTGCGGCTGCGCGGCGGGGGCGACGAAGGGGGCCGGCTCCTGGAACACCGGAGCCTGGAAGATCGCGGTGGACGGGCGGACCGCGCGACGGCGCACCCGGTGGGTCGGCTCGGCGGCCGGCTCCGGCTGGACGGCCGGCGCGGGCTGGACGGCCACGGCCTCCTCGACCGGCTCCTCCTCGGCGGGCTCCTCCGCGACGGCGGGCTCCTCGACCGGGGTCTCGACGACCGGCGCGGCCTCGACCACCCGGCGGCGACGGGCCCGGCGGGCCGGTGCGGCGGGGGCCTCCTCGGCGACCGGCTCGGCGGCGGGGGCCTCGACGACCGGGGCCGCGGCGGCGGGCGCCTCAGCCGGGGTCTCGGCGGCGGCCGGCGCCCCGGCGGGCGCCTCGGCGCGCTTGCGGGTGCGACGGGCCCGGGCGGGCTTCTCCGCCTTCTCGTCCTTCTCGGCGGCCGGCTCGGCGGCCTTCTCGACCGTCTTCGCGGTCGCCTTCGCGGCGGTCTTCGCGGTGGTCTTCTCGACGGCGGGCGCCTCGGCGGCGGCCGGCTCGGTGATCACGACCGGGGTCGCCTCCGGCGTTCCGGCGGGCGCCTCGGCACGCTTGCGGGTCCGGCGGGCCCGGACCGGCTTCTCGGCCACCGGCTCGACGGCCGGTGCGGCCTGCGCCTCGGCGACGGGCGCCTCGGCCGGGACGACCGTCTCGGCCGCCTCGGCGGCCGCGCCCTGCGGGGTGCCCGCCGGGCGGGACACCGCACGGCGACGGCGGCGCGGCGGCGCCGCGGCGGCGCCCTCACCGCCGGTCGGGGCGGTTTCGTTCTGTTCCGTCGCCGCGTTCTGCTGCGGATCGGTGTTATCGAGCATGCGGGTGGATCTCCCGTCAGGCCCCCGGGCTCCACATCCGGGCACGGCACGGCACCCGTGGCCGGCCGGCATCGCGA
This sequence comes from Kitasatospora sp. NPDC086801, assembly GCF_044745805.1. Taxonomy (NCBI): domain Bacteria; kingdom Bacillati; phylum Actinomycetota; class Actinomycetes; order Kitasatosporales; family Streptomycetaceae; genus Kitasatospora; species Kitasatospora sp. NPDC086801. The sequence continues at coordinate 329,748 of NZ_JBIVAX010000002.1, forward strand.
CGATGCTCGGGCCGGACCCTTTCACGGTGCCGCCGCGCGGACGCGAGGCCGCACAGGGGCTCGTAGTCTCGCTCGGCGCCCCGCCGCTCGGCGGGGTGTCGAAAGTCTTCTGGTCTGACCAGTCTTCTGAGGTTTTCCCAAGCTGCGCCGTTCCCCAACCCCGGGTGGCTCCCGGACGGGGTTCCCGGGCCCATCGACCGTCCTGGTCGGCGGGCCTCAGGTGGCCGGCTGTGCTGCGACGACGCTCGCTCCCCTGGGGAGCCGCGGGAACCTGGAGGACCGTCGGGCCCAGTGAGGCACTGGGCCCGGCCTCCGCCCGTCAGGCGGACGCGGCCCCGCGCACCCCGGCGGCTGTCAGCCGGCCGGGGCCGCGACGCGGTCGAGCGCCAGCGGGTCGGTCACCGTGCCGGACTCCTCGTCGAGCGGCCCCTGCGCCAGCCTGGTCACCTCTGCGGGGACCGGCGGCGCCAGGTCGGCCGTCACACGGAGACCGGACAATACGTCGTCGGGTCGTACGGCGGGTGTGGCGTGTCGTACTACCAGCCGCAGTATCGCACAGGGACGGCCGGTCCGAACATCGCGGTCCGCTTCGGCCACCGTGTCCGCACCGTCGACGACCTGCGGCGCGACGAGCTCGAGCGCCGCCACCGGACCGCGCGCGTCGAAGACCCGTACGCCGTTCTTGGTCAGGCGTTCGACCTCGACCCGCTCCGCGGCGAGGAACACCGCGACCGCGCGGGCGGCCTCCTGCGGCTCGACGCCGTCGAGCCGGAGCAGCCATTCGGAGGCCTCCAGGCGCTCCACGAAGTTCGGCGTCCGGACCTCGACCGCGTCGATCACGTCCAGGCCGGTCGGCAGCGACTCGTCCAGCTGCGCCCGCAGTTCCTCCGGGTCGCGGAGGGCGGCCAGGCCGATCTCCAGGTATTCCGCCTCGCTCGCCACCCCGGTCGGGGCCGCGTTGGCGTAGGACACCTTCGGGTGCGGGGTGAAGCCGGCCGAGTAGGCCATCGGCACGGCGGACCGGCGCAGGGCGCGCTCGAAGGCGCGCTGGAAGTCACGGTGGCTGGTGAAGCGGAGCCGGCCGCGCTTGGTGTAGCGGAGACGGATCCGCTGCACCGTCGGCGCGGGCGGGGGACCGTCGGGCGTACGGCGTGCCAGGGTCGCTCAGTCCTTAGTCAGTTGTCCCCGTCCGGCGCGACGGCTGCCGCCGCTGTCCGGACTCTGTCACCTCAAAGGGTACGCGCCCCGCCACCCCCCTCGTTCCGCCCCTGGTCAGCCGCGCACCGACACCCCCGGCCGGAACGGTCCGACCGGGGGGCGAGGCGCGCTGAAGGACTACTTGCCGACGACGCTCAGCGGCAGCAGCTTCTTCCCCGTGGGGCCGATCTGGATCTGGAGGTCCATCTGCGGGCACACGCCGCAGTCGAAGCACGGGGTCCAACGGCAGTCGTCGACCTCGACCTCCTCCAGGGCGTCCTGCCAGTCCTCCCAGAGCCAGTCCTTGTCGAGGCCGCTGTCCAGGTGGTCCCAGGGCAGCACCTCCTCGTAGGTGCGCTCGCGGGTGGTGTACCAGTCGACGTCGACGCCGGTGCCGGCCAGGCCCTTCTCGGCGGAGGCCATCCAGCGGTCGTAGGAGAAGTGCTCGCGCCAGCCGTCGAAGCGGCCGCCGTCCTCGTAGACGGCGCGGATGACGGCGCCGATGCGGCGGTCGCCGCGGGACAACAGGCCCTCGACGATGCCGGGCTTGCCGTCGTGGTAGCGGTAGCCGATGTTCTTGCCGTACTTGCGGTCGCCGCGGATCGAGTCGCGCAGCTTGGCCAGCCGGGCGTCGGTGGCCTCGGCGGACAGCTGCGGGGCCCACTGGAACGGGGTGTGCGGCTTGGGCACGAACCCGCCGATGGAGACGGTGCAGCGGATGTCGTTCTGGCCGGTGACCTCGCGGCCCTTCTGGATGACGTTCTTCGCCATCTCGCCGATCTGGAGCACGTCCTCGTCGGTCTCGGTGGGCAGGCCGCACATGAAGTACAGCTTCACCTGGCGCCAGCCGTTGCCGTAGGCGGTGGCGACGGTGCGGATCAGGTCCTCCTCCGACACCATCTTGTTGATCACCTTGCGCATGCGCTCACTGCCGCCCTCGGGGGCGAAGGTGAGGCCCGAGCGGCGGCCGTTGCGGGACAGCTCGTTGGCGAGGTCGATGTTGAAGGCGTCGACGCGGGTGGACGGCAGCGACAGGCCGATCTTGTCGTCGCTGTAGCGGTCGGCCAGGCCCTTGGCGATGTCCCCGATCTCGGTGTGGTCGGCGCTGGACAGCGACAGCAGGCCCACCTCCTCGAAACCGGTCGCCTTCAGCCCGCGCTCCACCATCTCGCCGATGCCGGTGATGCTTCGCTCCCGCACGGGGCGCGTGATCATGCCGGCTTGGCAGAAGCGGCAGCCGCGGGTGCAGCCGCGGAAGATCTCCACGGACATCCGCTCGTGCACGGTCTCCGCGAGCGGGACGAGCGGCTGCTTCGGGTAGGGCCACTCGTCGAGGTCCATCACGGTGTGCTTGGACACCCGCCACGGCACGCCCGGGGCGTTCGGCACGACGCGGCCGATCCGGCCGTCGGCCAGGTACTCCACGTCGTAGAACTTCGGCACGTACACCCCGCCGGTACGGGCGAGGCGCAGCAGCAGCTCGTCGCGGCCGCCCGGGCGGCCCTCGGCCTTCCAGCCGCGGACGAGCTCGGTGATGTCGAGCACGGCCTGCTCGCCGTCGCCGACCACCGCGCAGTCGATGAAGTCCGCGATCGGCTCGGGGTTGAACGCGGCGTGGCCGCCGGCCAGGACGATCGGGTCCTCGTCGGTGCGGTCCTTGGCCTCCAGCGGGATGCCGGCCAGGTCGAGCGCGGTCAGCATGTTGGTGTAGCCGAGCTCGGTGGAGAACGACAGGCCGAACACGTCGAAGGCCTTCACCGGGCGGTGTGCGTCCACGGTGAACTGCGGGACGTCGTGCTCGCGCATCAGCGCCTCGAGGTCCGGCCAGACGCTGTAGGTGCGCTCGGCCAGCACGCCCTCACGCTCGTTGAGCACCTCGTAGAGGATCATGACGCCCTGGTTGGGCAGGCCGACCTCGTAGGCGTCGGGGTACATCAACGCCCAGCGGACGTCGCAGGCGTCCCAGTCCTTGACGGTCGAGTTGAGCTCGCCGCCGACGTACTGGATCGGCTTCTGGACGTGCGGGAGGAGGGCCTCCAGGCGTGGGAAGACCGATTCGACAGTCATGTACTAGGAACCCTTACGACGTGATTCGGTGCCGCGCGCATCGGCAGGCGACGGCGGGGAGGGGTGACCCTCAAGGGTAGCCCAATCCGGGGAACGGCCCGCTGGCTCACCTCCGGGCTCACCGCCGCCCTGCCCAGGAACCCGCCCGCGCTCCGGCGCGACCGCTCCGGCCCGACCCGCCCCGGCACGCGCAGTGCGCGCCCGCCGCCCGGCGCCGTCCGCCGTTGACATGCCCGGACCGCCCGTGCGGTACTGACAGGGCCCCGCCAGAGACCTCTGCACCCCTTCCGGGCAAGGGAGTTGGGCCGTACGCTCAACCCTCGCCGACTCCTCCCCCCGGCGACCCGTCCCCGGCGCGCGGGGGCCCCGCAGGCCGCGTCCGGCGGCGCCCCCGCGCGCCCCGGCGGCCCGACGACGCCAGGCGGCCGCGGACACGCCCTAGGAGAGCCATGACCGACACCGACCGGCGGGTCCGCCCGCCCCGGCCCCTCGGCAGCCGGCCGGCCCGCTACCCCGCGCCGGCCCAGGCCGAGGCCGCGGCCCGGCGGCTCGCGCTGCGCCACCCGGAGCGGTGCCGGCTGCGCGAGGTGGGCCGTTCCCGGGCCGGGCGCCCGCTGCTGCTGCTGTCCGTCGACCGGGGCCCGCGCACGGTACTGGTCGTCGGCGGCCCGCACCCCAACGAGCCGATCGGCACGGCCGGCGCCCTGCGGCTGGCCGAGGTGCTGCTGGCGCGCCCCACCCGGCCCGGCCTGTCCTGGCACCTGCTGCTCTGCCTGGACCCGGACGGCGCCGCGCTCAACGCGGGCTGGCTGGACGGGCCGCTCACCATGCGCCGGCACTACGAACACTTCTTCCGCCCCTCGTTCGAGGAGCAGCCCGAACTGCTGCCGGCCGCCGACACGGGCCGGCCCCCGATGCCGGAGAGCCTGGCGCTGACCGGCCTGATCGACGAACTGCGCCCGTTCCTGCAGTGCTCGCTGCACGGCGTGGACTTCGGCGGCGCCTTCATCCAGCTGACCGCCCCGGTGGCCGGGCTGCCCGAGCTCTTCGCCGCCTCGGTGCGCCGCACCGGCATCCCGCTGGACGTCGACCCCTTCGACGCGGTCGGCTGGGCCAGCCCCTCCCCCGGCACCTACCTGATGCCCTCGGCGGACGGCGCCGGCCGGTCGCGGGCGCTGCCGGACGAGCCGGAGCTGTCCACCTGGTCGTACGCCGGCCGCCACGGCGGGGTGACGGCCGTGCTGGAGGTGCCGATGTGGGCCGTGGACGCGGTCGGCGACGGCCGTCCGCACCCGGCGGTGGACCGGGTGGTCGGCGCCGCGGCCCGGACGCTGCGCGAGCGCGCCGAGGAGCTCTCCGGGCTGCTGGCCCACGTGCCCGCGCACCTCCGGGCGGCGCACGGCGCGCTGGTGCGCGCGGCCGGGTTCACCCTGGAGTTCTGCCCGTCGGTGGCGGACGAGTGGCTGGCCCGCTGGTGCGCCGAGCCGCTCACGGTGTCCCGGGTGACCACCGCCGGGATCGTCGCGGCCCGGATCCCGCTGCGGGTGGCGTCGACGGTGCTGCGGCTGCTGGCGGACACCGGCGGTCCGGCCGTGGAGGCGGCCCGGGTCCGGGCCCGCGGCATCGTCACCGAGAGCCTGGACCAGTTGCACCACCGCTTCGGCGCCCGCTGGGTGCCGGTCCAGGAGCAGCTGACCCACCAGGTCCGCGCGGCACTCACCGCCGCCGACTGCCTGCGCTGACCAGGACCGAGGCCCACAACCCGCGCCAACAATCCAGGCCAACAACCCTCCCACTGCGCCCAGTTGAGAAACGCCGAGGGCCGACCCGAGAGGTTCTCGGGTCGGCCCTCGGCGGGCGGACGGTCGGCTCAGGCCGCTATCGGCCGCTGACTGCGGACCGCCTGGAGCAGCCCGATCGCGATCCAGACCGCGAACATCGACGACCCGCCGTAGGAGACGAACGGCAGCGGGATGCCCGCCACCGGCATGATGCCCAGGCACATCCCGATGTTCTCGAAGGCCTGGAAGGAGAACCAGGCGATGACCCCCGCGGCCACGATCGTCCCGTACAGGTCGGTCGCCTGCCGGGCGATCCGGCAGGCCCGCCACAGCACCACGCCGACCAGCAGGATGATCGCCAGCGCCCCGACGAAGCCCAACTCCTCACCGGCCACCGTGAACACGAAGTCGGTCTGCTGCTCCGGCACGAACTGCCCGGTGGTCTGCGTCCCGTGGAACAGCCCCTTGCCGGTCAGCCCGCCCGAGCCGATCGCGATCCGGGCCTGCGCGGTGTTGTAGCCGACGCCGGAGGGGTCCAGCTGCGGGTTGGCGAAGGCCGCGAAGCGGTCGATCTGGTACTTGCTCAGCACCCCGAGCTTCCAGATCGCCACGCACCCGCCGGCGCCCGCCACCAGCAGCCCGAGCACCCAGCGGTTGGCCGCCCCCGAGCCGAGCAGGATGCCCAGCACGATCGCGGCCATCACCATCACCGAACCGGCGTCCGGCATCAGCAGCACGACGCACATCGGCAGGAAGGCCCAGACCAGGCCGCGGAACACCGCCCGGTGCGAGGGGTACTCCCGCTCCCCCGCGTCCACCTGGTCCGACAGCACGACCGCCATCGCCAACACGATCGCCAGCTTCGCGAACTCGGCGGGCTGGATGGAGAAGCCGCCGCCCAGCTGGATCCAGGAGTGCGCGCCGTTGATGGTCGAGCCCAGCGGGCTGAGCGTGGCGAGCAGCATCAGGATCACGCCGACGTACAGGAACGGCACGAGGGTGCGGAAGCGCCGGCTCCCTATCCCTATCACCACCGAGCACAGCACCAGCCCGACGACCAGGTTGGTCAGGTGCCGGTACAGGAAGTACTGCGGGTCACCGTGGGTGAGCGAGTCCCGGCCGCGGGTGGCCGACCAGACCAGCAGGGAGCTGCCGAGCGACAGGGCCAGCGCGGCGAGCAGCAGTATCCAGTCCAGCCGCCACAGCGGGGAGTCCTTGGCCAGGGCCTTGGAGACCCCGCTGCGTTGCGGGCTCAGCCGCAGCTGCCGGTAGGAGCCGTAGGAGGTCATGCCCGCCCCCTTCCCGGGCCGCGGTTCGGTTCCAGCGCGGCGTCGGCCGCGGTGCCCAGGGCGGGCCGGTCGTTCGGCTGCGCCGGGTCCAGGAAGGTCGGCGCCGGGTCCAGGAAGGCTGACCCCGGGTCCAGGAAGGCCGGCGCCGGGTCCAGGAAGGCCGGCGCCGGGCCGGGCACGCCCTGTGCCTGGTCCAGCGGCGCCAGGAGGGCCGGGGCCGCGGCGGCCTGCGCCGGGTCGACGGTGTAGGCGGCCGGCTTGACGATCGCGGTGCCGTCCGGGTTGAACTTCGGCAGCTCGGCCTGCGGCACGGGCAGCAGCGCCTTGCCGTTGTCGATGTTGCCCTTGTCGTCGACGCCGTACAGCGCCTGGTAGATCCGGCGGATCGCGTCGCCGGAGCCGCCGGAGCCGGTGCCGCCCTGGCTTATCGTCATGACGACCGCGTAGTCCTTGCTGTACGTGGTCAGCCAGGAGGTGGTCTGCTTGCCCTCGACCTCGGCGGTGCCGGTCTTGGCGTGCAGCTCGATCTTGTTCTGCGGCCAGCCGGCGCCGGAGAACTTCCAGGCGGCGGTGCCGCCGGTGATGACGCCCGCGGTGGCCTGGTCGATGTAGCTCAGCAGCTTCTGGCTGCCGGGGAACTTGCCGTCCTCGTGCGGGGCGATCTCGCGGACGAGGTCCCCGCTCGGGCTTATCACCGCCTTGGCGATGGTCGGCCGGTAGAAGGTGCCGCCGTTGGCCAGCGCCGAGTAGATCCGGGCCATCTGGACCGGAGTGACGAGCGTGTCGCCCTGGCCGATCGCGAAGTTGACGGCGTCACCGGCGCGCATCTGGTAGCCGTCGACGCAGTTCTCCTTGGCGATCTGGTCGGAGAAGCTGGTGCCGCCCTTCTGCGCCTGCGCGCACCAGGCGTCCTTGTTGTTGTCGTAGAAGGACTGCTTCCACTGCCGGTCCGGCACCCGGCCGGTGACCTCGCTGGGCAGGTCGATGCCGGTCTTGGCCCCGAGGCCGAACTGGTGGGCGGTCTTGAAGAACCAGTCGCCCGGCTCCTTCTTCGGCTTGATGCCGCCGTCCTTCATCCACTGGTCGTACGCCAGGCCGTAGAAGACGGTGTCGCAGGAGACCTCCAGCGCCTTCTCCAGGGAGATGGAGCCGAAGTTCTCGCTCTCGAAGTTCTTGAACTCGCGGCCGCCGATGGTCATGGCCTTCGGGCACGCGTACGTCCCGTCCAGCGAGTAGCCGGCCTCCACGGCGGCGGTGGTGGAGACGACCTTGAAGGTCGAGCCGGGGGCTGACTGACCCTGTATGGCCCGGTTCAGCAGCGGGAAGTTGGAGTCCTTGCTGGTCAGCGACTGGTAGTCCTTGCCGGTGATGCCGCCCACCCAGAGGTTGGGGTCGTAGGTCGGCGCGCTGGCCATCGCGACGATCCGCCCGGTGTGGACGTCCATCACCACGGCGGCACCGGAGTCGGCCTCGTAGTTGCGGTTGGTGATCTTGTCGAAGGTCTTCCGGGCGTCGGCCATGGCCTGCGCCAGGTTGTCCTCGACCACCTTCTGCACCCGCGCGTCGATGCTGGTGACCAGGTTGTTGCCGGTCTGCGGGGCGGCGGCGCCGGCGGTGCCGATCACCCGGCCGAGGTTGTCCACCTCCAGCTGGGTGATGCCGGCGGTGCCGCGCAGGTCGCGGTCGTACACCGATTCCAGGCCGGCCCGGCCGATCTGGTCGGCCGGCAGGTAGCGGTCCAGGCCGGTCTTGGAGGCGGTCTTGCTGACCTCCTCGTCGGTGACCGGCGAGAGGTAGCCGAGCACCTGGGCCATGTTGGCGCCCTCGGCACCGGTGTAGCGGCGCACGGCGGTGGGCTGCGCGGTGACCCCGGGGAAGTCCTCGCGGCGCTCCATTATCTGCATCGCCTGCTGGGTGGTCGCCTCCTTGGTGACCGGGATCGGCTGGTAGGGCGAGCCGTTCCAGCAGGGCTGCGGGGTCTTGGCGTCGCAGAGCCGGACCTTCTCCTGCACGTCCTTGGCCGGCATCCCCAGCACGTCGGCCAGCCGGCCGAGCACCGCCTTGCCGCCGTCCCTCTGCTGCAACAGCGAGGTGCGGCTGACCGAGACCACCAGCCGGGCCTCGTTGCCGGCCAGGATCCGCCCGGAGGCGTCCAGGATCTCGCCGCGGACGGCCGGTTCGACCACCTCGCGGATGTGGTTGCCGGTCGCCTTGGCGGTGTAGACGCTGGCGTTGCGGATCTGCAGGTACCACAGCCGCCCGCCGAGGGTGGCGAGCAGCGACAGGACCAGGATCTGCAGCACCACCAGACGGATCGTCACCCGCCGGGTACGGCCGGTCTCGGGGATGTTGCTCACGTCTCGTGCGCTCCAGGATGCGGGAAGTCGGGAGGTCGGGGGCCGGGCCGGTCAGGGCGGCCGGGCCGGTTACGGGCGCCGGGCGAAGCCGGGCACGCGCCGCTTCTTGTAGGACGGGCCGGCCGAGACCTCACGCGTGGTGCGGTAGCGGGCCAGCGCGCCCAGACCGGGACCGCCCTCGTCGTCGTCGCTGGCGGTCACCGGGTCGCGCCCGAAGCGGCGGCCGACCAGCATCACCAGCGGCACCACGAACGGCGCCAGCAGCACGTCGTACAGCAGGGCGCTGACCACCAGGCCGCCGAGGCCGACGTGTCGGGCCGCGGTGTCGCCGACCAGGGCGCCGACCATCGCGTACAGCAGGGTGGAGGCGACCGCCGCGGCGCCCACCACCACCAGCGCGCTGGACACCGACCGCTGGCGGCCGTGCTCCGGGCGCAGCAGCCCGGCGGCGTAGCCCATCAGGCAGAGCACCAGCGCGTAGCGGCCGATCGCGTGGTCGGAGGGCGGCGCGAGGTCGGCCAGCAGGCCGGCCGAGAAACCGACCGCGCAGCCGCCGGACGGCCCGTAGACCATGGCCAGGCCGACCACGACGAGCAGCAGTATGTCCGGGGTGGCCCCCGGGAGCTGGAGCCGGCCGAAGACGCTGACCTGGAGGATCAGGCCGAGCAGGATCAGGGCGGCGGAGACGGGGATGCGGGCGAGGCGCATGGCTCAGTTCCCCCCAGTGGGCTTGGCGGGCGGGGCGGCGGGCGCGGTCGGGGTCTGGGCGGGAGCGGCCGGGGCCTGGCCCTGTCCCTGGGCGGGGGCCGGCGGCAGGACGCCGTCGCGCGGGTCGGTGCGCGGCGGCACGACCACCACGCCGACCAGGTCCAGCCGGGTGAACTGGACGAAGGGCTCGACCAGGATGGTCTTGGTCAGCTGGCCCGGGGTGGCCTCGACCTCGACGACCTTGCCGACCGGCACGCCGGGCACGAACGGGCGGCCGCTCTGCGAGCCGAAGGTGACCAGCCGGTCCCCGGCCTTGACCTGGGCCTTGCCGTTGAGCAGCGAGACCTTCATCGGGCTGGTGCCGCCGCCGGAGGCGAAGCCGATCTCGCCGGTGGCCTCCAGCCGGGTGCCGGCCGAGAAGCCGGGGTCGGAGGCGAGCAGCACGGTCGCGGTGGTCGGGGCGACGATGGTGATCCGGCCGACCAGGCCCTGACCGTTGATCACCGTCATGTCGCGGGTGAGGCCGTCGTCGCTGCCGGCGTCGATGGTGATGGTCCAGGAGAAGCCCTGGGCCGGGCCGATCGCGATGACCTGGGCGGCCTTGACGGTGTAGCCGCCGGCGCCGGCGGTGCGCAGCAGGTCGTCGAGCTGCTTGGTGCGCCCGGAGGCCATGTCGGAGGAGGCGAGCTTCTGCCGCAGTTCGGCGTTCTCGCGGGCGAGCTGGTCGGTGCGGCCGTTGTTGGTGGCGGCGTCGCGGAAGGCCCGGACGGTGTCGGCGACCGGGTCGACGACGGTGGCGGCGCCGCGCTCGACCGGGCCGAGGACGCTGGCGGCGGCGTGTCGGGCACCGCCGAGGGGCGAGCTCTCACCGCCCTTGATGTCCACGGTGATGAGTGCGAAGGCGACGGCCACCAGCAGGATGAGCAGTAGCCGGCTCTCTCGTGTGTCCCTCACGGTGCTGGTACTGCCCCTTCGTACCTGGTCGGCCGCCCGGGCTGTGGGGCCCGGGCGGCGGCCCGTTCAGTTGAGTGTCGGATGTCTCGGATGTGCTAACGGCGCGGGGAGGCATCCAGTACCTGCTGGAGCGCCTCGAACTCCTCGACGCACTTGCCGGAGCCGAGCGCGACCGAGTCGAGCGGGTTCTCGGCGATGTGGATCGGCATGCCGGTCTCGCGGCGCAGCCGCTCGTCGAGGCCGCGCAGCAGGGCGCCGCCGCCGGTGAGCACGATGCCGCGGTCCATCACGTCGCCGGCCAGCTCGGGCGGGCACTGGTCGAGGGTGGTCTTCACGGCGTCGATGATCGAGTTGACCGGCTCGTCGATGGCCTCGCGGACCTCGGCGGCGGAGATGACCACGGTCTTGGGCAGGCCGCTGACCAGGTCGCGGCCGCGGATCTCGGCGTGCTCGTCCTTCTCGCCCTCCATGCCGAAGGCGCTGCCGATGCTCATCTTGATCTGCTCGGCACTGCGTTCGCCGAGGAGCAGCGAGTACTCCTTCTTGATGTGCTGGACGATCGCGTTGTCCAGCTCGTCGCCGGCCACCCGGATGGACTGGGCGGTGACGATGCCGCCGAGGGAGATGACCGCGACCTCGGTGGTGCCGCCGCCGATGTCGACGACCATGTTGCCGGTGGCCTCGTGGACGGGCAGCCCGGCGCCGATGGCGGCGGCCATCGGCTCCTCGATGATGTGCACCTGGCGGGCGCCGGCCTGCGAGGAGGCCTCGATCACGGCGCGGCGCTCGACCCCGGTGATGCCGGAGGGCACGCAGACCACGACCCGGGGGCGGGCGAGGTAGCGGCGGCGGTGGATCTTGAGGATGAAGTAGCGGAGCATCCGCTCGGTGATCTCGAAGTCGGCGATCACGCCGTCCTTGAGCGGGCGGATCGCGACGATGTTGCCCGGGGTCCGGCCGATCATCTTCTTCGCCTCGGCGCCGACCGCCAGGATGCCGCCGGTGTTGGTGTTCACCGCGACGACGGACGGCTCGTTGAGGACGATCCCCTTGCCCCTGACGTACACCAGCGTGTTGGCAGTTCCAAGGTCGATCGCCAAGTCGCGGCCGATGAACGACAGGTTGCTCGCCATGGGGTGTGGTTGCCTTCCCGGGCTCGGAGTTCATGGGGGTGGGACGAGAGCGCGCCCACGCTCGGGCGGAGCCAGCTGAGCTGCCTTACCGGGCCCTTGAGTCGCGTCCATCGTAGTCACGCGGCGCGGTACGGACGTCGATGCGGGGCATACCGTCCATTGTCCGGAGCGTGTTCGCTTCTCCGGGCATTGGGACGCCGTGTCGGCGTCCGTGGTTGCTTATTTCACGATAAAAGTGCCCCGGCCGGGCCAATGGTCCCGACCGGGGCAGTGCCAAGGTCCCGCGGGCGTGGCGCCCGGGCTGGCTCAGGCGTGCGCCGGGAAGAAGATCTTGATCTCGCGCTCGGCCGACTCCGGGGAGTCCGAGGCGTGGATCAGGTTCTCGCGGGTGATCGTCGCGTAGTCGCCGCGGATGGTGCCGGCCCCGGCCTCCAGCGGGTTGGTCGCACCGGCCAGCATCCGGATGCCGCGGACGACCTCCTCACCCTCGACGATCATGGCGATCGACGGGCCGGCGGTCATGAACTCCAGCAGCGGCTCGTAGAACGGGCGGCCGACGTGCTCCGCGTAGTGCTGCTCCAGCGTCGCCCGGTCGAAGGTGCGCAGTTCGACGGCGGTGAGCCGCCAGCCGGCCTTGCGCTCGATGCGGCTGATGATCTCGCCGGCCAGGCCGCGCTGGACGGCGTCGGGCTTGAGCAGGACGAGAGTGCGCTGGGACACGGTGCGTCTCCTGGGGATTCGGTGCGGCAGACAGTCGGGCCGACGGGCGGGAGCCGACACGGCAGAGATTACCTTGCGTGTGCGGCGTGTCGGCCCGCCGGTCCGGGCCCTAGACCGGTACGGCAGCCGCCTCCGCGGCGGCCCGGGCGGCCTTGAACTCGTCCACCTTGCGGCCGTAGTGCACCGAGCACCACCACAGGCCGGCGAAGACCACACCGAGGCCGAACATGGTCGGCAGGATGAAGCCGCTGGCGATCAGGCCGATCTGCAGCGCCCACCCGACGGCCACCGCGCCGGGGCGGTTGATCATGCCGCAGAGCGCGATGCAGAGCGCCATGACGATCCCGGTGACGATCCAGATCGTGGCCGTGGAGACGCTGGAGAGCTGCATGGCGACCAGCCCGGCGAACATCGCCAACAACGCCTCGCCGATCAGGGTCGAGGAACAGAGCGTCCTCATGTCACTTCCTCCCGAGCAGCAGGCGGGCCTCGCCCACCGTGACGACCGAACCGGTGACCAGCACCCCGGCGCCGCCGAGGTCGCCCTCCTCCTCGGCGAGGGTGACGGCGGCGGCGATGGCATCGTCGAGCCGGGGCTCGACCTGGACGCGGTCCTCGCCGAAGATGTCGACGGCCAGCGCCGCCAGCTCGTCGACGTCCAGCGCGCGGTGGGTGGAGTTCTGGGTGATCACGACCTCGGCGAGGATCGGCTCGAAGGCCTCCAGCACGCCGGCCACGTCCTTGTCCCCGGAGGTGCCGATCACGCCGACGAGCCGGGTGAAGCCGAAGGACTCGCCGAGGGCGGCGACGGTGGCGCGGGCGCCGTGCGGGTTGTGCGCGGCGTCCAGGATGATCGTGGGGCTGCGGCGGACGACCTCCAGGCGGCCCGGCGAGGAGACGCCGGAGAAGCCCTGGCGGACCTTGTCCACGTCGAGTTGCCCGCCGCGGGCGCCGCCGACGCCGAAGAAGGCCTCGACCGCGGCCAGCGCCAGCGCCGCGTTCTGCGCCTGGTGCTCGCCGTGCAGCGGGATGAAGACGTCCTCGTACTCCTCGCCGCCGAGCCCGCGCAGCGTCACCAACTGGCCGCCGACGCCGAGCTCACGGCGGATCACGCCGAACTCCATGCCCTCGCGGGCGACCGTGGCGTCGACCTCGACGGCACGCCGCAGGATGTTCTGGGCGGCGTCCAGCTGCTGCTGGGCGACGACGGCGACGGCGCCGGACTTGATGATCCCGGACTTCTCGACCGCGATCTCGCCGGTGGTCTCGCCGAGCTTGTCGGTGTGGTCCAGCCCGATCGGGGTGATCACGGCGACGGCGGCGTCGATGACGTTGGTGGCATCCCAGGAACCGCCCATGCCGACCTCGACCACGGCGACGTCCACGGGGGCGTCGGCGAAAGCGGCGTAGGCCATGCCGGTCAGCACCTCGAAGAAGGACATCGGCACCGGCTGCGCCGCGTCGACCATCTGCACGTACGGCTCGATGTCGCGGTAGACCTCGACGAAGCGCTCGGGGGTGATCGGGGCGCCGTCCAGGGTGATCCGCTCGGTGACGCTCTCCACGTGCGGGCTGGTGTAGCGGCCGGTGCGCAGTTCGAAGGTGTTGAGCAGCTGCTCGATCATCCGGGCGGTGGAGGTCTTGCCGTTGGTCCCGGTGATGTGGATGGAGGGGAAGGACCGCTGGGGCTGGCCCAGGATGTCCATCAGCGCCTCGATCCGGTCGAGCGAGGGCTCCAGCTTGTTCTCCGGCCAGCGCTTGGAGAGTTCCACCTCGACATCGCGCAGGACGTCGCCGGTGTCGCCGTCGGCGGGGCGGAGGGTGTACGGGTTCGGGTCGGCCTTGTCGCTCACGACCACAGTCTACGGAGCGTCGGCGGGCCGTCCTCACGGGGTGAGAACGACCACTTTGGTCGGACTTTCCAGTTTGCCCCCTTTACTATCTCTTTAGCGAGTTTGATCCGTAATGAAGCAGCGATTCGCAGCCCACGGAGCCGCGCAGCCTTTGATCACGAGGAGCCCCACGCCATGCCCGACGTTCTGCACGAGTGGATCGTGCTCCGCCAGGACGCCATCGTCTGGTTCGCCGGACTGGTCTCACTGGCACTCGTCGGCTACATGGCCTTCGTCTTCGGACGCTTCCTCGTGTACTGGGCCGGCTCCCGGCACGCCTTCCGGTACAACCGGCCCGCCGACCCCGGCGACCCGGCCGCCTTCCAGTGGCACCTGGTGATCCCCTGCCGCGACGAGGAGGCCGTGGTCACCCAGACCCTGGCAGGCCTGCGCGAGAGCGCGCCCGAGGCCCACCTGTGGGTGATCGACGACGACAGCGAGGACGCCACCCGCGACCTCGTGCTCGCCGCCGCGGCCCACGACGACCGCGTCCACCTCGTCCAGCGCCGCCGCCCGCACGCCCGGATCGGCAAGGGCGCCGCCCTCAACGCCGCCTACCGCGAGATCACCGCCTGGCTGCCCGAGGACGCCGACCGCGCCCGCGTGGTGATCGGCGTGGTCGACGCCGACGGACGGCTCGACCCCGGCACCCTCCCCCAGGTCTGCAACGACAAGGCGCTCGGCCGCCCCGACACCGGCGCCGTCCAGATCGGCGTGCGGATGCGCAACGCCGACGACGAACTCCCGCTGCCCGGCCGCGGCCGCACCGCCAACGCGTTCGCCCGCGCCCTGGTCCGGATGCAGGACGTCGAGTTCCAGGCCAACAACGCCGGCATGCAGCTGCTGCGCCGCCGCACCGGCAGCGTCGGCCTCGGCGGGAACGGCCAGTTCGTCCGCCTCACCGCCCTCGACTCGCTCACCGCCGAGGAGGGCCGGGCCGGCCGCCCCTGGCCCGAGCGCGCCCTGCTGGAGGACTACGAGTCCGGCCTCGACCTGCGCCTGGCCGGCTGGCGGCTCACCCACGTCACCGAGACCCAGGTCTCCCAGGAGGGCCTGATCTCGCTGCGCCGCTTCCTCACCCAGCGCACCCGCTGGGCCCAGGGCAACATGCAGTGCCTGCGCTACACCGGCCGGGTGCTGCGCTCCCCCTTCTACAGCTGGTCCGGCAAGGCCGAGGTGCTGTACACCTTCCTCCAGCCCGTCGTCTGCGTGCTGCTGGTCCTGCTGTTCCCGCTCTCGCTCGCGATCACCACCGCCGGGCTGGTGCTCTTCCCCGCCGAGACCACCGACTTCCACGTCAGGTTCGGCCCGTGGATGCTGCTCGCCTTCGCGATCGCCACCCTGCCGATGGTGTTCTGGGGCTTCGCCTACCGCCGGCTCGTCCACCCCGACCGCGGCCGGCTCACCGGACTGCTCTGGGGCGTCCTGATCTGGCTCTACGCCTACCACCTCTTCGTGGTCGCCGCCCGGGCCGCCGCCCGGATGCTGCTCGGCCGCAACGGCTGGGCCAAGACCCGGCGCAACGCCGAGAAGGTCGCCCTCGGCGCCCCCACCGCCCTTGAGTCCTGAGCCTCGGTCCTGAGCCTCGGTCCTGAGCCTCGGTCCTGAGCCTCGGTCCTGAGCCCCGCGCCCGAGCCCCGCGCCCGAGCCCCGCGTCTGAGTCCTGAGCAGCCCCACCCCCTCGGAGCCTCCCCATGAGCACGTGCCTTCCCCCCGCCAGCGTCGCCGTCGTCCTCGGCACCCGCCCCGAACTGGTCAAGCTCGCCCCGCTGATCCACGAACTCGGCGACGCCACCCGTCTGGTGCACACCGGCCAGCACTGGGACGAGGCGATGTCCGGCCGCTTCCTGCGCGACCTCGACCTGCCCCGCCCGGAGCTGCTCACCGGCGTCGGCGGGCGCCCCCGGGCCGGCCAGATCGCCCAGTCCCTCGGCCAGCTGGACGCCGCCTTCGCCGAGGACCGCCCCGCCGCCGTGGTCGTCCAGGGCGACACCAACGCCACCCTCGCCGGGGCGCTGGCCGCCAACGCCCGCGAGATCCCGCTGGTGCACGTCGAGGCCGGGCTGCGCAGCTTCGACCGGGCGATGCCCGAGGAGCACAACCGGGTGATGGTCGACCACGTCTCCGACCTGCTCTGCGCCGCCACCGAGGACAACGTCGCCAACCTGCGCGCCGAGGCCCTCGCCGAGGAGCGGATCGCGCTCACCGGCAACACCGTCGTCGAGGTGGTCCGCCGTCAGCTGCCGGCCGCGGCCGACCGCACCGCGCTGCTCGCCGCGCACGGGCTGCGCCCGGACGGCTACGTGCTGGCCACCGTGCACCGCCCGGAGAACACCGACACCGCCGGGGCGCTGGGCGCCGTGCTGGCCGAACTGGACCGGATCGCCCGGGCCGGCACCCCGGTGCTGTTCCCGATGCACCCGCGCACCCGGGCCGCCGTCGAGCGCTTCGCGCTGGACGCCCTGCTGGAGCGCCTGGCCGTCACCGGGCCGGTCGGGTACGCCGACTTCCTGGGCCTGGCGAGCCACGCCGCGCTGCTGGTCTCCGACTCCGGCGGCGTGCAGGAGGAGTGCACCGTGCTCGGCCGCCCGCTGCTGGTGGTGCGCCGCTCCACCGAGCGCCCGGAGGCGGTGGCGGCGGGCTTCGCCGCGCTGGTGGGCCCCGGCGAGGACCTGGGCGAGCTGGCCCGGACCTGGCTGGCCGACACCCCCGAGCGGCTCGCCCGGCTCGCGGCCACCCCGAGCCCGTACGGCGACGGCCTGGCCTCGGCCCGGATCGCCGCGCTGACCGCCGCGGTCGCCGAGCCGGCCGAGGCCGGGGCAGCCGACGCCGGAGCGGCCAAGGCCGGAGCAATCGGCTCCGGAGCCCGGCCGCTGGCCGCCTAGCGCCCTCTTGACAGCCGGATTGGTCTACTCCACCTTGTGAGGCAAGTCTCCTTCCCCGACAGGGACTTGAGTTGTCGGTAGCTCCCGCACGCGCACCATCGACACCCCGGACGGCGTTCCACCCCCACCACCCAGGCGCGCCGCCGGGCCTCCCCCACAGGAGATGGAGTCATGCCACCTGCCCGACACCGGCGCCCGCGCGCCGTCCACACCCTGCTCGCCGGGGCCGGCGCCATCGCCCTCGGCCTGAGCGGGCTCGTCCTCGCCACCGGCACCGGCGCCCAGGCCGCCGACCCCGACCTGGTCACCAACGGCGGCTTCGAGACCGGCACCCTGTCCGGCTGGTCCTGCGGCAACGGCGCCGTCCAGAGCGCGACCGTGCACTCCGGCCGCTACGCCCTGCAGTCCACCCCGGGCAACGGCGACACCGGCGAGTGCACCCAGACCATCGCCGTGAAGCCCTCCTCGACGTACACGCTGAGCTCCTGGGTCCAGGGCTCGTACGTCTACCTGGGCGCCCGCGGCACCGGCGGCACCGACCCCGGCACCTGGACGAACTCCACGGGCTGGGCCCAGCTGAGCACCGGCTTCACCACCGGCCCGGGCACCACCAGCGTCACCGTCTACCTGCACGGCTGGTACGGGCAGCCCGCCTTCCTCGCCGACGACGTCTCGCTGATCGGTCCGGGCGGCCCGCAGCCCTCCCAGAGCCCGACCGTCACCACGTCCCCGAGCCCCACCGGCACCGGCAGCCCCTCCCCCACGGACACCGGCACCGGCAGCCCGACCGCCACCTCGACCGGCAAGCCGCCCGGCCTGCCCAAGCACATCCTGACCGGCTACTGGCAGAACTTCGACAACGGCGCCACCGTCCAGCGGATCAGCGACGTCCCGGCCGCCTACGACATCATCGCGGTCTCCTTCGCCGACGCCACCAGCACGCCGGGCGGGCTGGGCTTCACCCTGGACCCGGCCCTCTCCTCCCGCCTCGGCGGCTACACCGACGCCCAGTTCAAGGCCGACATCGCGGCCAAGCGGGCGGCCGGCAAGAAGGTGGTGCTCTCGGTCGGCGGGCAGAACGGCACGGTGTCGGTGAGCGACCCGACCTCGGCGGCCAACTTCGCCGGCACCGCCTGGGGGCTGATGCAGGCTTACGGCTTCGACGGGATCGACATCGACCTGGAGAACGGCGTCAACGCCGCCTACCTGGGGCAGGCGCTGCACTCGCTGGCGGCGAAGAGCGGCAGCGGGTTCATCCTCACCATGGCGCCGCAGACCATCGACATGCAGTCGACCGGCATGGAGTACTTCAAGCTGGCGCTGAACGTGAAGGACATCCTCACCATCGTCAACATGCAGTACTACAACTCCGGTGCGATGAACGGCTGCGACGGCAACGTCTACTCGCAGGGCACCGAGAACTTCCTCACCGCGCTGGCCTGCATCCAGCTCAAGGGCGGGCTGCGGCCCGACCAGGTGGGGCTCGGGGTGCCGGCCTCCACCAGCGCGGCGGGCGGCGGGTACGTCAGCCCGAGCGTGGTCGACGACGCGCTGGACTGCCTGGCCGCCGGCACCAACTGCGGCAGCTACAAGCCCGACACCACCTGGCCGGGCATCGGCGGGGCGATGACCTGGTCGACCAACTGGGACGCCACGGCGGGCAACCCGATCGCGGGCACCATCGGCGCGCACCTGCACGCCATGCCGTGACACCCCCCGGGCTGGGGCTCAGACCCCGGCCCGGGCCTCCGGGACGTGCGCCCCGGGCCCACCGTGCCGGCGGCGCAACTCGGCGGTGATCTCGGTCAGTTCGCCCTCGGGCAGCAGCGGCAGCATCATCGCGACGCCCTGCAGCAGGCCGCCGAGCAGGAAGGTGGTGTCGGCGGTCGAGGCGACCAGGCCGCGCACCTCGGCCACCTCGCCGGCGGCCACCGCCTCGATCAGCCGGGCGGCGTCCGCACTCTCCTCGTCCACCGCGACCGCACCGTTGTCGGCCGGGGCGCGCCGGGCCATCGCCCGCAGCACCCGGTCACCGACCTCGGGTGCGTACGCCTTGCGGACGGCCTCGGCGGCGATCCAGGCGAGCAGGGTGGTCACCTCGCGCTCGGCGTGCTCGGCGAGGAGCAGGTCCAGCTCGTGGTCGAAGGCGAGCTGGTTGCCGTGGCGGAACGCCAGCAGCAGGGTCGCCGCCCTGGCCTTGGCCTCCTCCACCGCCTCGGCAGGCAGTTCGTCGGCCAATTCCTCGGTCACCACCACGCCGTGCCCTCCCGTCCGTCGGCTCAGCAGGAACGCTCAGCAGAATCACCCGTCGGAAACTCCGTGCACACCGTACACATCCGACCTGCAAACTTCCGCGAAACCGCGCGGGCAAGACCGGAATGAATTCGGGCGGAATAGGACCTCACCCGGTCCAGGATGAATATTCGCCGGAAGGGAGCAATGTTGCTGGGCTATTAGGCGTAGCAAAAAGAACACCGCCGCCGCGCCCGCGCTGCGCCGGCCGAAACGCCGGAGGGGCCGCACCCCGCGCGTCGCGGAGTGCGGCCCCTCACGGACCGGTGCGGGCTCAGCCCTGCGGCAGCGCCGCGAGCTGGGCGGTGATCCGGGCGATGTCGGCCTCGGCGGCCTCCTGGCGGCCCCGGATCTTGGCGACCACCTCGTCCGGCGCCTTGGCGAGGAACGCCTCGTTGCCGAGCTTGGCCGTGGTCTGCGCCTTCTCCTTCTCGGCGACCGCGAGGTCCTTGGCGAGGCGCTTGCGCTCCGCCGCGACGTCGATGGTGCCGGAGAGGTCGAGCGCGACGGTGGCGCCGGCGACCGGGAGCGAGGCGGTGGCCGCGAAGCCCTCCTCGGGGACGGTCAGCCGCAGCAGCGAACGGATCGCGTCCTCGTGGACGGCCAGCACGGTGCCGCCCAGCTCCAGCTTCGCCGGGACGCGCTGCGCGGGCTGCAGGCCCTGGTCCGAGCGGAATCGGCGGACCTCGGTGACCACCTGCTGCAACGTGGCGATCTCGGCCTCGGCGGCGGTGTCACGGAACCCGCCGTCCGTCGGCCAGTCGGCGACCACCAGCGACTCGGCGCCGGTCAGTGCCGTCCACAGGGCCTCGGTGACGAACGGGACCACCGGGTGCAGCAGCCGCAGCGTGGTGTCCAGCACCTCGCCGAGCACCCGGCGCGCGGCGTCGGCCTGCGGGCCGCCCTTGGCCAGGGTGGTCTTGGAGAGCTCGACGTACCAGTCGAAGACCTCGTCCCACGCGAAGTGGTAGAGCGCGTCCGAGGCCTTGGCGTACTCGTAGTCGTCGTAGAGCGCGTCCACCTCGGCGACGGTGGCGTTCAGCCGCGACAGGATCCAGCGGTCCACCGCGGTGAGCTGCTCCGGCGCGGGCAGCGGGCCCTCGACGGTGGCGCCGTTCATCAGCGCGAAGCGGGTCGCGTTCCAGATCTTGTTGCAGAAGTTGCGCGAGCCCTTGACCCAGTCCTCGCCGATCGGCACGTCGGCGCCCGGGTTGGCGCCGCGGGCCAGGGTGAAGCGGACGGCGTCGGCGCCGTAGGCGTCCATCCAGTCCAGCGGGTCCACGGCGGTGCCCGAGGACTTCGACATCTTCTTGCCGAACTCGTCGCGGACCAGGCCGGTCAGGGCGACGGTCTTGAACGGCGCCTCGCCGTCCATCGCGTACAGCCCGAACATCATCATCCGGGCGACCCAGAAGAAGATGATGTCGTGGCCGGTGACCAGGACGTCGGTCGGGTAGAACTTCTCCAGATCCGGGGTCCGCTCCGGCCAGCCGAGCGTCGAGAACGGCCACAGGCCGGAGGAGAACCAGGTGTCCAGGACGTCCGGGTCCTGGTGCCAGCCCTCACCGGTGGGCGGCTGCTCGTCCGGACCGACGCAGACGACCTCGCCGTCCGGGCCGTACCAGACCGGGATCCGGTGGCCCCACCACAGCTGGCGCGAGATGCACCAGTCGTACATGTTGTCGACCCAGTCGAAGTAGCGGCGCTCCAGCTCCTTCGGGTGGATCTCCACCTTGCCGTCGCGCACGGCGTCGCCGGCGGCCTTCGCCAGCGGCTCGACCTTGACCCACCACTGGAGCGACAGCCGCGGCTCGACCACGGTGTGGCAGCGCGAGCAGTGGCCGACCGAGTGCATGTACGGACGCTTCTCGGCGACGATCCGGCCCTGCTCGCGCAGCGCACCGACCACGGCCGAGCGGGCCTCCAGCCGGTCCAGGCCGAGGAAGGGGCCGTGCACGGTGATCGCACCGCGCTCGTCCATGATGCTCAGGTTCGGCAGGTTGTGGCGCTGGCCGATCGCGAAGTCGTTGGGGTCGTGCGCGGGCGTCACCTTGACGGCGCCGGTGCCGAACTCCGGGTCGACGTGCTCGTCCGCGACGACCGGGATCTCACGGTCGGTCAGCGGCAGCTTGATGGTCCGGCCGACCAGGTGCCGGTACCGCTCGTCGTCGGGGTGGACGGCCACGGCGGTGTCGCCCAGCATCGTCTCGGCCCGGGTCGTGGCGACGACGATCGAGTCCTCGCCCTCGCCGTAGCGGATCGAGACCAGCTCGCCGGGGACCTCCTCGTGCTCCACCTCGATGTCGGACAGGGCCGTGAGGCAGCGCGGGCACCAGTTGATGATGCGCTCGGCCCGGTAGATCAGGCCGTCGTCGAAGAGGCGCTTGAAGATGGTCTGGACGGCCTGCGAGAGCCCCTCGTCCATGGTGAAGCGCTCGCGCGACCAGTCCACGCCGTCGCCCAGGCGGCGCATCTGGCCGAGGATCCGGCCGCCGTAGTTCTCCTTCCACTCCCAGACCTTCTCGACGAAGGCCTCGCGGCCCAGGTCGTGGCGGGACAGGCCCGACTCGGCGAGCTGCTGCTCCACCTTGTTCTGGGTGGCGATGCCCGCGTGGTCCATGCCCGGCAGCCAGAGCGTCTCGAAGCCCTGCATCCGCTTGCGGCGGGTCAGGGCGTCCATCAGCGTGTGCTGGAAGGCGTGGCCCAGGTGCAGGGCCCCGGTCACGTTCGGCGGGGGGATGACGATGGTGAACGGGGGCTTGTCGCTCTTGGCGTCCGCGGTGAAGTAGCCACGCTCTACCCAGCGCTCGTACAGCTCGCCCTCTACGTCCGCGGGGGTGTAGGTCGTCGGGAGGGTCGCTGCTTCGTCCCCGGCAAAGGTGCTCACGGGGCGCTGGTTCGTCGTGTCGGTCACGACGCACAGTTTACGTAACCGCAGGCCCGTGTTACGAACCGCTTTCGCTGCGCGGACGCGCCCCGCCCGAACGGCTCGGTGACGGACACCGTACGGTACCGTTCCCGGACACTCGTCCGGTTTCCGTACGGACACGGACGACACGACGACAGGCCGCGGGTGCGGCGGGGGAGCACGGACACAGATGTACGGCCAGGACCAGCAGTATCCGCAGGGACAACCGCAGGGACAACCTCAGCCATACGGGGGGCAGCCCCCGTACGGCCCGCCGCAACCGCCGCCGCCCTACGGCGCCGCGCAGCCGCAGCCCCAGTACGGCTACCCGCCGCAGGACGGCCAGCCCTACGGCGCGCCCCAGCCGCCCTACGGCGCCCCGCAGCAGCCGTACGGCACCCCGCAGGCCCCGTACGGGCAGCCGGGCTACCCACCGCCGCCGAAGAAGGGCCGGACCGGCCTGGTGGTCGGCCTGGTCGTGGGCGCGCTGGTGCTGGGCGGCGGCGGCTTCGCCGCGTGGAAGTTCCTCGGCGGTGACCAGGGCGGCCAGTACAAGGTCTCCGCGCCGCAGTCGCTGCCGGACGGCTACGTCCAGAAGTCGGCCAGGGAGGAGGCCGTCGACCCGAGCAAGCCCGAGGCGGCGAAGTTCGGCAAGAACCTCAACGCGCTGGCGGCCAGCTACAGCAAGGGCTCCGACGCGCTCGACACGCTCTCGGTGATCGGCGTCTACGGGGAGCTCAACGACCCCGACCAGATCATCGCCGACTCGAAGAAGGACAGCGGCGGGCTGACCTGGTCCACGCCGATGACGGACTTCCCCGCGAAGGACGGCCACAGCTCCTCGGCGAAGCTCGCCTGCGGTGTCGCCAGCGTCATCGCGGGCAAGGCCGGCCCCACGGTCTGCGCGTGGGCGGACAAGTTCACCACCGGCCGGGTCACCTTCAGCAAGATCAGCCTGACCGGCGACGCCCAGGGGCTCACCCCGGCCCAGGCCGCCGAAAAGACCCGGGCGATCCGCGACGCCATGGTCGTCGCCAAGTAACCCGGGCACCGTCCCCGCCACGTCACCACCACGTCCCAGCGCCGCCCGGTACCGCCGGGCGGCGCGTGGGCGTCACCGTCAGAAAGGCCCCGCGTGACCGAGCAGAACCCCTACGGCCCCCCGCCGCAGCCGGGGTACGACGCCCCGCCGCCGACCGCGCCCGGCTACGGCGGCATCCCGCCGCAGAGCCCGCCGCCCGGCTACCCGCCGGTCGGTGAGCCGGGTGCCTACCCGGGGTACGGCGCCTACCCGCCGGTGCCGCCACAGCGCAAGTCCCGCAAGACGCTCTGGACCGTGCTCGGCGTCGTCGGCGCCGTCGTGCTGCTGGGCGGCGGCGCGCTCGCCTACTTCGTCTACGACATGGCCAGCACCGCGGGCACCCAGAAGATCGTCCTGCCGGCCACCTTCAAGGACATGAAGAAGAGCGACGACCCCGAGGTCGCCGACACCATGGAGAAGGAGCTCGCCTCCAGCTTCGGCAAGGGCGACGGCAACTGGAGCCCCACCGGGGTGGGCGCCCTCTACCAGAACGCGCAGTCGGAGCCGCAGCTGGTCGCGGTCGGGGCCTACGGCAAGGTCCTGGCGCCGAAACAGGAGCTGAACCAGGCGTTCCAGGGCATCACCACCAGCGGTCAGAAACTCAGCGACCGGCACGTGGTGGACGCCGGCACCAAGGGCGGTGCGATGGAGTGCGCCGTGGCCGTCGACAGCGAGACCACGATGGGCATCTGCGCCTGGGCCGACAACAGCAGCATCGTCATGGTGATGCAGGCGGTCGAGCAGGGCACCCAACCGGACCTGGACAAGCTCGCCGCCGACACCCGCGACCTGCGCGCGGTCGCCGAGGTTCCCAAGTAGTCCGCCGGGAACCGCCGGTGGCCCTCCGCCACCCGGAAACGCCGAAGGGCCCCGCACCGGTCGGTGCGGGGCCCTTTCGGATGCGGCGGGCGCGGTCAGGCGCTCTTCTCGCGCCGCTCGCGCTTGATCATGTCGCGCGGGACGAGGGTGGGGATGGCGTGCTTGGAGACCACGTCACCGGTGACCACCACGCGGGCGACGTCCTGACGCGAGGGCACCTCGTACATCACGGACATCAGCACCTCCTCCATGATGGCCCGCAGACCACGCGCGCCGGTGCCGCGCAGGATCGCCTGGTCCGCGATCGCCTCCAGCGCGTCCCGGGAGAACTCCAGCTCCACGCCGTCCAGTTCGAAGAGCTTGCGGTACTGCTTGACCAGCGCGTTCTTCGGCTCGGTGAGGATCTGCAGGAGCGCCTCGCGGTCCAGGTTGTGCACGCTGGTGATCACCGGCAGCCGGCCGATGAACTCGGGGATCATGCCGAACTTCACCAGGTCCTCGGGCATCACCTGGCGGAAGTGGTCGCTGGCGTCCGACTCCCGCTTGGAGCGGATGTTGGCGCCGAAGCCGATGCCCTTGGCGCCGGCCCGGCCCTCGATGATCCGCTCCAGGCCGGCGAACGCGCCGCCGACGATGAACAGCACGTTGGTGGTGTCGATCTGGATGAACTCCTGGTGCGGGTGCTTGCGCCCGCCCTGCGGCGGCACCGAGGCGGTGGTGCCCTCCAGGATCTTCAGCAGCGCCTGCTGCACGCCCTCACCGGAGACGTCCCGGGTGATCGACGGGTTCTCGCTCTTGCGCGCGACCTTGTCGATCTCATCAATGTAGATGATCCCGGTCTCGGCCTTCTTGACGTCGTAGTCGGCCGCCTGGATCAGCTTGAGCAGGATGTTCTCGACGTCCTCGCCGACGTACCCGGCCTCGGTCAGCGCGGTGGCGTCCGCGATCGCGAACGGCACGTTGAGCATCCGGGCCAGGGTCTGCGCCAGCAGCGTCTTGCCGGAGCCGGTGGGGCCCAGCAGCAGGATGTTGGACTTGGCCAGCTCGATGGCGTCCTCGCGGCCGTTGCCGCCGCTGCGGCCCGCCTCGCCGGCCTGGACCCGCTTGTAGTGGTTGTAGACCGCCACCGACAGCGCCTTCTTGGCGAGGTCCTGGCCGACCACGTACTGGTCCAGGAACTCGTAGATCTCCCGCGGCTTCGGCAGCTCCTCGAAGCGCACCTCGGAGGTCTCGGCGAGTTCCTCCTCGATGATCTCGTTGCACAGGTCGATGCACTCGTCGCAGATGTACACGCCTGGGCCGGCGATCAGCTTCTTCACCTGCTTCTGCGACTTGCCGCAGAACGAGCACTTGAGCAGGTCGCCACCGTCTCCGATGCGTGCCACGAGGTGCTTCCCCTTCGCCAGGGGCCCCGCAGGGGTTCCGGGGCCTGGTGCTGTGGACCGTCAACGCCGACGGCGATCGGTCTCGCTATCCGACGGTACTCTGCCGGGCCCCTGATTCCGTCCTCTTCGCCGGGTCTGCCCTACGCCCTGGGCGAATTGATACCGAACAGATGCCGTTGCGGAGGCCGCCGACGACCCGGAGCGGAGCGCGCACGCAGGATGCGCGCCCCGCCTCGGAGGGTGCCGGCCTCAGGAGGTCAGCGAGGTCTTGCGGGTGGAGATGATCTGGTCGATCAGGCCGTACTCCAGGGCCTCCTCGGCGGTGAGGATCTTGTCGCGCTCGATGTCCTCGCGCACCTGCTCCACCGGCTTGTTGGAGTGCTTGGAGAGCATCTCCTCCAGCTGCTCGCGCATCCGGAAGATCTCCTTGGCCTGGATCTCCAGGTCGGACACCTGGCCGCGGCCGGTCTCGGTGTACGGCTGGTGGATCAGGATGCGGGCGTTCGGCAGCGCCATCCGCTTGCCGGGGGTGCCGGCGGCGAGCAGCACGGCCGCGGCGGAGGCCGCCTGGCCCATGCAGACCGTGGTGATGTCCGGCTTCACGTACTGCATGGTGTCGTAGATGGCCGTCAGGGCCGTGAACGAGCCGCCCGGCGAGTTGATGTACATCTGGATCTCGCGGTCCGGGTCCATCGACTCCAGGCACAGCAGCTGCGCCATGATGTCGTTCGCCGAGACGTCGTCGACCTGCGAGCCGAGGAAGATGATGCGCTCCTCGAACAGCTTGGCGTACGGGTCGTACTCGCGGATGCCCTGCGTGGTGCGCTCGACGAAGCGCGGGACGATGTAGCGACCCTCGGCGCGCATGTCCTCGACGCGGGCCTGGGCGGCCGACAGGCTGGGGATGTTCATGGGGGTTCTTGTCCTCCGGGGCGTTGTGGCTGTGGTCTCGTGGGCCGGGCCGAGGCTCAGGCGCCCGTGCCGCCGCCGCCGGGGACGTCCGCGGCACTGTGCATGATCGCGTCGATCAGGCCGTACTCCAGGGCCTCCTCCGGCGTGAACCAGCGGTCGCGGTCGGAGTCCCTGGTGATCTGCTCGAAGGACTGGCCGCTGTGGAAGGCGATCAGCTCGGACATCCGCTTCTTGGTGCGCAGCAGCTGCTCGGCCTGGATGCGGATGTCGGTGGCGGAGCCACCGAGGCCGGCGGAGGGCTGGTGCATGAGGATGTTCGCGTTCGGCAGCGAGAAGCGCTTGCCCTTGGCGCCGGCGGTCAGCAGGAACTGGCCCATCGAGGCCGCCATGCCCATCGCGATGGTGACGACGTCGTTCTTGATGTACTGCATGGTGTCGTAGATCGCCATGCCCGCCGAGATCGAACCGCCCGGGGAGTTGATGTAAAGGAAGATGTCCTTTTCCGGGTCCGCGGCCAGCAGCAGCAGCTGGGCGGTGATCTTGTTGGCGATGTCGTCGTCGACCTGCTGGCCGAGGAAGATGATCCGCTCGTTGAGCAGCCGGTTGTACACCTGGTCGCCCAGGCCGCCGAGCACGTCACCAGAGGCGGCGTGCGGCGCCATCGGGCCAGGCATCTGCATCTGCGGGAACGTCACTTAGCCACCTGCTCAGTCGATTTGGACGGTCGCTCCACGGCCGTCACGGTGTCGCACAGCTTCCGGGTATCACGTTGTGATTGTTGCTGTCCAAGGACCCTAACGCGCAGGCCGGGCCGCAGAATCCCTCACGCAGAACTGTTCGCTGTGAGCGCAGGGTCGGGCCCGCTCCGGGGGACGACGACGGGCCCGGACACCGTACGGCGTCCGGGCCCGTCGCAGACCTCAGGGGCTACCGGAGCACTCAGGCCCCGGTCTTCTCCTCGGCGGCGGTCTCCTCGGCGGCGGGGGCCTCGACGGTCTGGGCCGTCTCGTCCTCGTCGTCGAAGTTGATCTCGTTGCCCTCGGTGTCGGCGACCTTGGCGGCCTCGACCACGGTGGCCAGCGCCTTGCCGCGGGCGACCTCGCCGACCAGCAGCGGCACCTGGCCACCCTGGACGACCTGCTGCGCGAACTGGTCCGGGGTGAGACCCGAGCCGGCGGCGCGGCGGATGAGGTGCTCGGTCAGCTCCTCCTGGTTAACACCCAGCTCCTCGTCGGCGACGATCTGGTCCAGGACGAACTGGGTCTTGATGCCCTTCTTCGCCTGCTCCTCGATCTCGGCCTCCCACTCCTCGCGGGTCTTGCCCTGGGTCTCCAGGTAGGAGTCGATGTCGAGGCCCATCGGCTGGAGCTGGTGGTGCTCCAGGTTGTGCTTGCGGGTCTCGATCTCGTCCTTGAGGAGCTTCTCCGGGAACTCGATCTCGACCAGGCCGAGCAGGGCGTCCAGCACCTTCTCCTGGGCCTGGGTGGCCTGGTCGTACTCCTTCATGCGCTCCAGGCGCTTGCGGGAGTCGTCGCGCAGGGCCTCCAGGGTGTCGAACTCGCTGGCCAGCTGGGCGAACTCGTCGTCCAGCTCGGGCAGCTCCTTCTCCTGGACGGCGGTGACGGTGACGGTGACCTCGGAGGTCTGGCCCGCCTGGGTGCCACCCTTGAGCTCGGTGGAGAAGGTGGCGGTGCCACCGGCCTCCAGGCCGGTCACGGCGTCGTCGATGCCGTCGATCAGACGGCCCGAGCCGATCTCGTAGCTGACGCCGTTGGCGGTGCCGTCCTCCGGCACCTCGCCGTCGACCTTGGCGATCAGGTCCACGACCACGATGTCGCCGGCGGCCGCGGCGCGCTCGACGTCCTTGACCGAGGAGAAGCGCTCGCGCAGCTGCTCCAGGGACTTCTCGATGTCCTCGTCGGAGACGGCGATCGGGTCGACGGTCACCTCGATGGAGGCGAAGTCGGGAAGGGTGATCTCCGGACGGATGTCCACCTCGGCGGTGAACTTCAGGTCACCGCCATCGGCGATCTTCTCGACACCCTCGATGTTGGTGATGTCGGGCTGGCCGAGGACCTCGATCTTGCCCTCATCGACGGCCTGCGTGTAGAAGCGCGGCAGGGCGTCGTTGACGGCCTCTTCCAGCACGGCACCGCGGCCGAAACGCTGGTCGATGACGCGAGCCGGGATCTTGCCCTTGCGGAAGCCCGGAACCGTGACCTGCTGGTTGATCTTCTTGTACGCCGCGTCGAGGCTGGGCTTGAGCTCCTCGAAGGGCACCTCGACGGTGAGTCGAACCCGGGTCGGGTTCAGAGTCTCGACGGCGCTCTTCACGGTTTGGTCTCCTATGGGCTTGCGGTCAGGTTGCCTCCGCCCGTCCCTGCCGCCAGGCCGAAGCCGGTACGAAGTGGGTCGGGCGAGACGAGCGATGAGCGGTTGGAGCTGCATCTCCCGTGGGGGGTGGACGGTGAGCGTGACTCCTCGCCCTCGTGCGGTTGACCTGGGTTGAAGCCGCAGGGACGACCGCCAGCGCCCCATCCTACCGGTACCACGAAAGGCGGACGCCAGGCGCCACCGTCGGGCCCGAACAGAACAGGGCCCCGCCACGGTGGACGAGACCCTGCCGCACTGTCGGGGTGACCGGATTCGAACCGACGGCCTTCCGCTCCCAAAGCGGACGCGCTACCAAACTGCGCCACACCCCGTGGTGCCGAGAGGAAGCGTACACGTCGGGCCCTGGCGGCTCGCCGACATATTCGGGGGCGGTCCGAGGGAGCGCGCGGAGAATCCGGTGTGCGCGGAAGCGGCCGGACCAGGTACGCTGTTCCCCGAACTTCCGGCCGGCAACGACCGGGGGATCACGCGGGCGTAGCTCAATGGTAGAGCCCTAGTCTTCCAAACTAGTCACGCGAGTTCGATTCTCGTCGCCCGCTCATCGGCCCGGCCCCGGTGCGTCTCCACGCACCGGGGCCGTCGGCGTTTCCGGGCGGCCCGGCGCCCCGGCGGGGCCGGCGTCCGCGGGCGGAGTCCGGGAGGGCCGGTTCAGAGCCCGAGCCGGCCGGCCCGGGCGGCGGCCCGGTCGAGCAGCAGCCGGACGTCGACCTCCCGGGTGGTGGGGCGGTCGTTGTACTCGTCCGGGGAGTGCACCGGGCGGCCGGTCGCGTGCAGCACCTCCATCAGCTGGACCCGGGCGGTGCGGACGGTGGCCGGGGTGCCGTAGCCGTGCGCGAGGACGGCGGCCTGGGCGCCGAGCAGGCAGACCCGGCCGCACGCGTCCCACATCGCGCCCTGCAGCCAACCGTGGGCGCCGATGTAGCGGGAGGCGAGCCGCAGGTGGTCGGCGGCGCTGACCGGCACCGGGCGGGCCGGGCGGCGCAGCGCCCGGTCGAGCAGGGTGACCCGGGGGGCCGGGTGGCCGGCGCACCAGGACCGCACGGCGGTGCCGTGGGGGCAGACGTACGGCACCGGGTGGCGCGCGGAGGCGGGCAGCGAGGCGAGGTAGGCCTCGATCTCGGCGACCAGGCCGGAGCCGTCCGGGCCCGCCAGGAGCGGAGGGGGCACCGGAGGGGCCGTCAGGAGCGACGGCGGGGGCGTCGGGGCGGTGCGGGTCATGCGGGCTCTCCAGGCGGGCGGCAGGGCCCCGGCCGGCGGCCACAGGGCGGTTCCGCTTCCCAAAATGGTGCATTCAGGACATTCCCGCGACTGGAGGACCATGGAGGCCGGACGGTTTCCCGCCCGGCTGCCGGGCCGATAGCCTCGGCGGCGTTCGAGCGCAGTTCGAGCGCGAGCTCACCTGCCGCGCTCCGAGGTGGAGGAGTCCCGGTGGGTCCCCAGGAGCGGCTGGCCGTCATACAGCGCTGTGTGGTCCGGGAGATGGCACGCCTCGGACAGGAGTTCAGCGCCGACGGCGAGGTGGTGCGCGGCCCGGGAACGACGGCGGTGGCGGTGCGCGAACACCCCGGGAACGACGGCGCCGGCCACGTCGACCTCGGCTACGTGCTGCACCTGGGCCGGGCGGACGCGCCGGTGGTGTGGGACTGCGCGGCCGGCCTCGGCAAGACCGAGGAGGAGAAGCTCGCCAGCGCGGTGAAGATGTGGGCGACCACCACCGCCTCGGTGCTGGTCGAGCTGACGGACGGGCGCGGGGTGCACGCCGACCACGCGGACCACGCCGAACTCCCGGGCTGGCACGCCGTCCAGGGACCGGCGGCGGTGTTCGGCTTCGGCAACGAGCACCTGGCGGGCTGGCTCGCCGAGCACCGGGTGCTGCCGGCGCTCGCGCCCGCGCTGCGGCCGCAGTTGGCCGGGCCGGGGCCGGTCGGGGTGAAGCTCTTCCTGGGCGGGAAGGCGGGCGACGACGTCGCCGAGGTCCGGGTCGACGGCGAGGTGTCGGAGGCCGCGTCGGCGGCGCTGCGCGCGATGGACTGGCCGCGGGGCGAACGGCTGTGCTGGGCACGGCTGTTCGTGCTGTTGACGACCGAGCGGGCGGCGGCGGGGCAGGCCGCGGCGGCAGGTGCCGTGGCACCCGCACCGATGCGTGCCCCCACCCCGGCGGCGGGCCGCCCCCGGGGACTGTTCGCTCGCTGGCGGGAGGCCAGACGGGCCGGCCGGTGATCCCCTCGCGGGGGTTGCGGACGGCCCGGCCGGGTCAGCCGCCGGTGATGCCCGAGATGCTGTGGGCGAGGTTGGCCAGCAGGGAGTTGATCGAGCCCGCGACCGTGGTCTCGTGCAGCATGAAGCCGAACAGGGCGGCGATGATGCCGTGCGCGATCTTCAACTGCTTGTTGCGGATGAAGATGATGCACAGGATCGCGAACAGGACCAGCGCGGAGACGGAGAGTGCCACCCGGACTCACTTCCTCGTTTCATAGCGTGGTGCCGCCGCCCGGCGGCACCTGCGAAGCCGGACCCCGGCCTGTCCGACGGTCCCGAGGCGGAATCGCGGATCGACCGGCACACCACCGGCGAGGGAGCCCGGCGCGCTCGAACGATGTCTGTCGTGCCGCACGTGACGCCCCCTATCCCCCGAATCCTGAACAGTCCCGCCCGGACTCAGTGTGGTCGACCGTGCCGATTGCGTAAAGGTCTGACAGTCAGCCCAACGCCGATATCCTGCGATGCGAGACGAGTTTCCGCCGACCGGGACGATAGCGGAGCCGTTCTGACGAATCGTCGGCGGGGCGGCGCTGAGCGGCCGGAAGGCGGCCGGGGCCGGGTACCGGAAGCCGCAGGTCCGGTCAGTGGACGGGGCGGCCGATTTGGCCGAAGATCGGCTGCCCGGCTTGACAGCACGTGCCCGCGGCATGTGCCGATCCGTCGGGTGACGGACGGCCGGGGCGACCGGGCGTCAGTCGCGCCAGAGCAGCAGGACCGCGCGGTCGTCGTTGATGTCCCGGGCCACCGTCTCGATCAGCGCGCCCGCCGCGCCGGCCCCCGCGCCCGGACCGCTGCCGGGCACCAGCCGGTCCGCCTCCCCCATCAGCCGGTCCATCCCCTCGGAGAGGTCCCGGCCCGGCTCCTCGACCATGCCGTCGGTGCAGAGCATCAGCACGTCGCCGCGGTTCAGCCGGCCGCGCACCCCCTCGAACTTCGCGCCGTCGTAGATGCCGAGCAGCGGGCCCTCGGCCTCCTTGACCTCCCAGTGCCCGGCGCCCGCCAGCCGCTGCATCCCCGGCAGGTGCCCGGCCGACAGCAGCTCGTACTCGCCGGTGTCCAGGTCCAGCACCAGGTGGACGGCGGTCGCGAAGCCCTCCTCCCAGGACTGGCGCAGCAGGTAGCCGTTGGCGGCGGGCAGGAAGTCGTGCGCGGGCAGCGAGCCCACCAGACCGCCGAAGGCGCCGGAGAGCAGCAGCGCGCGGGAGCCGGCGTCCATGCCCTTGCCGGAGACGTCCGCGAGGACCACCTCCAGCAGCCGCTGGCCCGGGCCGGTGCGGGCGGCGACCACGAAGTCCCCGGAGAAGGACTGCCCGCCGGCCGGGCGCAGCGCCATGTCGGCGTGCCAGCCGTCCGGCAGGTCCGGCACCCGGCTCTGCACCCGCAGCCGCTCGCGCAGGTCGAACAGCATGGTCGAGCCGCCCCACCAGGGCACGCCGACCCGGGCCCGGAACTGGGCCAGCAGCAGGCCGCCCACCCCGGCGGCGCCGACCACCAGGGCCGCGCCCGGGGTGACGCCGTAGATGTAGGCCTCCGGGTTCTCGCTGGCCACCCGCTGGCCGGTGTGGATCACCGACTCGGCGGACAGGCCGAGCGCCGCCAGCGCGTACAGCACCACCAGGCTGCCGGGGCGCAGCAGCAGCGCGCCGGCCAGGATCGGCAGGACCAGCGCGGTGGGCGGGGCCCAGGCGGGGATCCAGATGTTGAGCAGGATCAGCAGCGGGACGAGCAGGGCGAGCGCGCACAGCACCGGCCAGTCGGCGGCGCCGCCGCGGAAGTAGTCCACACCGGCCGTGCGCAGCCTTCGGCGGACCCGGCGGAGCCTCCTGCGCAACCGGGCCGTCACGGGTCCGGACGCCGTGGCGGCGCCGGGCTTCGTCGCAGTCGTCTGGGGCGGTGCGCCCGGCGGTCTGCCAGCCATGGGGCCCGACCCTATCCACGGGCACCGCCCGGCGTCGACGGGCCGGACGCGGCCGGGTGCGCCGTGGCACGGGCCCGCCAGCCGGTTTCGGCCGATCGCCGCGACGGCGGGCGCGGCGTCAGGAGGCGTGCGCCGGTTGGGCGTACGAACCACACGGGCGGCGCACACGCCCCGCGCGCACCGGTGTCCGCGCGCCGCGCCCTGTGGCCGATGACACAGCCGTACGGACCCGGGAACGGCGGCGGCCGGCCGCGTGGAGCGTGCGGCCGGCCGTCGAGGGAGGGTGGACGGGGGGAGGGATCAGCCCTGCGGGTGGTGGGCCGGGATGGGCGGGAGCTCGCCGGTGGTCTCGTACTCGCTCAGCATCTCGATCCGGCGGGTGTGCCGCGGCTCGCCGCTGTAGGGGGTGTTGAGGAAGACCTCGACGAACTTGGTGGCCTCCTCCAGCGTGTGCATGCGGCCGCCGATGGAGACCACGTTGGCGTTGTTGTGCTCGCGGCCGAGCCCGGCGGTCTGCTCGCTCCAGGCCAGCGCCGCCCGCACGCCCTTGACCTTGTTGGCGGCGATCGCCTCACCGTTGCCCGAGCCGCCGATGACGACGCCCAGCGCCTCCGGGTCGGCGGCGGTGCGCTCGGCGGCGCGCAGGCAGAACGGCGGGTAGTCGTCCTCGGCGTCATAGATGTGCGGCCCGCAGTCGACCGGCTCGTGGCCGGCCTCCTTGAGCCACTCCACGAGGTGGTTCTTCAGTTCGTATCCGGCATGGTCTGAGCCCAGGTACACGCGCATGCCATGAGTGTGGCATGCGCGTGCGCCCGGGCCCGGCAGGGGGCTCACCGCTTCGCGGCGAGCTTCCAGACCAGCGGCAGGGCCCCGGCGGCGAGGACGGCCTTCAGCGCGTCGCCGACCAGGTACGGGTAGAGGCCCAGTTCGGCCGCCCGGGCGAGCGGGACGTGCAGCGACAGGGCCAGGTACGGGACGCCGACCGCGTAGATGGCGAGGCTGCCGAGGACCATGGTGACGGCGGTGTTCACCGGGGTGCGGTCGGCGCCGCGGCGGGCCAGCTCGCCGGTCAGACCGGCCGCCAGGACGAAGCCGAGCACGTAGCCGAGCGAGGGCATCGTCCAGCCGGAGGTGCCCTCGGCGAACCAGGGCATCCCCGCCAGGCCGGCCAGCAGGTAGAGGGCGAGCGAGGCGATGCCGCGGCGGGCGCCGAGCGCGGTGCCGACCAGCAGGGCGGCGAAGGTCTGGCCGGTGACCGGCACCGGCGAGCCGGGGACGTTCACCGACAGCTGGGCGGCCACGCCGGTCAGGGCGGCGCCGCCGGCCACCAGGGCCAGGTCGCGGACCTGGGCACCGAGGCGGGTGGTCGCGGCGGGCAGCAGGTCGGCGAGGACGGCGCGGCGCGGTATCGGGGTGGCGGCAGTGGCCATCGGGGGTCTCCTCCGTGGGATGCTCAGGTGAGTGAACACCTGTGAACCTACGCGGTGATCCACTGCGTCACCGCCACGGTTTCGGACAAAGCCCCACCCTCGACCGTTGTCGGAACCGGCCCATTCCGGCCCGTACCGACACTGCGTCACTACGCGATCCCGCCCCGTCACCGCATGGTCCGCATGGTGGGCCGGGGGTCGTCGTTCTTGGCATGAACAGAGGTGTCCCCGGATATTGGACAGCTCATGCCGCATTCCGCACAGTCTGGATCCATCCCTATGGCCCCCACCTCCGCGCCCCCGACGCCCGGGACCACCGACGCCGACGGTGACCCGGCCACCGGCCAGCAGCTCGCGCACGGCCTCAAGCAGCGCCACCTGTCGATGATCGCGCTGGGCGGGGTGATCGGCGCGGGCCTGTTCGTCGGCTCCGGCGCGGGCATCGCGGCCGCCGGTCCGGCGATCATCCTGGCGTTCGTCCTCTCCGGCCTGCTGGTCATGCTGATCATGCGGATGCTCGGCGAGATGTCCGCCGCCCGCCCCGCCTCCGGGTCGTTCTCGGTGCACGCCGAGAAGGAGATCGGCCCCTGGGCCGGGATCACGGCCGGCTGGATGTACTGGGTGATGCTGTGCTGCGGCGTCGCCGCCGAGGCCACCGCCGCCGGGAAGATCGTCAACGGCTGGGTGCCGGGCGTCTCCTCCTGGGTCTGGGTCGGCCTGTTCATGGTCTTCTTCTGCGCCAGCAACCTCACCGCGGTGAAGAACTTCGGCGAGTTCGAGTTCTGGTTCGCCACCATCAAGGTCGCCGCGATCGTCGCCTTCCTGGTCCTCGGCGGGCTCGGCATCGCCGGGGTGATCGGCCCCGGTGCCCCCGGCGCGACCAACCTGACCGGCCAGGGCGGCTTCCTGCCCACCGGGGTCAGCGGGCTGATCGTCGGCCTGCTCGCCTCGGTCTTCGCCTACGGCGGGCTGGAGACCGTGACCATCGCCGCCGCCGAGTCCGACGACCCCCGGAAGAACGTCGCCAACGCGGTGCGCACGGCGGTGTGGCGGATCGCGATCTTCTACATCGGCTCGATGGCCCTGGTCGTCACCCTGGTCTCCTGGAAGGACCCGGCGGTGGTCACCGACGGCCCGTACGTCACCGTGCTGCGGCACCTCGGGGTGTCCGGCGCAGGAACGATCATGCAGGTGGTGGTGCTGATCGCGCTGCTCTCCGCGATGAACGCCAACATCTACGGCGCCTCCCGGATGGCGTACTCGCTGGTCGGCCGCGGCCAGGGCCCCCGGGCGCTGGCCAAGGTCTCCGGCGGGGTGCCCCGCCGGGCCGTGCTGGCCTCCTGCCTCTTCGGCTTCGGCGCCGTACTGGCCGCCAAGTTCTGGCCGGAGACCGTCTTCACCTGGCTGATGAACACCACCGGCGTGGCCATCCTGGTGGTCTGGCTGTTCATCTGCGTGGTCCAGCTGCGGATGCGCCGCCGGCTGGAGCGCGAGGCGCCCGAGCTGCTCACCGTGAAGATGTGGGGCTACCCGTATCTGACCTGGATCGCGATGGCCGCCGTGGCCGGCATCCTCGCCCTGATGACCACCACCGAGGGCAACCGGCAGCAGCTGTACGCGGCCGGGGTGCTGGTCGCGCTGCTGAGCGCCGCCGGCCTGGTCAAGCAGCGCCGGGACGCGGCCGCCGCGCGCTGACCCCGCGACGGCACGAGGGCCCGGTACCCGGTCGGTACCGGGCCCTCGTGCCGTTCCGGCGCTACTCGAAGGACGGGCCCGCCGTACGGGTCCGCTTGATCTCGTAGAAGCCCGGGGTGGAGGCCACCAGCAGGGTGCCGTCCCAGAGCCGGGCCGCGGCCTCGCCCTTCGGGGCCGGGGTGACCACCGGGCCGAAGAAGGCGACCCGCTCGCCGTCCGCGCCCTCCACCGCGATCACCGGGGTGCCGACGTCCTCGCCGACCAGGGTGATGCCCTCCTTGTGCGAGGCGCGCAGGGCCTCGTCGTACGCGTCCGTGTCGGCCGCGTCCGCCAGCTCCACGGGCAGCCCGGCGGCCACCAGCGCCGCCTCGACCGTCTCCCGGTTCTGCGGCAGGCCCTGGTTGTGGAAGCGCAGGCCCAGCTCGGTGTAGAGCCGGCCCAGCACCTCGTCGCCGTGCTGCTGGGCGGCCGCGACGCACACCCGCACCGCGCCCCAGGCGTTGTCCAGCAGCTCGCGGTAGTTCTGCGGGAGGTCGCGGTGCTCGTTCAGCACCGACAGGCTCATCACGTGCCAGTTCACGTCCACCGGACGCAGCTGCTGGACCTCGATCAGCCAGCGGGACGTCATCCACGCCCACGGGCAGGCCGGGTCGAACCAGAAGTCGGCGGTCTTGCGCTCAGCGGCAGTCGTCACGGCTGTCGTCCTTCGTGAGGTGATAACGAGGCAGGGAGGTGTGCCACCCCCACCGCTCAACACCCGCCCTGCGCCGCTGATTCCGGCCCGGCCGAGACGGCCTGTGCAATGGTACTGGCGAGGGAGGGCGTGAAAGGATGCCCCTGCGGAGCGCAGCACACCGCGCGCCGAGACCGCACCACCCACAGACGCACCACCGTGCGTGCCGGACAAAGGAGTACCGCCGTGCCGGGCAAGAACCTGAGCCGCGACGAAGCCCAGCAGCGGGCCAGCATCCTGGCCGTGGAGGGCTACCAGGTCCGGCTGGACGTGACCTCCGCCCCCGACCCGGCGGCCGCCACGTTCCGCTCCACCACCACCGTCACCTTCCGCTGTTCCCAGCCCGGCGCCGCCACCTTCCTCGACCTGCTCGCCTCCGAGGTCCGCTCGGTCACCCTCAACGGCCGCGCACTCGACCCGGCCACCGCCTACGACGGCGCCCGCGTGCACGTCGACGGCCTCGCCGCCGAGAACGTCCTCACCATCGAGGCGGACTGCGCCTACAGCCACACCGGCGAGGGCCTGCACCGCTTCACCGACCCGGTGGACGGCGAGACCTACCTCTACACCCACTACGAGCCGGCCGACGCCCGCCGGGTCTTCGCCACCTTCGAACAGCCCGACCTGAAGGCCCCGTTCGGCTTCACCGTGACCGCCCCGGCCGCCTGGGACGTCTGGTCCAACGCCGTCCACGAGCGCGTCAGCGCGACTGGGCCCCTCCTGCCCGAGGGCGGGCAAGGAGGGAGCGTCAGCGCGACTGGGCCCCTCCTGCCCGAGGGCGGGCAAGGAGGGAGCGTCAGCGCGACTGTGCCCCTCCTGCCCGAGGGCGGGCAAGGAGGGAGCGTCACCGAGGAAGGCGCCGCCCGCACCTGGGAGTTCGCGCCGACCAAGCCGATCTCCACCTACCTCACCGCCGTCGTGGCCGGCCCCTACCACGTCGCCCGCGACCACTACAGCCGCGAACTCGCCGACGGCACCACGCTGGAGATCCCGCTCTCCGCGATGTGCCGCAAGTCCCTCGCCCCGCACTTCGACGCGGACGAGATCCTCAGCGTCACCAAGCTCGGACTCGACTTCTTCCACGAGGAGTTCGACTACCCGTACCCCTTCGGCAAGTACGACCAGGCGTTCGTCCCCGAGTACAACATCGGCGCCATGGAGAACCCCGGCTGCGTCACCTTCCGCGAGGACTTCGTCTTCCGCTCGAAGGTCACCGACGCCGCCTACGAGGGCCGCGCCAACGTCATCCTGCACGAGATGGCGCACATGTGGTTCGGCGACCTGGTCACCATGCGCTGGTGGGACGACCTGTGGCTGAAGGAGTCCTTCGCCGACTTCATGGGCTCCTACGGTCTGATCGGCGCCCGCACCCGGTACTCCTCCGCCTGGGTCACCTTCGCCAACCGGCGCAAGGCCTGGGCCTACCAGCAGGACCAGTACCCCACCACCCACCCGATCACCGCCGACATCCGCGACCTCGAGGACGCCAAGCTCAACTTCGACGGCATCACCTACGCCAAGGGCGCCTCCGTCCTCAAGCAGCTGGTCGCCTACGTCGGTTCCGAGGCCTTCTTCGAGGGCGCCCGCCGCTACTTCAAGCGCCACGCCTTCGGCAACACCGAACTCGCCGACCTGCTGGACATCCTGGAGGAGACCAGCGGCCGCGACCTCAAGACCTGGGCCGCCGCCTGGCTGCAGACCGCCGGGGTCGACTCGCTCACCCCGCAGGTGACCACCGACTCCGAGGGCCGGATCACCGAACTCGCCGTCCTCCAGGACGGCGATGTGCTGCGCCCGCACCGGATCGCGGTCGGCCTCTACGACCGGGACGCCGACGGCTCCCTGGTGCGCACCGAGCGGATCGAGCTCGACGTCACCGGCAACCGCACCGTCGTCACCGAGGCCGCCGGCCGCCCCCGCCCCGCGCTGGTGCTGCTCAACGACGACGACCTCACCTACTGCAAGATCCGCTTCGACGCCGAGTCCCTGGAGACCCTGCGCACCGGCCTCGGGGACATCCACGACGAGCTGGCCCGGGCGCTCGCCTGGTCCGCCGTCTGGAACCTCACCCGGGACGGCCTGATGCCGGCCCGCGACTACGTCGCCCTGGTGCTGCGCTTCGCCGGCCAGGAGGGCAACATCGGCGTGCTGCAGTCGCTGCACGCCCAGGCCAAGACCGCCGTCGACCTGTACGCCGACCCGGCCTGGTGCGGCGAGGGCGGCCGGCAGCTGGCCGACGGCGCCCTGCGCGAGCTGCGCGAGGCCGTCCCCGGCAGCGACCACCAGCTGGCCTGGGCCCGCTTCCTCGCCCAGACCGCGGGCGGCGCCGAGCACCTCGGCCTGGTCCGCGGCCTGCTGGCCGGCAGCGCCCGGATCGACGGCCTGGACGTCGACCAGGAGCTGCGCTGGTCGCTGTGGCTAGCGCTGGCCGCCGCCGGCCAGGCCGGCGACGAGGAACTGGCCGGGGAACTGGCCGCCGACAACACCGCCAGCGGCAAGCGCCAGTACACCCAGTGCCTGGCCGCCCGGCCCACCCCCGAGGCCAAGGCCGCCGCCTGGTCGGCCGTGGTCGACTCCGACGAGCTGCCGAACGCCCTGGTCGAGGCCAACATCGCGGGCTTCGCGCTGCCCGCCCACCGCGACCTGACCGCGCTCTACGCGGCGCCCTACTTCAAGCTGCTGGAGCGGGTCTGGGCCGAGCGGACCATCGAGGCCGCGATGCGGATCGTCAGCGGGTTCTTCCCGCGCGCCCAGGCCAGCGAGCAGACCCTGGCCGCGGCCGACGCCTGGCTGGGCGGCCACCCGCAGGCCGCGCCGGCGCTGCGCCGCCTGGTGCTGGAGTGCCGCGACGACCTGGACCGCGCGCTGCGGGCGCAGGCCTGCGACCGGGCCTGACGCAGTCGTGAGGGGGCCCGCCGTGCGCGCACGGCGGGCCCCCTTCGCATCGGGGCGTCAGCCGCGGCGCAGGCCGCGGTCCAGGGCGGCGATCGCGCTGCCCCGGATGTCGTCGCCGTCCAGCGACCAGACCATCACGCCGCCCAGGTCGTTCCAGCGCACGTACCGCGCCTTCTGGGTGAGCACCTCGGCGGTGTCGTAGCTGTAGAAGGTGGTGCCGTCGTACTTCCAGGACGCGCCGTGGTCACGGTCCACGTACACCTTGCCGGGCAGGGCGTTGACCTCCCGGTAGGAGAGGTCGGGGGCGGCGGCGGTGGCGCTCTGGTAGAGGCCGCCGCGCTCGCCGGGCGCGACGCCCGTCCAGCCGTGGCCGTACAGCGGGGCGCCGAGCACGATCTGCTCGGCGGGCAGGCCGCGCTCCCGGTAGTGGTCGACGGCCGCGTCGGCGCTGCGCCGGCGGGCGTCGGGGTCGGTCGGGTCGGAGTAGAGGTTGGCCTGGTGGTTGGCCGGGCCCTTGCCCTCCCAGGGGCCGTGCAGGTCGTAGGTCATCAGGTTGAGCCAGTCCACCGACTCGCTCAGCTCGGGCAGTTCGAGCCGGTCGGCGACGGTCTCGTTGGCGGCGACGGCGGCGGTCAGCAGGTAGTGCTTGCCCTTGTCGCCCTTCTTGCCGCCCTGCTTGCCGCCCTGCTTGCCGAGGTCGTCGAGCTGGCGGCGGAACTCCTGCATCAGCAGGGTGAAGTTGCGCCCGTCCTCGGGGCGGACCACGTTGCCCGCGTCCCCGCCGCCGCCCGGGTACTCCCAGTCGACGTCGATGCCGTCGAAGACGCCCGCGGCCGCGCCGGCGCCGCCTTCCGGGGAGCCGGGCAGGACCGGCACGTCGCCCTTGAGGTAGAGGTCGATGCAGGAGGAGACGAACTTCTTGCGGGCGGCGTCGGTGGCGGCCGCGTCGGAGAAGTACTTGGACCAGCTCCAGCCGCCGAGCGAGATGACCGTGCGCAGCTGCGGGTTCTTCGCCTTGAGCTTGCGCAGCTGGTTGAAGTGGCCCTTCAGCTTCTGGCCGGGGGCGTCGGCCACGCCGTCGACCGACTCGGCGGCGGTGAAGGCGCGCTGGTAGTCGTTGTGGGCGTCGCCCTGGCCTGCGTCGTCGGTCTCGTAGCAGGTGCCGTCGGCGGAGACGTTGCCGAAGGCGTAGTTGACGACGGTGAGCTTCCCGGCCTGGCCGGAGTCCTGGACGCGCTTGGCGGAGC
This sequence comes from Kitasatospora sp. NPDC086801, assembly GCF_044745805.1. Taxonomy (NCBI): domain Bacteria; kingdom Bacillati; phylum Actinomycetota; class Actinomycetes; order Kitasatosporales; family Streptomycetaceae; genus Kitasatospora; species Kitasatospora sp. NPDC086801. The sequence continues at coordinate 370,702 of NZ_JBIVAX010000002.1, forward strand.
TGTCGGCGCCCCACTGGGTGAAGTAGCCGACGCGCTGGCCCTTCAGCTTCGGGCCGTGCCCGCCGTCGGCGGCGTTGGCGGTGGCGGGGGCGGCGAGCAGCGCGGCGACGGTGGCGGCGGCGAGCAGGGCTGAGGCGCGAGTGGGCATACCGGACCTGTTCTCTGAATGAGCGTCAATTGGTCTGGACCAGATGGGATAGAGGTTTAGTCCATCGCGGCACGCCGCACAAGGGGCCGGGCTCAGGAGAGGCAGCATGCAAAAGAGGCCGGACCGCGAAGTGCGGTCCGGCCTCCCCTGAGGCTGTGCGGCAGGTCAGCCGATCAGCGAGCGCAGCACGTACTGCAGGATGCCGCCGTTGCGGTAGTAGTCCGCCTCGCCGGGGGTGTCGATGCGGACGACCGCGTCGAACTCCTTGTCACCGGCGACGACCTTGACGGTCTTCGGGGTGCGGCCCTCGTTGAGCTCGGTCACGCCGGTGAAGGAGAAGGTCTCCTCGCCGGTCAGGCCGAGGGACTCGGCGGTCTCGCCCTCCGGGAACTGCAGCGGCAGGACGCCCATGCCGATCAGGTTCGAGCGGTGGATGCGCTCGTACGACTCGGCGATGACGGCCTTGACGCCCAGCAGCGCGGTGCCCTTGGCGGCCCAGTCGCGGGACGAGCCGGAGCCGTACTCCTTGCCGGCCAGGACGACCAGCGGGGTGCCGGCGGCCTGGTAGTTCTGCGAGGCGTCGTAGATGAACGACACCGGGCCGTCGGCCTGGGTGAAGTCGCGGGTGTAGCCGCCCTCGGTGCCCGGCGCGATCTGGTTGCGCAGACGGATGTTGGCGAAGGTGCCGCGGATCATCACCTCGTGGTTGCCGCGGCGCGAGCCGTAGGAGTTGAAGTCGCGCTTCTCGACACCGTTGGCGGTCAGGTACTGCGCCGCCGGGGTGCCCGGCTTGATGTTGCCGGCCGGGGAGATGTGGTCGGTGGTGACCGAGTCGCCCAGCTTGGCCAGGACGCGGGCGCCGGCGATGTCGGCCACCGGGCTCGGGGTCTTGGCCATGCCCTCGAAGTACGGGGGCTTGCGGACGTAGGTGGACTCGGCGTCCCACTCGAAGGTGTTGCCGGTCGGGACCGGGAGCGACTGCCAGCGGTGGTCACCGGCGAAGACGTCCTGGTAGCCCTTGTCGAACATCGCCTCGTCGATGGAGCCGGCGACGGTGTCGGCGACCTCCCGCTCCGACGGCCAGATGTCGGCGAGGAAGACGTCGTTGCCCTCGGCGTCCTGGCCCAGCGCGTCGCGGGTGATGTCGATGTTCATGTTGCCGGCCAGGGCGTAGGCGACCACCAGCGGCGGGGAGGCCAGGTAGTTCATCTTCACGTCCGGGTTGATCCGGCCCTCGAAGTTGCGGTTGCCGGAGAGCACCGAGACGACCGCCAGGTCGGCCTCGTTGACGGCGGCCGAGACCTCCTCGGGCAGCGGGCCCGAGTTGCCGATGCAGGTGACGCAGCCGTAGCCGACCAGGTTGAAGCCCAGCTTCTCCATGTACGGGAGCAGGCCGGCCTTCTCGTAGTAGTCCATGACGACCTTGGACCCGGGGGCCAGGGTGGTCTTGACCCACGGCTTGACCGTGAGGCCCTTCTCCACGGCCTTCTTCGCCAGCAGGGCGGCGCCCAGCATGACGGAGGGGTTGGAGGTGTTGGTGCAGGAGGTGATCGAGGCGATCACGACCGCGCCGTTGTCGATCTCGTACTTCGACCCGTCGGGGGCGGTGACGACGGTCGGCTTCGAGGCCTCGGCGGAGTAGGTCGGCAGCGCCTCGGCGAACCGGGTGGCAGCCTCGGCCAGGACGACGCGGTCCTGCGGGCGCTTCGGGCCGGAGATCGACGGGACGACGGTGGAGACGTCCAGCTCCAGGTACTCGGAGAAGACCGGCTCGACCGACGGGTCGTGCCAGAGGCCCTGCTCCTTGGCGTACGCCTCGACCAGGGCGAGCTGCTGCTCGTCGCGGCCGGTGAGCTTGAGGTAGTTGATGGTCTCGGCGTCGATCGGGAAGATCGCGCAGGTCGAGCCGAACTCCGGCGACATGTTGCCGATGGTGGCGCGGTTGGCCAGCGGGATGGCGGAGACGCCCTCACCGTAGAACTCGACGAACTTGCCGACCACACCGTGCTTGCGCAGCATCTCGGTGATGGTGAGGACCAGGTCGGTGGCGGTGGTGCCGGCCGGCAGCTGGCCGTTGAGCTTGAAGCCGACCACGCGCGGGATCAGCATGGAGACCGGCTGGCCCAGCATGGCGGCCTCGGCCTCGATGCCGCCGACGCCCCAGCCCAGCACGCCCAGGCCGTTGACCATGGTGGTGTGCGAGTCGGTGCCGACGCAGGTGTCCGGGTACGCCTGGCCGCCGCGGACCATGATGGTGCGGGCCAGGTGCTCGATGTTCACCTGGTGGACGATGCCGGTGCCGGGCGGGACGACCTTGAACTCGTCGAAGGCGGTCTGGCCCCAGCGCAGGAACTGGTAGCGCTCCTTGTTGCGGCCGTACTCGATCTCGACGTTCTGGACGAAGGCGTCCGGGGTGCCGAACTTGTCCGCGATGACGGAGTGGTCGATGACCAGCTCGGCCGGGGCCAGCGGGTTGATCTTGGCCGGGTCGCCGCCCAGCTCCTTGACGGCCTCACGCATGGTGGCGAGGTCGACCACGCACGGCACACCGGTGAAGTCCTGCATGATCACGCGGGCCGGGGTGAACTGGATCTCCTGGCTCGGCTGGGCGCTGGCGTCCCAGTTGCCGAGCGCGCGGATGTGGTCGGCGGTGATGTTCGCGCCGTCCTCCGTGCGGAGCAGGTTCTCCAGCAGCACCTTGAGGCTGTACGGCAGCCGCTCGGAACCCTCGACGGCGGAGAGCTTGAAGATCTCGTACGACTCGTCGCCCACCTGCAGCGAGCTGCGGGCGTCGAAGCTGTTCGCGGACACGACTGACTCCTTCTGGGTGCTTCGTGCGGTATCCGGCCGCCACGGTGGTAAGGTCAGCCTTACTTAGGCTGACCTTGCCGCATCGCCGGCGGGCTCCGCTCGGCAAGTATCTTGATGTCGAGATATATCGTAAGGGGCAGTTATCTCGATGTCGAGATAAACCATAGTGCATGCCGTCGCCTTCACCACCGCAGGCATGCCCGGGTCGGCAAAAGCGCAGGTCAGCGCCCATTCGGGCCGCAGCGGCCGGCAAGAGCACTACCACCAGCTCACCACCGGAACCGCCGGTCGGCGACGGGACGGGCAGCGGTGCGCCCTCGCGGCCCGCTCACCTCCGGGCCCCTTCGGGGGTGTCCGTCGGCGCCCGGCGCCGTTGAGCAGGGCGTCCGTCACCCTGCCCGTGGAAGGCCCGCTGATGTCCGCACCGCTCGCCGCCGCCCTGCTGCCGCTGGCCCTGCTCGCCCCCACCGCCTCGCCGGTCTCCGTCGTCGAGGCCGCCTTCGACCCCGCGACGGCCTTCGTCCCGCCGACCGCCGTCAGCTACGCGAACGACCTCGTGCCGTACGGCGCGCACGCCCGGATCGTCACCGACCGCTCCACCGCGGGGCGGACGGTGCTCACCATGACGGTCACCGGGCTCGCCCCCGACCACGAGTTCCCGGTGCACCTGCACACCGGCACCTGCGGGGTCGACCCGGCCGCGTCCGGGCCGCACTACCAGGACGCCGTGGACCCGGTGCAGCCGTCCACCGACCCGGCGTACGCCAACGAGCGCAACGAACTGCGGCTGGTGCTGCGCACCGACGAGCACGGCGAGGGCGCCGCGACGGCCTCGGTGCCCTGGCAGCCGCGGCCGGGCGAGGCCCGCTCGCTGGTGGTGCACGCGGGCACCCCGGCCGGCCCGCACGCGGCGGGCGACCGGGTGGCCTGCGTCAAGCTGGAGAAGGAGGTCAAGCCGGAGAGGGCGGGGGCCTCCCGCTGATCAGGAGCCGAGGGTGGCGACCAGGACCGCCTTGATGGTGTGCAGGCGGTTCTCCGCCTGGTCGAACACGACGGAGTGCGCCGACTCGAACAGCTCGTCGGTGCACTCCAGCTCGGTCATGCCGGTCGCCTCGTACATCTGCCGCCCGAGCACCGTGCCGAGGTCGTGGAACGCGGGCAGGCAGTGCAGGAACTTCACGTCCGGGTTGCCGGTGGCCCGGACGGTGTCCATCGACACCTGGTAGGGCTTGAGCAGTTCGATCCGCTCGGCCCAGACCTCCTTGGGCTCGCCCATCGAGACCCAGACGTCCGTGTAGAGGAAGTCCACGTCGGCCACGCCCGCGGCCACGTCCTCGGTGAGGGTGATCCGGGCGCCGGTGGTCCCGGCCAGCGTCTCGGCCGCCTTCCGGACCTCCTCGGCCGGCCAGAGGGAGCGCGGGGCGACGATCCGGACGTCCATGCCGAGCAGGGCGCCGGTGACCAGCAGCGAGTTGCCCATGTTGGAGCGGGCGTCGCCGAGGTAGGCGAGGGCCGTCCCGGCGAGCGGCTTGGCGGTGTGCTCGGTCATGGTGAGCACGTCGGCCAGCATCTGGGTGGGGTGCCACTCGTCGGTGAGGCCGTTCCAGACCGGGACACCGGCGTTCGCGGCCAGTTCCTCGACGATCTCCTGGCCGTGACCGCGGTACTCGATGCCGTCGAACATCCGGCCGAGCACCCGGGCGGTGTCCCGGATGGACTCCTTGTGGCCGATCTGCGAACCGGACGGGTCCAGGTAGGTGGTGGTCGCGCCCTGGTCGTGGGCGGCGACCTCGAAGGCGCAGCGGGTGCGGGTGGAGGTCTTCTCGAAGATCAGCGCGATGTTCTTCCCGCGCAGCCGGGGCTGCTCGGTGCCCGCATACTTGGCCGCCTTGAGTCCGGCGGCGAGGTCCACCAGGAAGCGGAACTCCTGGGGCGTGAAGTCGAGCTCCTTGAGGAAGTGCCTGTTCCGGAGGTTGAAGGCCATACCGGGCTCCTGGGATGACGGGACGTACGGGAAAGGAGCAAGTCTATACGACACTCGGAATTTCTATACACAGCGGGGGTCGGAGAGGGGGAGCCCTGCCGCGGACTCCCCCACAACGCCCGGTCGGCCTACAGGCGCGGATCGACCGGCTCGGACTCCAGCGCGAGCACTGCGAACACCGGCTCGTGCACCCGCCACAGCGGCTCGCCGGCCGCCAGCCGGTCCAGTGCCTCCAGGCCCAGCGCGTACTCGCGCAGCGCCAGCGAGCGCTTGTGGCCCGCCGACCGCTCGCGCAGCCGGTCCAGGTACTCGGTGTAGTCCGGGCCGTAGACGATCCGCAGGTACTCCCGGCCGCGCACCTTCACCCCCGGCTGCACCAGCCCGCCCGGACGGCCCCCGCCGCGCTCCGTGCGCACCACCGAGGCCAGCGGCTTGACCACCATGCCCTCGCCGCCCGCCGCCGTCAGCTCCTCCCACCAGGCGGTGGCGGCCGCCACCGACGCCTCGTCCTCGGTGTCCACCAGGAGGCGGGCGGTGCGGTGCAGGACCGGTGCCCGGTCACCGGCGGCTGCGTCAGTGGCTTCGGCAGCGGCTTCGGACGTCGCTCCGGATGCCGCTTCGACAGCGGCTTCGGACGCCGCTCCAGACGCCGCTCCGGACGCCGCTCCGGCAGCGGCTCCGGCAGCGGCTCCGGACGCCGCTTCGTCGGCCGCGACCAGGCGGTCGATCCAGGCCAGGTGCTCGTCGTGCGGGCGTACCGCGAGGTTCGCCCCCTCGGCGGCCAGCACCTGGAACGGCGCCAGCCGCACGCCCGACAGCCCCTCCGTCGGCCAGCAGTACCGCCGGTACGCCTCGGTGAACGCCTGTGCGTCGGCCGTGCGCCGCCGCTGCCGGGCGGTCAGCTCCGCCAGGTCCAGCCCGCGCCCGGCCGCCCGCTCCAGCGCCGCCAGCGCCTCCGGCAGGGCGGCGCCCGCCGCCGCGCCGACCGCCGCGTACTGGCGGCGCAGCAGTTCCACGGCCTTCAGCGACCAGGGCATCAGCTCGGCGTCCAGCAGCAGCCAGCCGGTACCCAGCTCGTCGAACAGCCCCGAGCGCTCGGCGGCCGCCCGTACCCGGCCCAGCACCGCCGCGGTCAGGCCGTCGTCGGCGAGGAACGCCCGGCCCGTCCTGGTCCAGATCGCGCCCGGACCGGCCACGCCGAAGCGCCGCTCCCGCGCCGCGTCGTCCCGGGCGACCAGCACCACCGCGCGCGACCCCATGTGCTTCTCCTCGCACACCACGTGCCGCACGCCGTCCGCGCGGTAGGCGGCGAACGCCTCCTGCGGGTGCTCCAGGAAGCCGTCCCGGCGGGAGGCGGCGCTCGGCGCCATGGTCGGCGGCAGGTACGCCAGCAGTCGCGGGTCCAGCGCGAAGCGGCTCATCACCTCCAGCGCCGCCGCCGCGTTCTCCTCCCGGACGGCGACCCGTCCGTGCAGCCCGGTCTCGACGACCCGACGGCCCGCCACGTCGGCGAGATCCAGCGGACGGCCCTCGCGGCCGCCCGGCGCGTCCGTGACCAGCGGGCGCACCGGGGCGTACCACTCCCGCTCGGCCGGGACGCTCACCAGCTCCCGCTCCGGGTAGCGCAGCGCCGTCAGGCTGCCGCCGAACACGCAACCGGTGTCCAGGCAGACGGTGTTGTTGACGAAGCTCGCCGACGGCACCGGCGTGTGGCCGTACACCACCAGCGCCTTGCCCCGGTACTCCTCCGCCCACGGGTAGCGCACCGGCAGGCCGTACTCGTCGGTCTCGCCGGTGGTCTCCCCGTACAGCGCGTGCGAGCGCACCCGGCCCGAGTTGCGGCCGTGGTACCGCTCCGGCAGACCGGCGTGGCAGACCACCAGTGCACCGCCGTCCAGCAGGTAGTGGCTCACCAGGCCGCGCATGAACTCCCGCGCCTCGGCCCGGAACTCCTCGGACTCATCGGCCAGCTGATCCAGCGACTCCTGCAGGCCGTAGGCGACGTTGACCTTCTTGCCGTCCAGTGCCCGGCCCAGTTTGTTCTCGTGGTTGCCCGGCACGCACAGCGCGTGCCCGGCCGCCACCATGCCCATCACCAGGCGCAGCACACCCGGCGTGTCCGGGCCGCGGTCGACCAGGTCCCCGACGAACACGGCGGTACGGCCCGCCGGCGGCACCGCGTCCACCGGGCGGCCCTCGGCGTCCCGGGTCAGCGTGTAGCCGAGGCGGGGCAGCAGGGTCTCCAACTCGGAACGGCAGCCGTGGATGTCGCCGACGATGTCGAACGGGCCGGTCAGGTGGCGCAGGTCGTTGTAGCGCTTCTCCAACTCCACCTCGGCCGCCGCCACCTCGGCCGCGCCGCGCAGCACGTGCACCTTGCGGAAGCCCTCGCGCTCCAGGCCGCGCAGGGAGCGGCGCAGCTCGCGGTGCTGGCGCGGGATGACGTGGGCCGGCAGCTGGCGGTCCGGGCGGGAGCGGTTGCGCTCGGCGCACACGCCCGGCGGGACGTCCAGCACGATCGCGATCGGCAGCACGTCGTGCTCGCGGGCGATCCGCACCAACTGGTGGCGCGCCTCGGGCTGGACGTTGGTGGCGTCCACGACGGTCAGCCGGCCGGCCGCGAGGCGCTTGCCGACGATGTAGTGCAGGACGTCGAAGGCCTCGGCGGAGGCCGACTGGTCGTTCTCGTCGTCGGCGACCAGGCCGCGGCAGAAGTCGGAGGAGACGACCTGGGTGGGCAGGAAGTGGCGGCGGGCGAAGGTGGACTTGCCGGCGCCGCTGGTGCCGATCAGGACGACGAGGGAGACGTCGGTGACGGGGAGGCGGCGGGGGGTGGGGTGGTCCTGGGGCTCGGCCTGGGGCTCGTCCTGGAACTGGAGCTGCTGCTCGTCCTGGTGCTGCTCGGGCGTCGGGGTCGCTTCGTCGGTCATCGGGGTTCGCCTCCTTCGGGCGCCGTGTCGGTCGGGGTCCGCTCGGTCGCGGTCGGCTCGGCAGGGGTGGTGCCGGTCGCGGTCGGCTCGGCAGGGATCTGCTCGGTCTGGGTCGGCTCGGCAGGGATCTGCTCGGCCGGGGTGGTGCCGAGGCGGAACAGGGCCAGCTGGGTCGGCGCGCCGACCTCCCCGTCCTCCGGACCCACCGGGCGCAGCACCACCGTGTAGCCGAACGCGGCCGCGACCCGCTCGGCCCACGCACGGAACTCGGCGCGCGACCACTCGAAGCGGTGATCGGCGTGCCGGACGCCGCCCGCCGGCAGGCTCTCCCAGCGGACGTTGTACTCGGCGTTCGGCGTGGTGACGACCACCGCCCCCGGCCGGGCCGCGCCGAACACCGCGTACTCCAGGGCGGGCAGCCGCGGCAGGTCCAGGTGCTCGACCACCTCGCACAGCACCGCCGCGTCGAAGCCCTTCAACCGGGCGTCCGTGTACGTCAGCGCGCCCTGCGCCAGCGTCACCCGGGCCGCCTGCCGCTCCGGCAGCCGGTCCAGGCGCAGTCCGCGGGCCGCCGCCTGCAACGCCCGCGCGGACACGTCCACGCCGAGCACCTCGGTGAACCGGGCGTCCTTCAGCAGTTCACCGATCAACTCGCCCCGGCCGCAGCCGAGATCGGCGACGCGGGCCGCGCCCACCTCCCGCAGGGCGGCGAGGATCGCGGCGCGGCGCTGCCCGGCGAGGGACGGCGGCCTGGGCTCCGACGTCGCCCCGGTGGCGGCCTCGGGCTCCTCCGGCCGGTCGTCGACCGCGTTGTCGACCTCCTCGGGCTCCCGGTCGTCCGCCTCCGCCAGCCGGGCCAGCTCCAGACGTTCCATCGCCACCCGGGTCAGCGACCGGCTCCGGGACAGGTAGCGGCGGGTGATCAGGGCGCGCTCCGGGTGGGCGGCCAGCCAGCCCTCGCCGGCGGCGAGCAGCTTGTCCACCTCGTCCGGGGCGACCCAGTAGTGCTTGGCGCCGTCCAGCACCGGCAGCAGCACGTACAGCTGCTGGAGCGCGTCGGCGAGCCGCACGGCGTCCGAGGCCAGCGTGAGCCGCACGTACCGGGACTCGCCCCACTCCGGGAACGCCTCGTCCAGCGGGAGCGCCACCGCCTCGACCCGCCAGCCCAGCGGCTCGAACAGCCGCACCGTCATCGCCGGGCCGCCGCCCTCGCCCGCGCCGTTCGCGGGCACCGCGGGCAGCGTGATCCGCAGCGGGCGCGGCCGGTCCGCCAGCCCGGGCCGGGCCGGGCAGACGCCCTTCATCGCGGACTGGAACACCGTCCGCAGCGCCACCGCGAGCAGCGAGGACGCCGCGTACGGGCGGTCGTTGACGTACTGGGCGAGCGCGAAGTCCGGCGAACCGCCGCGCCCCTTGCCCCGGCCCTTGCGGACCAGCGCAATCGGGTCGACGTCCAGCAGCAGCGCCGCCGTGCAGACGTCGTCACCCGCCTCGGGGTAGAAGACGTGCGCCTCGCCGTGCGACGTCGCGAACCGCTGGACCTTGCCCGGATGCTTGTGCAGCAGGAAGCCGAGATCGGTGGCTGGGCCCTCGACGCTGCCGGTGGTGGAGATCGACATGAACACCTGCCCGAGTATCGCCGAGCACACCCCCGCTGAGCACCGGGTTTTCCGGACCGGCGGCCGTCCGCCGCAACCCGCCTGCGGCCGTGTACGCACGGCGGGGGCGTGCCGGCCGGGGGCCGCGTCCGCACGGTGGGCGTGTTCGGCAGCGGGGCCCCGCATTGGTTAACGTGCACGGTGTGACTGCTGAATCGACCTCCCTCCCGAACGGGGCCGTGGCCGCCGGCCTGGCCACCATCGCCGCCGACGGCACCGTCCTCGACACCTGGTTCCCCGCACCCGCCCTGGCCGCCGAGCCCGGCCCGGCCGGCACCGTCCGCCTGACCGCCGAGCAGGCCGAGGCCGAACTCGGCGCCGGCGCGGCCGAGGCGCTGCGCGTCGACGCGCGCCGCGGCGTCGAGGTGGTCGCCGTGCGCACCACCATCGCCTCGCTCGACGAGAAGCCGCTCGACACCCACGACGTGTACCTGCGCCTGCACCTGCTCAGCCACCGCCTGGTCAAGCCGCACGGCCAGAACCTGGACGGCGTCTTCGGGCTGCTCGCCAACGTCGCGTGGACCAGCATCGGCCCCGTCCCGGTGGACAAGGTCGAGCAGACCCGCCTCGCGGTCCGCGCCCAGGGCGGCCAGCTCGCCGTGTACGGCATCGACAAGTTCCCGCGGATGACCGACTACGTCGCCCCGTCCGGCGTGCGCATCGCCCACGCCGACCGCGTCCGCCTCGGCGCCCACCTGGCCACCGGCACCACCGTGATGCACGAGGGCTTCGTCAACTTCAACGCCGGCACCCTCGGCACCTCCATGGTCGAGGGCCGGATCAGCGCGGGCGTCGTCGTCGGCGACCACAGCGACATCGGCGGCGGTGCCTCGATCATGGGCACCCTCTCCGGTGGCGGCAAGCAGGTCGTCTCGGTCGGCGAGCGCTGCCTGCTGGGTGCCAACGCCGGCATCGGCATCTCGCTCGGCAGCGACTGCGTCGTCGAGGCCGGCCTCTACGTCACCGCCGGCACCCGGGTCACCACTCCGGACGGCGCCGTGGCCAAGGCCGTCGAACTGTCCGGCCAGGACAACCTGCTGTTCCGCCGCAACTCGCAGACCGGCGCCGTCGAGGTCATCGCCCGCTCCGGCTCCTGGGGCGGCCTCAACGCCGACCTGCACGCCCACAACTGACCTGCGGGACCACACCATCGGGGTTCGGAGCCGACCCGGGCTCCGGACCCCGAGTGCGTGCTACGGCTTTCGCTGGCGTCCGGGCCCCCTCCCTCCCCCTCCCCCCCTCCCCCTCCCCCCCTCCCCCTCCCTCCGGCCCTCTCGCCCTCTCGCCCTCTCGCCCTCTCGCCCTCTCGCCCTCTCGCCCGAAGCCTTGGCCCTCCCCCCGGCTTGCTCGGCGCCAGGCTTGCTCGGCGCCGAGCAAGCCTGGTGCGTCTCGTCCGCCTAGCCCAGGCCGCTTCGGGGCGGCAAGCCGGGCTCACCCGGGAGGCTTACGGCGTGTCGGAGTTGGACCGCATCGGGTGGTGCGCGGTGACCGGCCGCCGGAGCGGTTCGTTGGTTGCTGCAGCGGGGGCGTGTGCCTCGGTGGCAAGGCATCAGGCACCCCCGCTGCGCGGGCCGAGCCACCGTCGGCCGCTTCACGCCGCACCACCGATCCGAAGAGGTCCCGTCATGTCCGAACCAACTGCCACGCCGCAGCTCCCGAGCAGCCCGGCGGGCTCGGCCGCCGGTACCTCGCCCGGGCCCGCCGCGCAGAAGAGCCTGCTGGAACAGATGCAGGAACTGCTCGCCTCGGTGACCGCGGATCTCGCCGAGTTGCGGTCCTCCGGGATCCGGGAGGACGGCCCGGCCACCTATCCCACCGGCACGGACACCTCCTCCGATGCTCCGGCCACGCCAGGCACCCGATAGTCCGGCGCCTGCTCCTCGCCCATCGGCCCGCCCTCGTCCGGCGGGCCGAGCCGGACCACGAGTAAGGGCGAGCCCCGATCGGCCGGCGCCCCGCCGAGCACCGCGCTCTCCTCTCCCTCCAGCCTGCTCGCCGCCTTCCGCAGTCGCCCGGCCAGGTCCTTGCAGTCCGACACCGCGTCGACGCCGTCGATGCACGTCCAGTAGAGGCTCTCGGTGTCGGCCCCGCAGGCCAGCACCACCAGCGTCTCCCCGACGTCCCGCAGCAGCCCGTCCAGCGCCCCCAAGGTCGGTGCCAGCTCGCCGAGTTCGGCGAAGCGCCCGGCCCGGCCGCCGCTCAGCACGGCGGCCCTGACGACTGAGCGTTCCAGGCAGACCGCCACGTGCGCCGCGGCCTCGGCCAGTTGCTGCCCCAGCCCGGTGAGCTCCTCGTCGTCCAGCTCCGCCAGCCTGGCCCCCACCGCCTCGGTGAGCAGCGCGGCCTGCCGCGCCTCGGCCAGCACATCCGGTACGTGTCTGGCCTCGGCCAGGGCGTGCCGGGCCCTCTTGATCAGTCGCAGCGCCTCCATGGCCGCCACTCCTTTCGCTCGCTGTCGCCGTGGGACCACGGCCGCCGGAGGGGCGGTCAGGTGGTCACGGCGAAAGCGTGCGACGAAGTCGACGGGGCCGCATCCGCCATCGGAAAAGCTGTGGAAAAGTCCGGGGTTGTGGATAACTCCCGTCCCTCACACGGGTTGTTCGCCTGCATCCTGGTTGACGCCAGCCTTGTCCGGGGCGGCGACCACCGGTCCATCCGGCACCGGGAAGCGGAGTTCGTTCCGCTCGATCTTGGCCGCGAGGGCCTCCAGCGGATCCACCCCGACCACCGTGCAGAACTGCACCAGGTACGCGAGGACGTCCGCGACCTCGTCCCGCACCCGGTGGGCCCGCTCCGGCTCGGACATCACCGCGGCCGCCTGCTCTGGCGTCAGCCACTGGAAGATCTCCAGCAGTTCGCCGGCCTCCACGCTCAGCGCGGCCGCCAGGTTCTTCGGCGTGTGGAAGGGCTCCCAGCGCCGGGCCGCCGCGAAGTCCACCAGCCGCTGCCGCAGGTCGTCCAAGGTCGGCCCGGTGGGCCCGGCCGGTTCCCCCGGCCTCGTCACTCGTTCGCTCACCCGTCCAGGTCTACCTCATCCGCCGCCGGGTCGGCCCCGTCCCCGCGCCCGCACTGGGCCGGCACCCGGGCCGTCTCGGGCCGCAGCACGGTGTGCCCCGAGTCCGGGTCTCGCCGGCACTCGACGAGCACGGCCGCGCCCGACCGCGGTTCGGCCCCACCGAGCGCCTCCCGCGCCGCGGCGGGCTCCTGCAGGGCGGCGAGGACGCGCAGTTGGTTGCGCCCGGACATGTCCCGGGCCAGCCGTAGCAGTGAGGCGGTCTGTTCGGTGGCGAGCCCGGCGCCGAGGTCCTCGGCGAGCACGGTGAGCTGCCGGTGCGCCCACGGCACTTCGGCGGCCACGTCGAGGTCGAGCACCCCGGCCCCGGTGAGCAGCACCGCGGCGAACGCGAGGTGGCGCAGCATGCCGTCGGAGGCCTGGTCGGCCCCGGTGCGCCCGAGGACGCCTTCGTCGAAGACCACGAGGACACGCTGGTCGGGCCCATTGCCGCGGTGGGCGAGGGAGAGCCCGAGCAGCGGGTGCGGGGCGGCGGACTGGACGACGCGCAGGAGCTGCCCGTAGCGGCGCGGGCATTCGTTGCCGAGCCGGGCGATGACGGCGGAGATGTTGGCGGCGTTGCTGCGCAGCCGGGCCTGCGGGTCGGGCCGGGCCCAGCCGCGCATGAGGGCGGGGACGGGGTGGACGGGGAAGACCTCGCGCAGGGCGGTGAGCAGGTCCTCGGTGGCGGCGAGGACCTGGCGTTCGCCCGGAGAGGAGCCGGCCACCCGGAGCGGCAGCTGCGCGGTGATCATGGTGCCGCTGGGGAAGGGCGCCCGGATGTCGCCCTGGCGGGTGTCGTTGTGCCAGCAGACGTTGACGCGCTGCTTGCGGACGTCCTGTTCGCCGGTGTCGACGAGGGTGCGGCCGTCGAGGGTGAGCGATTCGCGGGCGATCCGGACCGGGCCGTCGGTGCGGACGACGACGTCGAGCCGGATGCGGCCGTGCGGGGAGCGGACGGTGCAGCCGAGGATGACGGCGTCGCGCCCGTGCGGGACGCACCCGTGCAGGCCGCCGCGGACGGGTTTGGCGAGCGGGCCGGTGCGGTCGGGCAGCCCGTCGAGGGAGTCGGCGATCTCCTCTCCGAGGGCGAGCCTGGACAGCACGGCCAGCGCGTCGAGGGCGTTGGACTTGCCGACGCCGGCGGGCCCGTGCAGGACGGTGAGCGGCGCGAGCGGCAGGACCGCGCGCCGGTAGGACTTGAACGAGGTGAGCCGGAGCTCCTCGACGGTGGGACGTGTTACGGAGGGCCGATCGGGCCCCGGGGCGCTCGGTCGGGGGTGGGCCGGCGCGGCGGGCCGGGTGGCGTCGCGGTTCACCCGTCGGACGTTAGCCGCAGGCCGGTCGGCAGAAACGTGCCTGCTCGGCAGATTCATCCCAACGTGGCGGCCGTACCCGGCCCGCGCCCCGACGTTCAGCGCCGGTAGGCGGCCACCGTCACGGAGGCGGTCACCTCGACCGGGTCCGGCAGGTCGGCGAGCGCGGCGGCCAGGCGGTCCGGGTCGGTGTGCCAGGCGCTGGGGCCCATGCCGACGACGGTGCGCACGTCGTCCGGGCCGAGCCGCAAGGTGAACTCGACCTGCCGCTGCCCGGCGGGGGTCAGGTAGGGGCCGAGCTTCTCGTCGATCCGCCGCTGCTTCTCCTCGTCAACCGACAACAGCCCCAGTGCGTCGACGAGTTCGCGCAGGTGGCAAGCGGTGGGCGAGACCAGCAGCAGGGTGGCACCGGGGCGCAGCACGCGGCGGATCTCGGGCCCGTTGCGCGGGGCGAAGACGTTGAGCATCAGCCCGGCGGAGGCGCCGCGCAGCGGCAGCGGCCGCCAGGCGTCGCAGACCACGGCACCGATCCGGGGGTGGGCCTTGGCGGCGCGGCGCAGCGCGAACTTGGAGATGTCGAGGGCGGCACCGACGCGGCCGGGCAGGGCGTCGAGGACGTGGGCCAGGTAGTGGCCGGTGCCGGCGCCGAGGTCGGCGACGAGGCCTTCGGGGTCGGCGGCCGCGGCGGCCTCGGCGAGGGCGTCGGCGATGGGCCGGTAGTGGCCGGCGGCGAGGAAGTCGGCGCGGGCGGCGACCATCTCGGCGGTGTCGCCGGTGCCGGTGTGGGCGTCGCCGGCGAGGAGGCTGACGTAACCCTGCTTGGCGAGGTCGAAGCTGTGACCGGCGGGGCAGCGCAGGGCGCGCTCGTGCCGGGTGAGGGCCTGCGCGCAGTGGGGGCAGGCCAGGTAGTGCTCGATGTCCTGCAGCAACGTTCCGTCTTCTCTCGCCGTTCGGCCCGGGCTCCCGGGCTCCCGGGGTCTCGCGGGTCCCCGGGCGCCCCGGGGTCTCGCTGGCCCGGTGGCCCGGTGGCCCTGAGCAGCCAGCCTAACGACCCCGCCCGGCCCGACGGCCCGCCCGACCTCCGCCCCTACCGGCACCACCGACCCCCGCCGGGCCCGCCGACCCCACCGAGCCCGCCCCGGGCCCGACGGCCCCGCCCGGCCTATCGGCCCCGCCCCTGCGCGGCGCGCCCGTGCTCCCCCGCGACGCGCAGGGCGAGGGCGGCGAGCGCCTCGGGCGCGCCGGGGCGGCCGCGGATGCCGGGGAAGGCGTTGACGTCGACGATGACGGGTTCGGCGGGCCCGTCGAGCAGGTCGACGCCGTAGATGTCGAGCCCGTACACCTCGCCGACGCGCAGGGCGAGGGCGGCCCGTTCGGCGGGCGGCTCCCAGCCCTGCCCCAGCCCCGGCACCTCCTGGTCGTCGGCGAGTTCGGACCGGCGCCGGGCGGCGAACACCTGCCGGTCGATCACCCACAGCTTCTGGTCCCAGCCGGTCCCCGGGACGAACGGCTGGGTGACGACAGGTTCGTCGGGCCAACGCGCGGCGAGTTCGCGCAGCCGGGCCGGGTCGTCGACCCGGGCGACCAGGTCGTGGCGCCGACTGTGCCGACTCTTGACGACGAACGGATAAGCAGGATCGGCGAGTTCAGCGAGGCGGCCGGCGTCGCGGGTGGCCGCGAAGGGCAGGTCGGCCGCGCGCGCGAGTTCGGCCATCCGCACCCGGTCCTGGCAGAGTTCGGTGGCCGCCGCGGAGTTGACGACGGGCGCACCACGCCGCTCCAACTCCTTTGCCAGCGAAAAGGCTTGAGGGCTATGCGTCTTGAGCAGGTAGACGTCGGCAAGCTCACCGGCCGCCCCGGCGGGGTCGACGCCCACCACCTCATGCCGGCGCGCCAGCAGGGCGGCGGTCGCCGCGAGCACCGGGTGGCCGAGGTCGGTGGCAATCAGGCCGATCCTCATATCGCCCCGCCGAATCCGGCCCCGCCGAACTCGCCACCACCGAACTCGCCACCGCCGAAGCCCAGTTGTCCGTACCCGGCGCCGCCCGCCGGCACCAGTGCGGGCGCGGGCGCCGACACGGCCGTCCCGCTGCGCGCGAGCCGCAGCACCGCCCGGGCGACCCTGGCGACCGCGTCCGGCACCTGGCGGAAGCTCGGGAAGTCGTTGACGTCGACGACCACCGGCCCGTCCGGCCCGAGCAGCACGTCGACGCCGTACAGGTCGAGCCCGAACACCTCGCCGACCTGCGCCGCGATCCGCGCGACCTCCCCGGACAACGGGACCTGCCGTTCGCGGACGTCCTGCCCGGGGTGGAGCGGGGAGGAACGTTCCGTCGCGAAGAGCTCGCCGTCGACGCAGTACACCTTGAGGTCGGTCCCGGAGTTGGGCACGTAGGGCTGGGCGATCAGCAGCCCCTCCTCGGCGAGTTCGGGGCCGAGGTCGAGGAGGTGGTCGGGGCTGGGCACGAGCCGGACGGCCCGCCCGGAGCTGCCGTCGGCCGGCTTGACGACGAGCGGGTACTCAGCGGCCGGGATCTCGGCGAGCCGTTCCCAGCGAGCGGCGGCGTAGGTCACGGGGACGGGCAGGCCGCGGGTGCTGGCGATGACGGAGGCGAGCGCCTTGTCCCGGACGCCGCGGATGGAGCGGACGTCGTTGACGGTGGTGAGGCCGACGGCGGCGGCCGCGTCCAGCAGGGTGAGCCCGGGCCCGCCGGAGACGGTCTTGAGCACCCAGGCGTCGTGACTGCCGGCCCGGATCGCCTCGGAGATCGCCATCAGCGAGTCCCCGGGGCGCAGCACGTCCACCCGGTGCCCCCATGCGGTGAGCTGGCGCGCCACGTCGAGCGGCATGCCGTCGTGCCGGTAGTGCTCCTCCACCAGAAAGCAGAGCCTCATGGGCCTGTCTTCCCCCCTTGCCGAGCCGAGTGCGGACGTCCGCCGTCCCCGTTCGGCAGAGCTGTAAAGGCATCAGCATGCCACGCGGTATACGCACAAGATCGCTGCGAGCCGGTAAGCGTTCGGCAACAATCAGGCGCCCGCAGCGCCCCTGCCCGTCACCGTCCCGGCGCGAAGCCCGGGAACAATCCGGTGGCAGACCGCCGACGCCCCTGCTTGGATGCACGCCGTGACTTCTGTCGACCATGCCCCCGACCACTCCCTCCTCGACGCGATCGAGCGCTACTACGACGCGGTGCCGCGCAGCGCAGCGCGGGCCGAGGACTTCGGCCCGCTGACCCTGTTCGTCCGCGAGGGCGTGGGCTGGCCCTACTACGCCCGCCCCACGCTCGGCCACGACGGCCCCGCCGCCACCGCCGAGGACGTCCTCCGGGTGCTGGCCCGCCAGCGGGAGCTGGGCGAGCCGGAGGCCTTCGAGTGGGTGGCCGAGCGGAGTCCGGAGCTGCGCGCCGCGGTGGAGGCGGCCGGGCTGGCGGTGCACGAGCACCCGCTGCTGGTGCTGGGCCCGCAGGACGAGCCGGCCCCGGCGCCCGAGCTGCCGGAAGAGGTGCGGGTGGGGGTGCTGGGCGCGGACGCGCCGGAGCTGGCGTCGGCGGTCGCCGTTCCGCATCTGGCGTTCGCCGACCCGGGCACCGGCGTGGGCGCCGTGGGTGCGACCGAACTGGCCGAGGCCGCCGGACGGTTGGCGGCGGAGGGCGCGGTGGAGCGGATCGCGCGGCGGATCACCGACGGCGCCACCGTGCTCGCCGCCGCGCTGGAGGACGGTTCGGCGCTGTGCGCGGGCCAGCACAATCCGGTGGGCGCGGTCACCGAGGTGGCCGGGGTCGGGACGCTGCCGGTCGCGCGGCGGCGCGGGCTGGGTCTGGCCGTCACCGCGGCCCTGGTCGCGCACGCGCGGGCGAATGGCGTGCGGACGGTGTTCCTGTCGGCCGCGGACGAGGACGTCGCCCGGATCTACCGCCGGGCGGGCTTCCGCCCGTTCGCGACGGCCCTGATCGCCGAGCCGGCCCCGGACCAGCCCGGCGACTGACCCGACGACCGGCCGACCCGACCGACCCCACCGGCCCCACCGGCCGCTCGGCCCGATCGACCGGCTGACCGGCCCGACGACCGCACCAGCCGCGCCGACCGGAGCGACCGGGAACGGACGACGAGGACGACGAGGACGACGACGCGACCGGGCGAGAGCCCACCCGGTCAGTCGTCGTCCTCGTCGTCCGCCCCGCTGACCCCCTCCCCCTCCGCCTCGTCGACGACCCACCCCGCCAGCCGTTCGGCGACCCCGGACACGCCGAGCCGCCCCTCCCGGATGGCCCGGGCGAGGCTGCGGACCTCACGGGCGGTGGTGGCGACGGTGCAGCCGCTGGCGACGAGGTAGGCGTAGGCGACGGCGGTCGCGTAGAGCTCGTTGGTCTTCTCCAGGGCCGGCACCCGGATCAGCTGGTGCATCAGGGCGGCAGCGCGGTCCTGCGGTTCGGGATAGACGTCGATGTCGAAGATCCCGGCCTGGTGCCGGGCGACGGCCGCGAGCAACGACCCGTAGTCGGTGACCTGCGGGTCACCGGGCGTGTACTGCTCGGCGGTCATCAGCAGCCACGAGAGGTCGACCTCCAGCTTCAACGGCGCACGTCCTTCAGGTCGCCAGGCTCCGCGAACTCGGCCAGGAAGGCCGTCTCGTACTCCTTCATGAACTGGGCGGCGGCGTCGACGAAGGCCCGCCCCGCCTCGCCCATGTCCTGCTGGACCAGGCGCTCGATGTACTGGTTCATGCTGATCCCCTGCTGCTCCGCCCGTTCCCGGGCCATCTCCGCGGTCGTGGCGTCCACCCGGACGTTCAGCTGCTTCTTACCCATGAACCTCAAGCTAGCGCTTAAGTGCTAGCACAACAAGGGCGCACGCACCCCGGACGGAGCGTCCACGCGCCTCCCGGCGGACGCATCCCCGGCAGACGCGCCCCGACGGATACGCCCCCGACAGACGCGGCTCCCGGCGAACGCCGGGCGGCCACGCCCGCGGCAGGGTGCCGCGGGCGTGGCCGCCCGAGCCGAGGGAGGACCGGATCAGAACTGGGTTCTGACCGTCACCCCGCTGAAGTCGGTGTTGGCGTAGAGGCTGATGTAGCGGTAGCCGGCGGTCGGGTTGGTGACGGTGATGCTCTGCGTGCTGCCGGCGTTGGTGGAGGAGGCGGTGAAGGCGTTCGGCGAGGCCCAGGTGTCCGCGTTGTAGTACAGGTACGCGGTGCCGGTGCCGCCGGAGGTGGTGACCTTCAGGGTGCTAACGCCGGCCGGCAGGTAGACGTACAGGTAGTCGAGGCCGCCGGCCGTGGCGGTGAGGTTGGACCGGGAGCAGTTCTGACCGAGCGCGTCGGTGCGCGGGTCGGTGCAGGTCGGCAAGGTGGTGCCGCCGCCGGCGCCGGCGGTGACGGTGGCCGAGGCCGGGGTGCTGGCGGTCTTACCGGTGTTGTCGGTGACGGTCAGCGCGACGGTGTAGGTGCCCGCGGCGGCGTAGGTGTGGGACGGGTTCCGCTGGTCGGAGGAGGTGCCGTCGCCGAAGGTCCAGTGCCAGGCGGTGATCTGGCCGGGGCCGGTCTGGACGGACTTGTCGGTCAGCGTGACGGTGGCTCCGTTGACGGCCTGGTCGAACAGCGCGGTCGGGCCGGCCGCGTAGCAGGCGCCGGCGGCGCAGGTGTTGAGCCAGGCGTCGAAGTCGGCGTCGTAGCCGGTGCCGATGCCGTTGTAGACCGCGTAGCCGCCCTGGTAGTCACCGGTGCGGAAGTGCCCGAGCATGGCCTGGATGTCGGCCGGGTGCTTCTCGAACATGTACCGGACGGCGAGGTAGCCCCACGGGTAGGTGCGCACCGAGTCCGAGTTGTCGTACGAGTTCTGGAAGACGGTGCTGAGCTTGTAGGTGTGCTTGGCGGCCTCGGCCATCGCCTGGGTGTCCGTGGTGCCGCGGTAGGCGTAGGACTCGTACTCGGCGACGCCCTCGATCCACCAGATGTCGGGCACGGAGATCTCGGTGGAGAAGTTGCCCTTCATGTCGTAGATGCCGTCGAGGTAGTGCGTGTACTCGTGGTTGAGGTTCCACACGTTGCCGGTGAAGCCGTCGTTCCACGACTTCTGGTACATGACGCACACGGCGTGGTTGTTCGGGTCGGTCGGGTCCATGACGGTCTGGCCGCCGTTGTTGGTGGAGTTCCCGAAGATCGCCCAGGAGTAGTTCAGGTAGTCGGCCTGGTTGGCGAAGACCGCGAGGGTGATGTTCTTGTCGTACTGGTTGACCGGACCGTTGTCCTTCACCAGGTTGTGGAAGAAGGTGTCCTCGCCGCGCAGGCTGGTGCAGACGGCGGCCAGGTCGGCGGGCGACAGCGCCTCGGTCTGGATGTTGCGGTTGTCGCAGACCAGCTGGTTCGGCAGCACCGCCGCGGTCAGCTTCGCCGGCAGGTCGCAGGTGCCGTAGTACGAGCACTGGCCGGGGTCGAAGGCGTTGGCCTGGTAGGCGGTGTGGACGTACAGCGGGCCGGTGGCGCCGGTGATCTGGGCGCCGTCGAGGACCGCCTTGACCTTCCCCTTGACCGCGGCCTCGACGACGGGGCCGTCGCCGGCCATCCGGCCGAGGTCGTTGCCGGCGTTGACGTCGAGGTAGGCGTTGGCGGTGCCGAGCAGGTCCTTGTGGTTGAGCGCGAAGTCGCCCAGGACGGTGCCGATGCTCGGGTCCGCGCCGACCGCGCTGACGAAGTCGCTGTTCCAGTTGCCCCGCCACAGCGGCGCGGACAGCACGGCGTTGACCGCCTTGAGCATCTTCGGGAAGGCGTTGTACGAGTTGTCGTAGCTGGTCAGCACCTGCTTGTAGACACCCAGGTAGCTGCCCTGCAGGTTGGCGCTGTCGGTGAGGACCAGCACCTCGTTGAGCACGGTGCCGTTGTTGTCGGTGACGTCGGTCCAGTGCCGGCCGGCGAAGAAGGCGTCGAGCCCGGCCTTGGAGGCGCTGGTGAGCGCCGCGTCGTAGGGGCCGACCGCGTCCGCGTTGTTGGACTGGACGTAGTACCCGGCCCGCAGGAAGAGCACGAGCTGCAGGATGCCGGTGGAGTTGTCCCCGGTGTAGTTCGCCGCCAGGCCCTGGTAGGCGTTGGCGACGGTGAGCATCTGGGATTCCTTGAAGATCCTGCCCGCGTCGGTGCCGGTGACGTTGAACAGCGTGTTGACGCAGTCCGTGGTCGAGCCCTCGAGGAAGGAGACCAGGTCGGCACCGCTGCGCCCGCCGAAGTCGGCGGGGGTGCAGCTCGGCGCGGCGGCGCGGACCGTACCGGCGGCGGCGCGGGCGGACGTGCCCGGCTGAGCCGCGGAGCTGCCCGGCTTGGCCGCGGGCGCGTGCGGCTGGGCCGGGCGGGGCGCGGTCTGCACGGCGGTGCCGGCCGGCTGGCCCATCACGACCTGGCCCAGCAGCGCCGGCGGCAGCGGCTTGGCGGCGGGGGCGACGGCTTCGGAGGGATCGGCCGCGAGGAAGGCCCCCAGCGGCTTCGGGAGGGCCGACGCGGCGTCGGCCGTCGCCGGGGCGGCGGCGGACGACCGGGCGCCGGCCGACGGCTGGGCGGCCGGTCCGGACGCGGCGAGCGCGGGGACCGGCAACAGGGTGGCTGCGGTGGCACAGCCGGCGACGACGCCGGCCATGAGCGTGGGGAGAGGTATGCGAAGGCGCACTGCTGGGTCCTTCTCCTGTGGGGGAGGTGGCTGGACGACTGCCGAGGCGTGGGGGAAGTCGACGTGATCCTGCCATCGGGCGACCCGCCAGAACAATGTCACAGGTCATATGACATCGACTGCGGCGGGCATAACACCGCCCCACCGGGACCGGCGGCCGGACCCGGCCTCCCCACCTCCGGACCCGATCCCCCTACGGCCGGACCGGCCGGTACGTCCGCGCCGCCCAGGCCTGGAAGGTCGGCGAGTTGGCGATCAGGTCCCGGTAGGCCGCGGCCGCCGCGCCGAACAGCGTCTCCACCACCTCGCCGCTCACCCCGGCGGCCCGCCAGGCCAGCAGGTGGCGGACCCAGATCGGCGTCCCGGCGAGCGGCTTGACGACCACTTCGGCGAGCGGCCTGGTGGTCGCCTGGACGACGGAGATCCCGAGCCCGGCGGCGATCATCTCCTGCAGCTCCAGCCGGCCGCCGAGGAACTCGTGGACGGTCGCCGGGGTGAAGCCCGCCGCGGCGCAGGCGCCGTAGAACACGCCGTGCCAGCCGGCCCCGTCGTCGGGGGTGAGGAACCAGTCCTCCTCTGCCAGGTCCACCAGGGCGATCTCGGTGCGGTGCCGGAGCCGGTGGCCCGCCGGGAGCGCGACGAAGGCGGGCTCGGTGACGATGCCGCGGTGCGCGACGGCCGGCGAGTGCCGCAGCTCCCGCCCCGGGTAGTCGACGGCCACGGCCGCCTCCGCGTCGCCCTGCTCCAGCAGGTCGACGATGTCCGACGAGCGGTAGACGGAGGTCACCGTGAAACGCTGGTCGGGCCGCTGGTGCCGGGCCCTGGTGACCAGCCCGGGCAGGATCGGCGAGATGGTCGCGGCCAGGCGCAGCTCCTGGAGGGCCGGCCCGCCGGGGGCCGCCGGGCGGCGGCCGAGCCAGTCGGCGCGGGTGAGGAGGTCGCGCGCGGCGGCCACCACCTCGACGCCGAAGCAGGTCGGCGCGACGCCCGCGGCCGTGCGCTCGAACAGCGGCGCGCCCAGGTGGCGTTCGATCCGGCGCAGTTGCGTACTGGTCGCGGGCTGCGAGGCGCCGAGCAGAACGGCGGCCCTGCCGACGCTCCCGGTGTCGGCGATGGCGCACAGCACGCGAAGGTGCCGCAGTTCCAGCTCCATGACCCTCCCCCTCACGCAAGGGCCGCACCCTCCCGGCCGACCGCTCCGGGCGGGAGGGTGCGGCCCCGGCGGTGGCTGTGCAACAGCACACATGACATGTCGGCCGCTCACCTTCGCCCCGCGCGAATCACCTCGTCAAGCCCCCTCCGAGGGCCGAACGGCGGTACCGGCACCGGCCTTTACCGGCGCATTGCGTCCCCCTGACCACTCCCTGACCCGCACCCCGCCGACCGCCCGGCCCGTACCCGCCACCCCGCCCGACGCCGGCCCCTCCGAGGCCACCCCGCCCGACGCCGGCCCGCCGGGGCGAGCGAGACTTGAAGAGTTCTTCACCTTCCGGGACTCTGAACTCTCCTGAGCGTTCCGCGGAGCGGCACCGACCGGTCTGGAGGCCGGCAATGACAGCCATGTTCGACCAGGAGTTGCGCGAGCAGCTCGCCCAGGCCCGCCGGGACCTCGCGGCGGCCCGGGCCGAAGGGGACGCCGACGGCGTCCAGGCGTACGAGGGCCGGATCGCCGGACTGCTCCGGCTCGCCGCCCAGCACGGGATCGACCTTCCGCACAGCGCCGACGAGGAGGAGCACAACGGGCCCTGACCGTCCCGCACCCGAACGGCAGAGGAGGCGGCACCCGCGTGAACGGGTACCGCCTCCTCTGCCGTCTTCTCCGCCGAACCCCCAGCGCCGGACTCCCAGCGCCGTCGGGCTCCCCCCGACCACGGTCAGAGCCCGTCAGCACCCGTCAGCGCCCGTCAGCACCCCGGAGGGCCGCCGGTCACGTCCCGATCGGTTCCAGGATCGCCACGCACTCGAAGTGGTGCGTCATCGGGAACAGGTCGAAGGCCCGCAGCGAGACCGGCCGGTAGCCGCCCTCGCGGAAGAACGCCAGGTCCCGGGCGAGTGCCGCCGGGTCGCAGGCGACGTACGCGATCCGGCGCGCCTCCAGGCCGGCCAGGAGCGCGACGGTCTCGCGCCCGGCGCCCGAGCGCGGCGGGTCCAGGACGATCAGGTCGGTGGCGGTGATGCCGGTGCGCGGCAGCAGCGTCTCGACGCGGTCGCACTCGATCTGCACGTTGTCCAGCGCGGCCAGGTTGTGCCGGGCGTCGGCCACGGCCTGCTTGGCGGACTCGATGCCGAGCACCGCGCCCTCCTCGCCGACCCGGTCGGCCAGCGCGCCCGCGAACAGGCCGACGCCGCAGTACAGGTCGAGCGCGTTCTCGCCCCACTGCGGGTCCAGGCCGTCCAGGACGGCGTCGACCAGGGTGTCCGGCGCCTCGGGGTGGATCTGCCAGAAGCCGCCGTTGCTGACCCGCCAGGTCCGCCCGGTCGCCCGCTCGCGCACGAAGCCGCGCCCGTGCACGCGGTGCACGTCGCCCTGCTCGTCCACCCGGGCGATCGACACCGGCTTGTCCAGCTCGACCAGCGGCAGCTGGGCGCCCGGGCGCGGGGTGAGCACCACCTGGCGGTCCGAGGAGCCGGTCGCGGCGACCACCTCGACCGAGGCGATGCCCGGCCAGTCGCGGCTCTCGACGCCCAGCTCGGTGACGCCCTCGGCGGCGATCAGGCAGCGGTCCACCGGCTGCACCTCGTGCGAGCGGTGCTTGCGCAGGCCGACCTTCCCGGTCTCCTGGTCCACGGCGTACTGCACGCGGGTGCGCCAGGCCGGCACCTGCCCGGCCGGCAGCTTGCCGCCGACCGGCTCGACGCTGCCGTCCCAGCCCGCCTCGGCCGGGGTGAGCCCGGCCAGCTTGGCCAGCTGCTCGGTCAGCACCTGCCCCTTGAGCTTGCGCTGCCCGCCCGGGGTGACGTGCTGCCAGTCGCAGCCGCCGCACTTGCCGGGCCCGGCGAACGGGCACGGCGGCGCGATCCGCTCCTTGGCGGGCTCCAGGATCTCGACCGCGTCGGCCCGCAGGAACCGGGAGGTGGAGGTGCCCTCGGTGACCAGCGCGACCACCTTCTCGCCGGGCAGCGCGTGCCGGACGAACAGCACCCGGCCCTCGTGCCGGGCCACGCAGTGCCCGCCGCCGTGCGCGACCGGGCCGACCTCGACCTCGTAGCGCTGACCGGCCAGCGGATCGCCGGACGGCGTCTCGGGCCGCGCGGCCCGCGGCGCGGCGCGCGGCGCCTTCGGCGGCCGCACCGCCTGCTTGCGCGGCCGCTCCCCCTGCGGGCGGGATCCCTGCGTGCGGGCACCCTGAGCGCGAGCGCCCTGCGCACGGTCGCCCTTCGGCGCACCGTCCTTGGAGCGTTCGGCCTTCTGGGCACGGTCGGTCTTCTGCGTACGGTCGGCCTTCGGCTTCCCCGTGTCGGCTTCCGCCGGACGCGCGGGAGCAGGCTCGCCCGGCGCGAGCGGCGCGGTCTGCGCGGTGAAGCCGTCGCGGTCGGTGGCGGCCGGGCGCACGGGCTTGCCCCAGCGCGGCCGGGCGACCTTGCCGGGCTTGGCACCGCCCTTGCGGGCGCCCTTGCCCGAGGAGCCGGAGGAGCGGGACGGGGTGTTGCGGGTCACTGGGCGGAGTCCTTGCTGCTGTCAGCGGTGGCGTCTGGCATAACGGGGACCTTCGACTTTACGGCCTTCGGCGCCCGCGGCTCGCCACGCCGGACGGCGCCCGGCGCCGACCAGGCCTTCTGCGGCTTGCGCCGCTCGGAGGACTCCAGCTGCCACGGCACCGAGGTGACCATCACCCCGGGCTTGAACAGCAGCCGCCCCTTGAGCCGCAGCGCGCTCTGGTTGTGCAGCAGGTGCTCGTACCAGTGGCCGACCACGTACTCGGGGATGTAGACCGACACCACCTCGCGCGGGCTGCTGCGACGCAGGTTCTTCACGTAGTCGAGGACGGGCCCGGTGATCTCGCGGAACGGCGAGTCCAGCACCTTGAGCGGCACCTCGATGCCGCGCTCGTCCCACTCCCGGCGCAGCGCCGCCGTGTCGGCCGGGTCGACGTTGACGGTGACGGCCTCCAGGGTGTGGGCGCGGGCGAGCCTGGCGTAGGCGAGGGCGCGCAGCGCGGGCTTGTGCAGCTTGGAGACCAGCACGATGGCGTGCACCCGGGTGGGCAGCACCACGTCGTCCGGTTCCTCGGCGGCGATGAGCTCCTCGGAGACCCGGTCGTAGTGGCGGCGGATGCCCTTCATCATCACGAACAGCACGACCATCGCGGCGATCGCGATCCAGGCGTGGCTGATCTTGGTGACCAGGACGACGATCAGCACGGCCATGGTCATCACCAGGCCGAAGGTGTTGATCGCCCGGCTGCGCTGCATGTGGCGGCGCTTGGCCGGGTCGGTCTCGGTGCGCAGCAGCCGGGTCCAGTGCCGGATCATGCCGGACTGGCTCATGTTGAAGGAGACGAAGACGCCGACGATGTAGAGCTGGATCAGCCGGTTGGGGTCGGCGTCGAAGGCGATGACGAACAGGATCGCGGCGATCGCCAGCAGGATGATGCCGTTGGAGAAGGCCAGCCGGTCGCCGCGGGTGTGCAGCTGGCGCGGCAGGTAGCGGTCCTGGGCGAGGATCGAGCCGAGCACCGGGAAGCCGTTGAAGGCGGTGTTCGCGGCGAGCACCAGGATCAGGCCGGTGACGGCGGCGACGAAGTAGAAGCCGGGCGTGAAGTTGGCGAAGACGGCTTCGCTGATCTGGGCGAGCGCGGTCTTCTGGTGGTAGTCCGGCGAGGCGCCGACGAGCTGCTCGGCCGGGTGCTCGGCCATCTGGACGCCGGTGAGGCGGGCCAGCCAGATGATGCCCATGAACATCACCACGGCGATGCTGGCCATCATCAGCAGCGTGGTGGCGGCGTTCCGGCTCTTGGGCTTGCGGAAGGCCGGCACGCCGTTGGAGATGGCCTCCACGCCGGTGAGCGCGGCGCAGCCGGAGGAGAACGACTTGAGCAGCAGGAACACCATCGCGAATCCGGCCAGCGAGTCGTTGCCGGGGGTGGCG
Organism: Kitasatospora sp. NPDC086801; assembly: GCF_044745805.1. NCBI lineage: Bacteria > Bacillati > Actinomycetota > Actinomycetes > Kitasatosporales > Streptomycetaceae > Kitasatospora > Kitasatospora sp. NPDC086801. The sequence continues at coordinate 397,345 of NZ_JBIVAX010000002.1, forward strand.
GCGAGGTGGAAGCCGGAGCTCTCGGCGGGCATGTCCTGGCCGAGCAGGAAGTGCCGGACGAAGCCGTAGCCGACCATGCCGACGACGCCGATCATGAAGGCGTAGGTCGGGACGGCGAAGGCGGTGCCGGACTCCCGGACGCCGCGCAGGTTCATGCCCATCAGCACCACCACGACGATGACCGACAGGGTCAGTTCGTGGCCGCGCAGCGCGGGGACGGCGGAGACGACGTTGGCGACGCCCGAGGTCGTCGAGACGGCCACGGTGAGCACGTAGTCGACCATCAGGGCGCTGGCGACGACGAGTCCCGCGTTGGGCCCGTGGTTGACGGTGGCGACCTCGTAGTCGCCGCCGCCGCTCGGGTAGGCGTGCACGTTCTGCCGGTAGGAGGCGACCACCGCGAGCATCACGATCGCGACGACGACGCCGATCTGCCAGGAGAAGTGGATCGCCGAGGCACCCGCCACGGAGAGCGTCAGCAGGATCTCCTCGGGGGCGTACGCGACCGAGGAGAGCGCGTCCGAGGCGAAGACGGGCAGCGCGATCCGCTTGGGCAGAAGTGTTTCGCCCAATTTGTCGCTGCGCAGGGCGCGCCCGATCAGGATGCGTTTCGGTAGGTCAGTCGGCATAGGCACGTTAAGGAATCGTAGGGGCTTCCCGGGCCGGGCTCCGCCGTTTGTCCCCCCCTTCGTCGCGACTGCGTTCTATGGACCGGCTAGCGTGTCGGATACGAGTCGGCGGGCAACACTCACGTTGTGAGTCGGCGCCCCACGAGAACGCTCGCCCAGGGAAGCCGGGCGGGAAAGGGAGATGAACGGTGTTTGCGCAGGTCAAGAACCCTACGGGACGGGTGAGGTAGCGCCGGTGCACATCGTCATCATGGGCTGCGGTCGCGTGGGCTCGGCCCTCGCCAGAGCCCTGGAGAAACAGGGCCACTCGGTGGCCGTGGTCGACCAGGACCCGACCGCGTTCCGTCGGCTGGGCGCCGGGTTCAACGGGCGCCGGGTGACCGGCGTCGGCTTCGACCAGGACACCCTGCGCGAGGCGGGCATCGAGGAGGCCGGCGCGTTCGCCGCCGTCTCCAGCGGCGACAACTCCAACATCATCGCCGCACGGGTGGCCCGGGAGAACTTCGGCGTGGAGAACGTCGCGGCCCGGATCTACGACCCCCGCCGTGCCGAGGTGTACCAGCGCCTGGGCATCCCGACCGTGGCGACGGTCCGGTGGACCGCCGACCAGATGCTGCGCCGGCTGCTGCCGAGCGGCGCCGAGCCGCTGTGGCAGGACCCGAGCGGCGGCGTCCAGCTGGCCGAGGTCGCCTACCACCCGGGCTGGGTCGGCCACCGCGTCGGCGTGCTGGAGGAGGCCTCCGGCGCCCGGGTGGCGTTCGTCACCCGGCTCGGCGAGGGCGTGCTGCCCTCGCCCCAGATGGTGGTGCAGGAAGGCGACCTGGTGCACGTGATGCTGCGCCGGGCCGACCTGACGGCGGTCGAGGCCGCGTTCGCGCAGGGGCCGAAGGAGGAGGGTCACTGATGCGGGTCGCCATTGCCGGGGCCGGTGCCGTGGGTCGCTCGATCGCGGGCGAGCTGCTGGAGAACGGGCACGAGGTCCTGCTGATAGACAAGAACCCCAACTCCATCTCGGTGGAGCGGGTGCCGATGGCGGAGTGGCTGCTGGCCGACGCCTGCGAGATCACCTCGCTGGACGAGGCGGCGCTCCAGCGCTGCCACGTGGTGATCGCCGCGACCGGCGACGACAAGGTGAACCTGGTCGTCTCGCTGCTCGCCAAGACCGAGTACGCGGTGCCGCGGGTGGTCGCCCGGGTGAACAACCCGAAGAACGAGTGGCTCTTCAACGAGTCCTGGGGCGTGGACGTGGCCGTCTCCACGCCGCGGCTGATGTCCGCCCTGGTCGAGGAGGCGGTCAGCGTCGGCGACCTGGTCCGGCTGATGCGCTTCAGCCAGGGCAACGCCAACCTGGTCGAGCTGACCCTGGCCGCCGACACCGAGCTGGTCGGCACCCGGGTGGGCGACGTGGCCTGGCCGCAGGACACCGCACTGGTGACGATCATCCGCGAGGGCCGGGTGCTGGTGCCGGGCAAGGACCACACCCTGGAGGGCGGCGACGAACTGCTCTTCGTGGCCGCGCAGGAGCGCGAGGAGGAGCTGGAGGACCTGCTGTCGGCGTCCTCCGGCGCCCAGTAGGGCCGAAGGCTCGACCGGACACGGGCGAGGGCCCGCACCCACCAGGGGTGCGGGCCCTCGCCCGTCGCGTGCGGCCGACGAGATCCGCCGGACGGGCCCTAGCGGGCCGGCTCCTCGTCCTCGTCGAACTGCGCCTTGATCGGCGGCGGCGCCTTGAGCAGGATCTGCCAGGTGACGTACATCGCCAGCAGCATCGGCGGGATGCCGAGGGCGACCTTCAGCCAGCCGAGCAGGTTGACGTTGTGGGTGAAGTACAGCGGGAAGAGGATCACCGGCTTGAGGCCCATGATCACCACCCAGGCCCAGGTCGCCTTGGTGTAGGCGGCGAACCGGCCCGGGTTCTCCTTGCGCCAGGTGAACATCTCACCGGTGACCGGGCCGAGCATCACCCCGATCATCGGCCAGCGCACCAGGGCGGAGACTGCCAGGGCGATGCAGTAACCGACGTTCCACAGCAGGCCGGGCAGGTAGAAGTCCTCGGCGCGGCCGCTCTTCATCGCGATCCAGGCGCCGAGGGCGACGCCGAACACCCCGCTGAAGGCGTGCTGGACGGTCTCCCGCCGGGCCAGCCTGGTCACCACGAACACCGCGCACAGGCCCAGCGCGGCCCAGGCGGCGGAGCTGACCTGGTGGGTGATGTTGAAGGTGACGATGAAGACCAGGCCGGGCAGCGTCATGTCGATCATGCCGCGCACGCCGCCGAAGGCCTGCAGGATGGTGTCGGCCGCCTCCTTGGAGGCGGCGGCCTTGCGGGCGGCCTCCTCGGCCTCGCTGTCGACCGTGCCGGGCACGCCGCCGAGGGCCTGCTGGGCGCTGTCGGCGGCCTCCCTGGAGGCGACGGCCCCGCGGACGGCCGCGTCGGCCGCGGCCTCGGGTCCGTGCGGACCGGGCGGCGCGTGGTGGTTCGCGGCCAGGTCAAGCTGGGCGGCGGACTCGCCGCCGGGCTGGTTGCTCACGCTCATTCGCTCCCGTGTCCGACCGGACGCAGCTCATAGCGGGGGTTGAACAGCACGCGGCGCCCGCGTGCGTGGCTGATCCGGCCGCTGGCGACGAGCCGGCGGCCCGGCTCTATGCCCGCGATCGAGCGGCGGCCGAGCCAGACCACGTCCAGCGCTTCGGTGCCGTCGAAGAGTTCGGCCTCCAGGGCCGGCACCCCGGCCCGCGGGCGGAGCGTCACCGTGCGCAGCGTGCCCGCGACGGTGACCAGCTCGCGGTCCGCGCAGCCGGCGATCGGCGTGCAGCCCGACTCCGCCGCGCTCTCCTGGCGCAGCTCCTCGGCCTGCAGCTCCTCGGCCGAGGAGGTCAGCCGGCTGAGCATGCGGCGGAAGCGCCCCTGCGGCTGGTCGCTGCTGTTGTCACCACTCATGTCGGAAGGGTACCGGTTTCCGCGCCCCCGGCGGCAGGCCGTACGGCCACCGGGGGCGCCCTGGGGGTCAGCTCTCGAAGCGGTAGCCCATGCCCGGTTCGGTGATGAAGTGGCGCGGGTGCGAGGGGTCGCGCTCCAGCTTGCGGCGCAGTTGGGCGAGGTAGACCCGCAGGTAGTTGGTCTCGGTGCGGTAGGCGGGGCCCCACACCTCCTGGAGCAGCTGGGTCTGGCTGACCAGCCGGCCGGCGTTGCGGACCAGCACCTCCAGCAGGTGCCACTCGGTCGGGGTGAGGCGGACGTCGGTGCCGTCCCGGTTGACCTTCTTGGCGGCGAGGTCGACGGTGAAGCTCTCGGTGACGACCAGCGAGTCGTCCTCGCCCGCGACCGGCTCGGCGCGGCGTACGGCGGCGCGCATCCGGGCGAGCAGCTCGTCCATGCCGAACGGCTTGGTGACGTAGTCGTCGGCGCCGGCGTCCAGCGCCTCGACCTTCTCGTCGGAGGCGTGCCGGGCCGACAGCACGATGATCGGCACCCTGGTCCAACCGCGCAGGCCGCGGATCACCTCGACGCCGTCCATGTCGGGCAGGCCCAGGTCGAGGACGACCACGTCGGGATGGCGGGCGGCGGCCAGCTCCAGGGCGCTCGCGCCGTCATGGGCCGCGTCGACCTCGTACTTGCGGGCCTTGAGGTTGATCACCAGCGCGCGGACGATCTGCGGTTCGTCGTCCACGACGAGGACCCGGGTCATTTACGGGCTCCGCCTTTCAGGGCTGTCGGACTTACGGACTGTGGGGCTTGCGGACTACAGGACTTACGGACTGTGGGACTTGCTGAACATGCGACTTGCGGAAGCGAGGAACGGCAGGCCGGAACGGCACGCCACCGGCCGTCACGTGATCAGCCGCGACAGCGGATCGTGCCCGTCACCGGACGCCTCCCCCAGTTCCGGCGGCCGCTCGGCGGCGGGCAGGCTGACGACCATGGTGAGGCCGCCGCCGGGGGTGTCCTCGGCGGTGACGGTACCGTCCATCGCCTCGACGAAACCGCGCGCCACCGCGAGCCCGAGCCCCACCCCGGCGCCGCGCGGCGCGTCCCCGTAGCGCTGGAACGGCGCGAAGATCCGCTCCTTGGCGTCCTCGGGCACGCCCGGGCCGCGGTCCACGATCCGCAGCTCGACCCGCCCGGAACCGCCCGGCTGACGCAGCGCGTCGGCCTTGACCAGCACCTTGACGCCGTCCGGGCTGTACTTGACGGCGTTCTCGACCAGATTGGCCAGCGAACGCTCCAGCAGGCCGCCGTCGGCCCGGATCATCGGCAGCGTCTCCGGGACGTCGAGGCGCACCGACTCGGGCGGCACCCCGCCGAGGGCGAACGGCACCACCTCGTCCAGGTCGGTCTCCTGGATCAGCGGGGTGACGGTGCCGGTCTGCAACCGGCTCATGTCCAGCAGGTTGTTGATCAGGTGGTCGAGCCGGTCCGCCCCGGCCTCGATGCCGGCCAGCAGCTCCGCCTCGTCCTCCGGCGCCCACTCCACGTCGGCCGCCCGCAGCGAGCTGACGGACGCCTTGATCCCCGCCAGCGGAGTGCGCAGGTCGTGCGAGACGGCCGCCAGCAGGGCGGTGCGGATCCGGTTGCCCTCCGCCTCCCGGCGGGCCGCGGCGGCCTCCCTGGCCAGCCGGCGGCGCTCCAGCACCACGGCCGCCTGCGCGGCGAACGCACCGAGCAGGCGCCGGTCCGCCCCCGGCAGCACCCGGCCGCGCAGCACCAGCGCCAGGCTGTCCCCGACCGGGACGTCCACGTCGGCTCCCTCCGGCCGCTCCGGCGGGCGCGGCCCGGCGGTGGCGACCGGCACCCAGGGGCCGAGCGGCTCCGGGCGCTCCAACAGCGCGGCGCTCTCCTGCCCGAAGGTCTCCCGGACCTGCTCCATCAGCGCGGTCAGCACCCCGTCCCCGTTCGGCGCGCCGCGCAGCACGGTGCCGGCCAGCGCGCTGAGCGTCTGCGCCTCCGTCTGGCTGCGGGCCGCCTGGTGGGTGCGTCGGGCCGCCAGGTCCACCACGGAGGCGACCGAGATGCCGACCACGGTGAATATCGCCACCGCCATGATGTTCTGCGGCTCGTTGATGGTGAAGGTGTGGATCGGCGGCGTGAAGTAGTAGTTCAGCACCGAGGAGGCGACCAGCGCCGACCCGATCGCCGGCAGCAGGCCACCGACCAGCGCCGCGCACACCGTCAGCGACAGGAACAGCAGCATGTCGGTGGACAGGCCCAGCCCGCCGATCGCGGTCAGCACCAGCGCCAGCACCGGCGGACCGGCCAGCCCGATCAGCCAGCCCGCGATGGTGCGGGGGCGTCCCAGGTCGGTGATCCGGCGCACCGGCAACCGTCCGCGTCCGTGCCCGGCGTGCTCGTGGGTGACCATGTGGACGTCGATGTCCCCGGCCTCCCGGGTCACCGTGGTGCCGACGCCCGGCCCGTAGAGGTACTGCCAGGCCGGCCGGCGGCTGGTGCCCAGCACGATCTGGGTCGCGTTCACGCCCCGGGCGAAGTCCAGCAGCCCGGCGGCCGGATCGTCGCCGAGGACGGCGTGGAAGGAGCCGCCGAGGCTCTCCACCAGGGCGCGCTGCTCGATCAGCGTCTGCGGGGAGCCGGTGCCCGAGAGCCCGTCCGAGCGGGAGATGTGGACGGCGAGGAGTTCACCGCCGGAGACTCGGGCCGCGATCCGGGCCGCTCGGCGGATCAGCGTCGCCCCCTCGGGGCCGCCGGTCAGACCCACCACGATCCGCTCCCGGGCCTGCCAGGTGCCCTCGATGCCCTGCTCGGCCCGGTACTTCTGCAGGTACTCGTCGACCCGGTCGGCCGTCCACAGCAGGGCCAGCTCGCGCAGCGCGGTCAGGTTGCCCGGGCGGAAGTAGTTGGCCAGGGCCGCGTCTATCTTCTCCGGCGCGTACACGTTGCCGTGCGCCAGCCTCCGCCGCAGCGCCTGCGGCGACATGTCGACCAGCTCGATCTGGTCGGCCCGGCGCACCACCGCGTCCGGGACGGTCTCGCGCTGGCGCACCCCCGTGATGCCCTCGACGGCGTCGCCGAGCGACTCCAGGTGCTGGATGTTGACGGTGGAGATCACGTCGATCCCGGCCGCCAGCAGTTCCTCGACGTCCTGCCAGCGCTTGGCGTTGCGACAACCGGGGATGTTGGTGTGCGGCAGCTCGTCCACCAGCGCCACCTGCGGGCGGCGGGCGAGGACGGCGTCCACGTCCATCTCGGTGAACGCGGCCTCCCGGTGCACCAGCTGCTGGCGCGGTACGACCTCCAGCCCGTCGACGAGCTCCGCGGTGCGCCGCCGGCCGTGGTCCTCCACGAACGCCACCACGACGTCCGTGCCACGCTGCTGTCGCCGGTGCGCCTCGGCGAGCATGGCGTACGTCTTGCCGACCCCGGGGGCCGCCCCAAGGTAGATGCGCAGCCTGCCTCGTCCCATGAGCACCATTCTTGATCCGGCTCTGCCCGGGGGCCACCCCCGGACACCTGTTCCCCTTCCCTTCGAGACTACGGCGTGAGCGGCGATTTTCCGCTGATCAGTGCACTGATCATGCGGTTTTAGCGACATATTGACGGCGCCCACCCCTTCAGCCGGGCAGGCCCAAAAGCCTTCTGCCCGCTCTCCGGGAAATGCAAAAAGACCCCCTCCCGGACGGGAGGGGGTCTTTTCGGAATGATTGTTCGGCGGCGTCCTACTCTCCCACAGGGTCCCCCCTGCAGTACCATCGGCGCTGTAAGGCTTAGCTTCCGGGTTCGGAATGTAACCGGGCGTTTCCCTCACGCTATGACCACCGAAACACTATGAAACTGTCAACCGCACCAACCCCCGACATACAGGGGTTGGGGTCGTTGTTTCAGAACAACACAGTGGACGCGAGCAACTGAGGACAAGCCCTCGGCCTATTAGTACCGGTCAACTCCACCCCTCACAGGGCTTCCATATCCGGCCTATCAACCCAGTCGTCTACTGGGAGCC